>DATHVS010000277.1:0-49267 GCA_035461195.1 Nocardioidaceae bacterium
AGTGGGCGATGCTCGGCTCGACCACGATGATCTGGATCGTCATTCCCCTCGTCGTCGGGCTGCTCTCCCTGCGCCGCTCCGAGGTCAAGTAGTCACACACACTGGCGGCGGTATCCGGAACTCATCTGTGCGTTCCGGATACCGCCGTTTCGTGTTGGATCGGCTCAGCGTGCGAACAGCTCACCCTGCTAGTGCGAGATCCCCAGCGCGGTACGTCTTAGCGACATCACCGCTGCACGCCGTACAGGTTCGCTGAGTCACTCCCGTATCAGGACCAGACGCACATCTGCGAGCTCGAGCGAGGCGCTCCGTACCACCGAGGAACAAGGAGACCTGAGCAGAGCCAACTCACACCTTCCCACCGGAAGGCGAAGGACCAACTGCCGAGACTCCCAGCACCCCCGCGTGTCGTGCTGACACCGGATCTCCCGACAGCCTCGTTACTGGCTGGATGTATGCCAGTTCGCCCAGCAGGCAGCGGCTCCGACCCGTGCGACCTCTCGGACGGCACTCCCGAGCTCATGCCCGTCGCTGGCCGTGCGACTCATCGAAGGGATGGCCTCTCTCACTACCTAGTGCTACTATCTACTAGTAGTAAGTGTCACTGAGTAGCGAAGGGCATGGCCCCATGGGCAAGCAGATGACGGAGATGCTCAAGGGCACGCTGGAGGGCGTAGTCCTCGCGATCTTGGCCGTGGGCCCTGCGTACGGCTACGAAATCACCTCGCGGCTGCGCGAGATGGGGTTCGCCGACATCGCTGAGGGAACCATCTACGCCCTGCTGGTTCGTATCGAGCAGCGCGGGCTTGTCGACGTGGAGAAGGTCCCGTCCGAGAAGGGCCCGCCGCGCAAGGTCTACACGCTCAACACGCTGGGACACGACTATCTCGAAGAGTTCTGGAGGACGTGGAGCTTCCTCGCAGAGCAGCTCGAACAGCTCCACGAGAAGGGCAAGTGACCATGAACATCTCGACACTCATCGAGAAGGTCGTCGGGGACCTCGGCGACAAGAAGCGGTGGCGGGCCTACAAAGCCCGCACCAAGCAGATGCCCGGCAACTACCGAGCCGCGATCGAAGCACTCGAGCGCTACCTGACGTACTTCGGGGCGATCGCCAAGGGCGACGTGCTGATGTCGATGCTGGAGGACCTTGCCGACCTGTTCGAGCAGAGTGCCGCCAACGGCACCCCGATCCGCGCGATCGTCGGTGACGACCCCGTCGAGTTCGCCGAGACGTTCCTCCGTAACTACGCCGAGGGCCAGTGGATCAACAAGGAGCGAGCGCGGCTGACCGAGGCCATCGACCGGGCCGCGGCAGAGGAGTCGTGATGACCGCCATCGTCGTGCAGGACCTGACCAAGTCGTACGGCGATCAGGAGGTGCTCCGCGCCGTCGACCTCGAGGTGGCCCGCGGCAGCATCTTCGCCCTGCTCGGCTCGAACGGAGCAGGCAAGACCACGGTCGTGAAGATCCTGTCCACCCTGCTCCGGCCCGACGCGGGGGCTGCCAGCGTCAACGGGTTCGACGTCGCGAAGCAGGCTGCCGATGTTCGGGCCTCGATCAGCCTCACCGGCCAGTTCGCGGCCGTCGACGAGGTCCTGACCGGGCGGGAGAACCTCGCACTGATCGCCCGGCTGCGACACCTGGAGGCCCCGCCCAAGATCGCAGACGACCTGCTGACGCGTTTCTCGCTGACCGACGCCGCCACCCGGAAGGTCTCGACGTACTCCGGTGGCATGCGGCGCCGTCTCGACCTCGCGATGAGCCTGATCGGGACCCCCCCGGTCATCTTCCTCGACGAGCCGACCACCGGGCTCGACCCCCAAGCACGTCTCGAGGTCTGGCAGGCCGTCAGGGAGCTCGCCGCGAGTGGCACAACGGTGCTGCTCACCACGCAGGACCTGGGCGAGGCCGAACAGCTCGCTGACCGGATCGCGATCCTCCACCATGGCCGCATCATCGTGAACGGCAGCCTCGCCGAGCTCAAACAGCTCCTCCCGCCCGCCAAGGTCGAGTACGTCGAGAGACAGCCAAGTCTCGAGGACGTCTTCCTCGCCATCGTCGGTGACGACGGAACCGTCAGCAAGCCGGCGCAACGAGCGCCGACGGCACCAACTACTGAGGCCTCATCATGACCAAGCACTTCCTCGGCGACACCGCGACCCTGCTGGGCCGGTCCCTACGCCACATCAGCCGCAGCCCCGACACCATCATCACGACCGCGATCATGCCGATCGGCTTCATGCTGCTCTTCGTCTACGTGTTCGGCGGCGCCATCGAGACCGGGACGGACTCGTATGTGACCTACCTGCTGCCCGGCATCCTGCTCATGACGATCGCCTCGGGCATCTCCTACACCGCCTACCGGCTCTTTCAGGACATGCAGGGCGGCCTTGTCGAACGGTTCCAGTCGATGCCGATCGCCCGCTCCTCGCTGCTGTGGGCACACGTGCTGACCTCACTGGTCGCCAACCTGATCTCGGTCGGAGTCGTCCTCCTCGCCGCCCTCCTGCTGGGCTTCCGCTCTGGAGCCGGGCTGCTGGCCTGGCTGGCGGTCACCGGCATCCTGGTCCTGTTCACCCTGGCCCTGACCTGGATCGCCGTCATCCCCGGCCTGACCGCCAAGACGACCGACGGGGCGAGCGCCTTTGCCTATCCGCTCATCTTCCTGCCGTTCATCAGCTCGGCCTTCGTGCCCACCAACACCATGCCCGGCCCGGTCCGCGCCTTCGCCGAGCGCCAGCCGGCCACCTCCATCGTTGACGCGATCCGCGCCCTCTTCGCACAGCAATCGGTAGACAGCGACATCTGGATCGCACTCGGCTGGTGCCTCGGCATCCTCGTCATCGCATACGGCCTGGCCACACTCACCTACCACCGAAAGATCGCCTAGCAACGCAGGCCCCCACGCCCCGAACGTTGCTCGACATATCTGTCGACCGGCGTTCAGCCGCGTCACTCCGTCAGCGGGTTCATGCCTGCCGACCACAAGCAAGGTCCCCGAGGCTTCCTATTGGCAGCTTGTTGCCCGCGGCTAAGGACTTGCCTGCTTCGGCCAGCCGCCGTACGGAACGGTGAGGATCTCGAGGATGTGACTGTCGGGGTCCAGCCAGTACAGCCCGCGGCCGCCGTCGTTGGTGTTCATCTGCTGCGGTCGACGCAGCTCGGGATCGGCCCAGTAGGGGATGCCGCGGGCCAGGATGCGCCCGTGGATCTGGTCGAACTCGTTCTCGTCGACAAGGAACGCGTAGTGCTGCGGGTGCACCGTCCCCTCCTCGAGAAAGTCCAGCGAGACGTCGTTCGCCACCCGGACCACTGAGAACGGTCCGAAGCTCGTCGGGGCGGGCAGCCCCAGGATCTCGGACAAGAACGATGCCGAGGCCTGCTTGTCGCGGCTATTCACAATCGTGTGGTCGAGCCTCACCGGCATCCGAGCCTCCTCTGTGGGATCGTGCAGCGGTGCGGTGGCGGTTCACCGCAGACCGGGTTGTCGCCCCGTGTTTGTCGGCGAGCGTTGGGCGCGTGCCCTTGAAGTGCGGAAACCAATCTAGACCGTCGGGTGCGAGGGCTCGTCCGAGGCGTGAGCGTCGACGCTGGCAGAGGGTCCGCGCCAGGTCCCGTCGCGGAGCGGCCCCCCGCGACGCTTCGCTGCCTAAGGGCTACTGAGTCTCAAGCAGCCGATATCCGGTCGACTGGCGACCTGGGGCATCCCGCCAAGAAGGACGCGTATGGCTGTCGGGTCAGTGCCTGTTGACTCGGTGTTACGTGGGCGCGTAGGGCCTTCTTGCGGTTGGTCAGGCGATCAGGTCACCGATTCCGGCCCCAAGGCCGGTGTAGAACAGGGAGAACGCCAGGCCGTAGGCCAGCACCGCTATCACGGTGGGGCGCACGAGTTTCTGGGATGGATGGACCATTCGGGCAAGGAGCACGGCCAACACGGGGCTGATCACCGCGGCAACGATTGCTGTGTACCAGGGGTGGTCGTCGCCAACTCGGTGCACGTGCTTGCCGATGAAGCGTCGCTTGGAAGCAGAGACGATCGCTTTGTCGATCCGCGCTCGATCTCTGGGTTCCATGCCGCGACTGGCCAGCACGACAGATCCGACCAGCACGCCGACAAGCAGGGTGAACACCACCACCCCCAGCACGATGCCACCGTGACCGCCGACCCAGGCGCCTGTGGCCGCCAAAATGGGTCCTGCAACGAAGTCATCGACGAAAGTGATCGCCAAGGCAAGCCCCGGCCAAGCAAGTCGTGCTGCGCGCATGGTCACGGTGCGCCCCTCGCGCTTGCCAGCTCAGCAAGCCGCGCGTGGATGCGCGCCCGTAGTGCCGGGTCTGGTGGTGCAAGCTGGAACAGGTCGGCTGCCCAGAGTCCGTCAGCGGCCAACCGCACCACGTGCGCATCGACACCCGGCAGCCCATCGTCGTCCAAACGCTTGATCCAGTCGGTGTAGCGGGCTTGGAGTGGTTCGAGCAGGGACGGGTCGTACCCCACCGCGGCGAGCAACGCCACGGAAGCTAGTTGCGCTGTCTCATCCTGCGGCGGGGCGATGCTGGCCGTCACGTAGGCCCGCGTCCACGCTCCAGGGGCGATCGGGTCTGCGTCGTGCGCGGCGGTCTGATCGGCGTCGAACCCGGTCGTCAGTTCCTCCAGAAGCGCGGCGACAAGCGCCTCCTTGGTGGGGAAGTGGTACAGCACCCCGCCCTTGCTGACTCCGGTAGCTGCCGCCCTACGGCGTCCAAGGTCCACGCCGAGTAGCCACGCTCGGCCACCACTGCGGAGGGCCCGGTTGACACGTGGGGAGCTTGTCAACCCTCCACACACGCCGCCTCAGCTCAGCGGTCGAGCTCCAGGCGCGACCACGCCCGCACAGTGAGTGCCGCAGAGGCAGCTGGTACGACAGCCACAAGCGCCAACTGGCCCGCGTGCACCTCCGCGGGTGCAACTGCCCACAGCGCGGGCGCCGCGACCGGGAACCACGCGCCGGTACCCGCGACAGCGAACACCTGGGCGATCACGATCAGCACCACGGTTGCCGCGATCCCCGGCAGCAACCCGCGCCCCAGCGTCGCGACCCACGCCGCGGGCCAGGCGAGAAACCCCGTCAGTACCGTGAGGGTGAACAGCCGTACGAGCCCGGTCCACGCGTCAGGGTCGGGGACGCCGAGCCCGGAGGCCAGGCCGACGACGAGGACGACCGCAGTGAGCACCAGCGCGATCGGAACCGTGGCGCCCGCGAACACCGCCAGCTTGGCCAGTGCCACCTGCGCACGCGACACTGGCAAAGCGAACAGGCCCGCGATCGTGCGGTCGGCGAACTCCCGCCCCACGAGCCAGCTCAGGGCAACGCCGAAGGCCAGGAACCCACCAGCCGCGGTGATCTGGGAAGCGGCGCCGACGAGCTGCGGCCACGGGTCGGCGTCCGCGAAACCGGCCAGCTGAGCGCGGATCTGCTCGTTGCCACCGCGGGCCGCCGCCGTCATCACGCCCGCCAGGATCCCGACACCGGCGACGAGGAGCACACCGGTTGTCAGGAGCACCCGAGACGATGCGGCCTTGCGGCCCTCGACGGCGACAACGGTGGCGCCCGACGGTGGCGGCAGGCTCATGACACCTGCTCCGAACGCGACTCGTCGTCGGCCAGCACCAGCGCGAAGAAGTCCCGCTCGATGTCCCTACCCCCAGGGTCCAGCCAGCCGATCACCACCCCGTGGTTGATCACCGTGATGCGATCGGCGACTCGGGCAACCTCGTCGAGATGGTGACTCGAGACCAACACACCCGCCCCGTCCGCCGCACGACGTAGCAGCGCCTCCCGCAGCAAGATCACCCCCCGCGGGTCAAGAGCGCTTGTCGGCTCGTCGAGAACCACGACGCGTGGCCGGTGCTGCAGCGCGGCAGCGAGGTTGAGGCGCTGACGGTTGCCCTGGGACAGGGCCCGAGCCCGGCGCCTGGCATAGGCCGCGAGTCCGAGGTCGGCGATGGCAGCCGCCACGACCTCGCCCACTTCCGCCTTCGGCACCCCCCGCAGGCGGGCGGCGACGGTGAGGTTGGCGATGGTGGTGAGGTCGGGATATCCGAACGGCTCATCGACGGTATGGCCGACTGCAGACCACGGCACACGGACCGCGACGGTGCCGGACTCGGGCCGCAGCATCCCCAGCAGCAGACGCATCAGCGTGGTCTTGCCGGCGCCGTTCAGCCCGACCAGTGCGTGCACCTCGCCGTACGCGACGTCGAGGCCTATCCCGTGAACGCCCCCGCCCCCCGGGAAGGTCCGTGCGAGTCCCTCGGCACGGATCGCGTGCTCACCCATCGCGGCGCTCCAGGGTCTTGAACGCAACCAGCAGCGCCTCGCCCAGGGTCAGATCGTCATACACAGCCCACTCCAGCATGGCCGCCGTGATCGCCACCATCGTCGCCGCGGCCGCCGCCCAGGCGGACCGGAGGTAGACACCGTCGTCCACGAGCGCGTCAGCGATTGCTGCCTCGGTCGCCGAGTTGTCACTGGCCATCATGCCAAGCATCACGACGTCTTCGACTACCATCGCGCCCCGCACCGCCCTCATTTCCGTAGCGTGAAGCCGAGATTGCCACCAGTTCGGCCGAAATGTATCTGACCGGTCAGCCAGCCGGCGCCGACGCACTGACAAGCCGCGGATAGTGATGTTCTGACGTGCCGGTGAGCGAGCGCCTACATTCGCGGCTCTGGTGCCCCGATCTCGTCCGTCGCGGGAAAGGAATCCGGCATCTCGTCTGTCGTCCACCAGTACTCCAGCCCGGACAGACGACGTTCATCGGCGAAGCGGATCAGTCCGTTCGTGAGCACGCCGTCGTCCCCACGAACCGGAGCGCCAATCGGCACGCGGGACCTGACCGGAGCCGCGGGAAATGCCGAGTCGACGACCAGGTCGATGATCAGGCCGGTCCCCTCGGCCATGACCAGGGCTGCCTGCCACCGAAGCTCCGGCGCGCCGTCAAAGTCGCAGGCGAGGAGCGCGTCCAGCGCTGCGCGTTCATTTGGAAGAAGGGGCCGAACCACCTGTTCGTCTTGCCCGGTCCGCTGACCCGTTGACGTCGACAGCGACGGTCGGGGCAACGACCGACGACCGTGACGGCCGCCCGGCGCCGACGGTGCCGTTCCCCGACCTCGTTCGGCCCAGCCGAGCCCTGTGGTGGATGGACCGCTACGTCCTGCCGTCGACGTACTTCCGTCGCATCCTGAGCGGCAAGGTCTGAGCCGACGGCGACCTACGGCGTCGGCCAGGACGTGCGACGGAATCACCCGCGGCGGATGACGCGCGAGCCGCTCAAGGGGCGGAGATTGGACTCGGTCGCACCGATCTCTGTGCTCTGACCAGGCACGGGACCAGACGGAGGATTCTGATGGCCACTTCGGCACCGGACCGGCCCACGACGCAGCCCGAGTACAGCGAAGGCGCCGTCGCGCTGACCGCAACCGCCGGCATCTTGATGGTGATGGTGGGCATCTTCCACGCCATCCAGGGACTGGTGGCGCTCTTCAACGACGACTTCTTCGTGCTCGGCGAGGAGTACATCTTCCAGTTCGACGTGACCAGCTGGGGCTGGATCCACCTCATCGCGGGCACGATCGTCGCCCTGGCCGGCATCGCCCTGTTCCAAGGAGCGGTGTGGGCTCGAACGATCGCCGTCATCCTTGCCGGGGTGAGCATCATCGCGAGCTTCCTGTGGATGCCCTTCTACCCGCTGTGGAGCATGGTCGTCATCGCCTTCGACGTGTTCGTGATCTGGGCGCTCACCGCGCATGGTCGGGACATAGCCCAGCCCTGAGGTGCGGCGGGCGGCACATCACGCGCCTGCCACCATCCCGAGCCCGAGATGGAGCCACTCGTTGTGGAGCTCGCGACCGTCGCCGCCTGGGTCTTGTGGGCGCTTGCCGCTGTTGCCGTCATCGGGGTGGCCTACGCCCTCGTGACCGATGACCGCGAGCCGACCATCGTGCTCGCCTGGCTGTTCGTCATCCTGCTCGTCCCGATCCTGGGGATCGTTGCGTACTTCTTCGTCGGACGGGACCACCGCCGCAAAGCAGTCAAGTCCTCCGACGTCATGCGGCCGTCGGTGGTTGCAGGGCGTGATCCGACGGCCGTTGCGGCAGACAGCTCCGGCTTCCTCGCTGTTGCGAAAGCCGACCACCCGGGGGCCCCAAGGCGGAGGATCGAGCAGACGGGCACATACGAAGCGGGGGTGGCCCCCCTGGCGGCAGACGAGGTGCAGCTGTACTTCACGGGCGCCGAGAAGTTCCACGACCTGCTGGCAGACCTCCGGTCCGCTGAACGGTACGTCGACCTGATGTACCTGATCTGGGAGAAGGACCGCCTGACTGCAGAGGTCACCGAGATCCTGCTCGACCGTCTGCACGCGGGAGTGGAAGTCAACATCATCTACGACTGGCTCTCCTCCCTGCCCTACAAGAAGGACGAGCTCGAGCAGCTCGCAGGAGCCGGCGCCAGGGTGGTCCCCTGCTACAAACAGGTGTCACAGCTCAACTACCGCAACCACATGAAGATGGCCATCATCGACGGCCGTGTGGTCTACAGCGGCGGCATGAACATGGGGCAGGAGTACATCGACGGCGGTCCCCGCTTCGACGCCTGGCGAGACACCCACTTCCGCATGTCAGGACCGGTCGTGGCGCCGTACCTCTCGCTCTTCGCCGCGACGTGGCTGCGAAACGGACGGACCGAGGAACTGACCACCGGGTGCCTCCCCGGTCTCGACGACCGGAGTGAGGCCGGTGTACCCGTCCAGGTGCTCTACTCCAGCGTGTCGACGATCTTCCCCACGATCCGGGACGTCTTCCTGGTGGCTCTGATGAATGCCCGCCACCGCGTCTGGATCCAGTCCCCGTACTTCGTGCCGGACGAGCCCCTGCTCTCTGCGATGTGCGTAGCCGCCGCCAGCGGGATCGACGTACGGCTCATGATGACCGGCGTACCGGACAAGAAGGTCCCCTTCTACGCGGCCCACACGTACTTCAACAGGCTTCTCGCGTCGGGGGTGACGGTCTACAAGTACGACGCGGGCTTCCTGCACGCCAAGACCGTGACGGTCGATGACGACGTCGCGATCATCGGCACGTGCAACTGGGACATCCGCAGCCTCCTGCTTCACGACGAGGTCGTCTCGGTGTTCTACGACGAGGCGATCGCCACCGCGAATGCCGCCCAGTACGAGCAGGACATCCGCGCCTGCTCTGAGGTCACGATGGCAGAGCTGTCACGCCTCAGCGGGCGCGAGAGACTGCGGAACTCGGTCTTCAGGCTCCTGTCCCGGCTGCTCTGAGTGCGCGGCGGAGAGACTCCCCGGCCCGCCCGAGAGACCGCGAAGTCACGGGGTCCAGCGACATCATCCCTCAAGGATGATCTGCAGTGTGCCGTCCGAGGTGTGGGATGTCTTCCAGGAGGCACCGATGGCACGCTCCAGAACTCTCGTGCAAGACGCTGTATCACCGCCGGTCCGGCGTCTCCTCGTCGACGAGCGATGCGACCGCTGCTGCGCACAGGCAGTCGTGCATGTAGTCGTGCGGTCGGGCCTGGACCTGGTCTTCTGCGGTCACCACGCCCGTGAGAACGAGCTTCAGCTGCAACGGTCAGGAGCTCTCATCTGTGTGGATTAGGACCGCCGCACCCCTGTGCTGGTGAGGCGGTCTCGGACCTCCCCGACGCTAGTGGTAAGCATGCCTTTCGATCACGGGCTCGGACGGGAGGATGAAGTCGAGGACCGCCCAGAAGTCCGCGACGCGGTCCTGCGTCAGGGCCTCGTCACGCGGGGGCGAGCGAGACGTTAGGGGCGGCTCAAACGGATGCGCGGGTGTCGGGGTTGTCGACAGAAGACCCGCTCGGAGGCAACAGCCGACAACTGTTGCCGACGCCGGCCTGGTCGACTTAGGCACGGCACCCCGCCGACACTGCGACTCCCAAGGGAGCTCCCGAGAAGCAAGGTCATGAGTCGTCCTCCGCACGGCCATGCGGGGCCGCGCGGAACGACTCGTCACTCGGTGGCAGGTGCAGGATTCGAACCTGCGTAGGCATACGCCGACGGATCTACAGAACGTCGTTGCCCACGCCGGGATCTGCGGGCTCACCGCTCCCCCGCCCAACTCCGGCACGAATTCGCGACGCTGCACAACCTTTGCCCCGAGGACGGGCAACTGGCACCTGCCCAGTCCCTACGTCTCAACGCTGCGTCATTGCGTAGCCCATAAAGCCATGGTCTTGACCCCCTGGACCGACGCGGCGTGAATCCGTAGCGTGAACTCATGCGGCGCGGCGCCGCTTCGAGGCGAGCCGGGGAGAAGATCGTGGCTGGTGCAGATGACATCCAGAAGTCAGTGGGGATCGGATCCGTCGCATTCGGTGCAATTGCGGCTCTGACTCCACGTCTGTTCCTCGGCATGTACGGCGTGCCGAACGAGGCAAACGTGCGAACGATGACGCGGATCTGGGGCACCCGCACGGCCGTCCTCGGAGCTTTGGTGTTCACCCTGGAAGGCACTGAGAACAAGCAGAAGTTGATGACCATGAGCGCCGCAATGAACGCCGCGGACGCCGTCATGGTCGCGGCCGCTGGTGGCGTCCCCGCGCGAGCGCGCGTTCTTGGGTCACTCACCTCGGCTGGGTTCGCAGGCGCTCTCGCGTACGCGTTGAACCAATAGCCTGGGCTGGGCGGCAGGTAGCGCCCCGACTGAACAGAGTGACCATCGCTTCTCCATCGACGTCACCTGGGACAAGATCCACGCCAGACTCCTGACCGAGGCCGGTGCGGACGTGCGCCCCGATTGGTCAGGGGTCACCGGAGTTGGCAGGCCATCGTGCTTCAAGTTGGTTCGAATGCCGTGCTCCTTCAGTAGGTATGCAGCGGCTTGTGTTCGGTGATGTCGCCAGCCACAACTGGTTCGGAACATCGGCGGTGAGGTTTCGCTTGACCAGGTGTCATGGCCACCGGTCGCGGCGCCCAGGAGTGAGGACGCCGGTCCGCGAGCGGTTCAACCTGACCGCGTCGTTGGCCAATCGAGAGCACGTCAAGGCCGGCCACGACGTTGCCGTGTGGAACCGCTCCCGCCGCTCCTTCCGGCCGAGACCGAGGAAGGCCGCCGAGCTCATAGGTCGACCGCCATGTACTTGGTCTCGAGGAACTCGTGGATGCCGGCGAAGCCGCCCTCGCGACCCAGGCCGGACTCCTTCATGCCACCGAACGGCGCTGCCGGGTCCGACGCAACCCCACGGTTGATGGCGACCATCCCCGAGTCCATCCGGCGCGCGACGCTGATGCCCTCCCCTGCGTCGGAGGCGAAGACGTAAGAGATCAGTCCGTACTCGGTGTCGTTTTGCCATCTCCACAGCCTCGTCGGTGCTCTGGACTGTGATGATCGGGGCGACCGGACCGAAGATCTCCTCGCGCGTCAGCGTCTGTCCATGGGTCACCCCACGGACGACGTACGGCGGAAGGAAGGCACCCTCCGCAGGAGCCTCGGAAGCCGCGGACGCAGCGCCACCCTCCTCTTCAGCCTTGCGGACGAGGTCGAGCACCTTGTCCCCGCGCCGACATCGTCGGCGGGGTCAAGGCCACTGCCGACCTTGGGGGCGCCGAGCGCCCGCTCCAACGTGTCGGTGAACTCGGTCGCGAGAGACTCGTGCGCGTAGAACCGGTTGGCCGCGGTGCACGCCGAGCCGCTGTTGCGCATCTTGGCGACCACCGCCCCCTCGACGGCCCGTTCTACATCGGCACCCTCGAGGACCAGCAGCGGGGCGTTGCCGCCCAGCTCCATCGTGGCCGGCAGAGCCCGCCGGGCGGTCTGCTCGAGAAGCAGCTTGCCGACGAAGGGTCGAACCGGTGAACGACAGGGTGGCGGTCCGGCGGTCGGCGAGCACGGACTCGGAGACCGGACCGGGATGGGAGGTCGTGATCACGTTGACCACACCCGACGGGGCGCCGGCCCGGCGCAGGACCTCGGCCACCCATAGTGCGGTGAGCGGGGTCTCCGCCGCCGGTTTGAGAACCGCGGTGCAGCCTGCCGCAAGGGCAGGGGCGAGCTTCCTGGTGGCCATCGCGGCCGGGAAGTTCCAGGGCGTGATCATGTACGCCACGCCCATCGGCTGGTGGTTGACGATGATCGTTTTGTCCCCGTGGGGGGCGAGGCGGAAGTCGCCGGGGACGCGAGACGCCTCCTCGCTGAACCAGCGGAAGAACTCGGCGGCGTATGCCGCTTCGCCGATCGCGTCGCTCCACGCCTTGCCGTTCTCGAGCACGATCAACCGGGCGCACTGCTGGAGCTCGGCGGACATGATCTCGTAGGCCCGCCGTAGCACCTCAGCCCGTGCGCGTGGGGCGTTCGCCGCCCATACACCGAACGCCTCGTGGGCAGCAGCGACGGCGTCGAGCGCCTCGGCGATACCGGCGTCCGCGACCTGGGCGAGCGCCTGGCCGTTGGCCGGGTCGGTGACCTCGAAGGTCACGTCGGTGGGTGACCCAGCCGGTGCCGATGAGGAGACCGCGGGGCACTGCCGCCAGGGTCTCGTCGAAAACTGGGTCACTGGATCACCATGCCGCCGTCGATCATGATCAGCTGCCCAGTCATGTAGTCGCTGTCGGAGCTCGCGAGGAAGGAGGCGGTGCCCACGACGTCTTCGGGGTAGGAGTACCGCTGCATCAGGATCATGTCCTCGGCGAGCGAGTCCATGGACTCCCCCGGCTTCTCGAAGTTGCCGATCTCCACGAGGTCCTTGTCGAGCTGCTCCCACAACTCGGTGCGGACAACGCCCGGCCCGTAGCCGTTGACTGTGATGTTGTGCTCGATGAGGGCCTTGGCACCACCCTTGGTCCTGGCCAGGACGGCGTGCTTGCTGGCCGAGTAGACGACCAACGTCGTCAAAGGCTTCACGGGAGAGGATCGAGCCGACGTTGATGAGCTTGTAGGGGTAGTCCTGCTTGTCCTGTGCCTTCATCGGCCGGGCTGCGGCCTGCATGCAGTTCAGGGTGCCCCAGGCATTGACGTCCATGATCTTCTGCCAGTTCTCGCGGGTGATGTCGAGGAAGAACATTGGCTTGTTGACCCGGCACAGCACCTGTCGAGCAGAGGACACATGGCCAGTACTCCGAGCGGCAACCCGGTCGCCAGTCAGCGGGTCGCAGAGGTCATCGCCGCACGCATCCTGAGCGGAGAACTCGCACCCGGGACCCGGATCAAGCAAGAGGAGCTGGCGGCCGAGCTCGGCGCCAGCCGGGTGCCGGTGCGCGAAGCGCTACGCATCCTGGAGTCGAGGGGGCTGGTCGGCCTCCGCGCCAACACTGGTGCGTGGGTCGCGGAAATGACGCCAGGCGACCTGTCCCTGAGCTACCAGATCCGCGAGCGGATCGAGCCGTTGCTCCTCCTCGACTCGCTGCCGCGTCTGACCGAGGCCGACATCGCCGAGCTCCACAAGACCCAGGAGGCGATCGAGGCCACCGAGGACGCCGTGGAGTTCCTGGCCCTGGACCGGAAGCTTCACTGGACCAGCTACCGCGGACACCAGACCACGCTCCTGGCCACCATGGTGGAACGACTCTGGGACACCACCCAGCACTACAGGCGAGAGTTCATCCGGCTCTCGGGCGGCTCCAGCTCCTGGGTGACGAACTCCGAGCACAGACTCCTGGTCGAGGCCATCGAGCACCGCGACAGCTCGGCAGCAGAGGACGTCTTCGCCCTCCACATCCGGCGCACCAGGGTAGAGCTGCGCAAGCACCCCGAGCTGTTCCGGAATCCCTAGCATCGAGATTCCCAGACGACCATGATCCTCGCGCCGGCGCTCCGACAGAACGCCTGCTGCCAGCGTCCCCTACCGGAACGAGTCACGGCAATCGTTAACGGCGACGGAGTGTTGGTCCGTCGCCGTTGCATACCCCATCCCGAACGAAGGCGCAGGTCAGAGGTGGTTTGTCGGTTCGGCTCGGTGCTCGGCACCAGAAACTATCCCCCGTGTTCCCCACGGCCCAGACGTTGACAGCCAGCGGATCGGCGGTTCCGCAGGTCAGAGGCTTGGTGGCGCGGACCGGGCGAAGCGCCGGACACCGGTTACGGCCAAGGGCCCCCGACGGGCAAACGCCCAGGCCAGAGCCCCTTTCCGCTGTGTGGCAGGTGCAGGATTCGAACCTGCGCAGGCATACGCCGACGGATTTCCAGAACGACGCTGCCCAGGCCGTGACCTGCGGTTGCATCGCTGTGCCACTCAACTTCCGCACGCATTCCCCACGCTCGCACGGAGGTCATGAGCGAAGCGCCGATGACCGGAGGCGGCAAGCCAAGTGACCGAGAACCAGCCACTCCACGGACCCGTGATCGGCGGGTCCGGGAGGCCATCCGGTGAGAAGCGTCAAGCGGCTCTCACCGGAAGCGTGAGAAGTCGGCCTGCCGCTTCTCAGCGAACGCGGCGGCTCCCTCCATGCCCTCCTCGGAATGCACGAACAGGTCGAGGCCGGCGAACGCGACGTTGCCGATGCCGGCGAGGTGGTCGGTGTCGGCGTTGAAGGAGTGCTTGAGGAACCGGATCGCAGTCGGTGAGTAGGAAGCGATCTTGCGGGCGTACTCCCGCGCCTTGTCCAGCAGCTCCTCCGGAGGCACCACCTCGTTGACCAGGCCCCACCGTTCGGCGCGCTCGGCGTCGATGAGGTCGAGCTGGAACCACAGCTGCCGAGCCCGCTTCTCGCCGACGACGCGCGCGAGGTACGCCGAGCCGTAGCCCGCGTCGAACGAGCCGACCCTCGGCCCGGCCTGGCCGAACCGGGCGGTCGACGAGGCGATGCTGAGGTCCGCCAGTACGTGGAGGACGTGTCCCCCGCCGACCGCGACGCCGTTGACAGCGGCGATGACCGGCTTCGACATGTTGCGCATGACCTCGTGCAGGGTCTGAATCTCGAACATGCCGCTCTCGGTCTCACCGTAGGAGCCGGTCTCCGCGCGCTCCTTGACGTCACCTCCGGCGCAGAACGCCTTGTCCCCGGCCCCTGTGAAGATGACGGCGGCGACACGCTTGTCTGCCCACGCGTGCTTGAAGGCGGAGATCAGCTCGTCGACGGTTCTCCCGCGGAAGGAGTTGAACCGATCGGGACGGTTGATGGTGACGACAGCGTAGGCGTCCTCCTCGACCTCGTAGGTGACGTCGGTGAACTCCTTGGGGTGGATCATGGGTGACTCCTTCGAGGCTAGACGGACAGAAGCGCGGTCAGTCGACCTGGACGAGCACGGCTTGGCCGAGACCGACACCGATACAGGCTGAGGCGACGCCGATCCCGCCGCCGCGACGTTTGAGCTCACGGCAGAGGTCGACGATGACGCGGGGCGCGGACGCGCCGAGCGGGTGGCCGATGGCGATGGCACCACCGTTGACGTTGACGACCTCTGGGTCGACCTTCGGCATCTCGTGGAGGCAGGCGAGCACGACCGCGGCGAAGGCCTCGTTCACCTCCCACAGGTCAACGTCGCCGTAGTCCAGACCGTGCCGGTCCAGAAGCTTGGCGATGGCCGGTACGGGTGCGAGGGCGAACCGGTCTGGCTCGACCCCGACGGTCGCCGACCCGAGAATCCGGCCCAGCGGCTCGACGCCGAGCTGCTCGACTGCTCGGCCGGAACCCACGAGGGTGGCGAGCGCGCCGTCGTTGACCGGACTCGAGTTCCCCGCGGTCACCGATCCGTCCCGGGTGAAGGCCGGAGCCAGCCCAGCGAGGGTCGCGGGGGACGCGGAGGGACGTAGGCTCTCGTCGCGTCCCAGGCCGTTGACCGGGAGGACGAACCCGTCGTGCTTCCCGGAGTCGTAGGCCGCAGCGACCAGCTGGTGCGAGCGCGCGGCGTACGCGTCCATCTCGTCGCGGCCGATACCCAGCTCCGTGGCGACGCGCTCGGCACACGCACCGAGGGAGTCACTCCAGTGCTCGGGGAACAGCGGGTTGACCATTCGCCACCCGACGGTGGTCTGGTGCAGCTCCATGCTGCGCGGCAGCGCCTCGTCGGGCTTCTGGAGGACGTAGGGCGCTCTGCTCATCCCCTCCACTCCCCCGGCCACGACCAGCGAGGCCTCACCCGTGGCGACAGCCCTCCCAGCCTGGACGACCGCCTCAGCGCCTGACGCACAGAGCCGGTTGACCGTCACTCCCGGGACCGACGTCGGCAGGCCGGCGAGGAGGGCAGCCATCCTGCCGACGTTCCTGTTCTCCTCACCGGCACCGTTCGTGTTGCCGTAGTAGACGTCGTCGATGCTGGCCGGGTCGAGACCCGGATGGCGCGCGACGAGCTCCTTGATAGGCATGGCGGCGAGGTCGTCGGTGCGGATGCCGGAAAGCGCTCCCCGGTTCTTGCCGAAGACCGTCCGCACCGCGTCGACGAGGTAGACATCCTGTAGCTCGTTCATATGTCGCTATCTTGACGGTCGTAACAAACATTTGGCAAACTCCAAACCATGACCGAGCCCACGGACCTGCCCGTCGCACTCGTGTCCGGGGCGGGTCGCGGCATCGGTCGCACCATCGCCGTCCGGCTCAGCGAGGCCGGACACCGGGTCGCTCTGACCTCCCGCAACAAGGCCGAGCTCGAGGAGACTGCAGCCGACTGTCCTCATCCCGCTCTGGTGGTTCAGGGCGACGCCACGGACCCGGCGTTCGTCGAGTCGTGCTTCGAGCAGGTCGAGGCGCATTGGGGTCCGGTCAGCGTGCTCGTCGCCAATGCTGGGGCCGGCGTGTCCGCCTCCGTCGTCCGCACGACCGACGAGCAGTGGCAGCAGATGATCGACCTGAACCTGACGGCTCCCTTCCGGTTCATCCGCCGCGCCCTTCCCGCGATGCTCGACGCCAAGCACGGGCGCGTCGTGGTGATCGCCTCGGTGGCGGCGAAGATCGGTGAGCCGTACATCTCGGCGTACACCGCGAGCAAGCACGGCGTCCTGGGCCTGGTCCGTTCCGCAGCCGCCGAGACGGCGCGCTCGGGGGTCACCGTGAATGCGGTCTGCCCCGGCTACGTCGACACCCCGATGACCGAGACCACCGTCCGCGGGATCGTCGAGAAGAGCGACCGTACGCCGGAGGAGGCGCGCACGGCCCTGGACGCCAAGCAGCCGATCAACCGACTCATCACCCCCGACGAGGTGGCCGACGCCGTGCTCCTGTGCGTGCGAAGCGGCGCCATCACGGGGCAGGGCATCAACATCGACGGAGGGGCTGTCCAGTCATGAGCATCACCTCAGTGAACCCGCCGGAGCTCGGCACGCCGAGCGGATTCAGCCATGCCGTTGTCGGCTCCGGCCGTACCGTCTTCCTGGCGGGCCAGACGGCGCTGGACCAGCACGGCACCATCGTGGGCAGCACGGTCGTCGAGCAGTTCGAGAGAGCCCTGACCTCGCTCCTCACGGCGCTCGAGGCCGCCGGGGGCGGACCGGAGGATCTGGCAAGCCTGACGATCTACATCGTCGACATGGAGGACTACAAGGCCAACAGCCGAGAGATCGGCGAGGTCTGGAAGCGCCTGATCGGTCGGCACTACCCAGCGATGGCCGGGATCGGAGTGAGCCGTCTATGGGACATCGAGGCGCTGGTGGAGGTGCAGGGCTTCGCGGTCCTGCCTGACAACGCCTAGCGGACAGGAGTCCGCGCCCGGCGGATAGATTGCCCTATGTGACCGAGGTCATGGTGGATCCCATCCAACGCCCGACCCATCACCTCACCCGGGTCGCACACCTTCGGAGGCTTTCGTGACCAAGGCAATCCTCGACGGCAAGGGCTTCAAGCTCGGCCTCTTCTCGTCCAACTGCTCCTCGGGCCTCGCCGTGACCAAGGCGCCCGACCGCTGGACCGGCAGCTGGGACGACAACCTGCGGATGGCGAAGATCGCCGACGAGGTCGGGATCGACTTCCTCTTACCGATCGCCCGCTGGATCGGCTACGGCGGCGAGACCAACTTCCACGAGGGCGTCCTCGATCCTCAGACCTGGGCCGCGGGTCTGCTGGCCTCCACGAAGCGCATCTCGGTCTTCGCCACCATCCACACAGCCTTCAATCACCCCATCGTCGTGGCCAAGCAGATGGCCACAGTCGACCAGATCGGGCACGGACGAGCCGGCATCAACGTCGTGGCGGGCTGGAACAAGCCGGAGTACGACACCTTCGGCGTCGAGCTGCCGGAAGGGCACGACGACCGCTACGCCCTGGCCCAGGAGTGGCTGGACATCGTCCAGAAGATCTGGTCCACCGAGGGGTCCTTCGACTGGGACGGGACGTACTATCAGCTCAAGCACGTCGAGGGGATGCCCAAGCCGTACGACGGCACCCTGCCAGTGCTCAACGCAGGCTCGTCCACCCAGGGCCGGGACTTCGCAGCCAGGAACGCCAACTTCGTGTTCACGATCGTGGGGGGTCCGGAGGACGGCGCCCAGATCGTGAACACCGTGAAGCAGAGCGCCAAGGATGCCTACGGCCGCGATGCCGGAGTCTTCACGCTCGGACACTGCGTGGTCCGGGAGACCGAGCAGGAGGCCCGAGAGTTCCTGCAGTACTACGCCGAGGAGCACGCCGACTGGTCCGCCGTGGACAACCTGATGCGACTGCAGGGCCTGCACGCCCAGTCGTTCACCAAGGAGATGCTCCAGATGTTCCGCGGCCGGTTCGCCGCAGGGCACGGCTCCGTGCCCATCATCGGCAGCCCTGACCAGGTGGCCGACGAGATCGAGCGGTACCACGAGGCCGGTTTCGGCGGCATGACGTTGTCGTTCTTCGACTACGCCGACGAGCTGCCGTACTTCGCTCAAGAGGTGCTCCCCCGCCTGGAGGCCAAGGGTGTCCGGGTCCCGCTCTGAGTCGGCCACCGACACCGGGGGCGTCGACGGGGACCTCGGCGCGGCACCGCGCCTGACGGTCGTCAGCGACCGGAGCACGGTGCTCCGCGACGAGGTTGCCGCACACACGACCCCGCACGAGGTGACCCAGCGGTCGGGCAGCTTGTCTGGCCGGGTGGACATCCTCAACCTGCCCCACTGCCGCCTCGTCTTCGTCCGTTACGGAGGCGAGGTGGTGGTGGAGGCGCCGCCGACCGGCGACCGCACCGTCGCCACGGTTCCGCTCGGCCCGATGCAGGTCCAGCAGGGGCGGCACAGGCAGGCGACGACATACGACGAGGGTTTCCTCCTCGCCCGCGCTGAGCGGACCCTGATGCAACCCGACTCCTGGGCGGGAGCATGGGTCGTCTCGGCCGAGGCCGAGCACCTGACCGACCATCGGCGACTCGTCCTAGGCACGTCGTCGCTCACCGACCGGGACGACGTCGTGCCGTTCGTCGTGCCGGACGGCGACCACGTCACCGTCTCCGGCCGCAACGACCTGATGGCCCAGGCGTGCCGTGAAGCCTGGACCGTGCACAACCTTCCCGACGTCACACCCGCACCGGTCCGGGAAGCCTTCGTGCGTGCAGTCGAGTCCAATCTCCTGACCGCGCTGGTGCTTTCCACGGCCCGTGCCGAAAAGCCGACCGTGGACACGTGTGGAGACGTGCGCGTCGACGTCCTCATCGACTGGCTGGACACGCACTACGCCATGCCCGTGACGGTCGCGGAAATGGCCCGGGTGACCGGCTTGAGCGTGCGCCAGCTGCAGGCCAGCGTCCAGCGGGCGCTGGGCACGAGCCCGACCGAGCTCTTGCGGCTGACGAGGCTGCGCCACGCGCGCCACATGCTGCGCACGTCGACGCCCCAGACCACCACCGTCGCGACTGTGGCGTACCGCTGCGGGATCCCGCACCCGGGCAGGTTCTCGCAGCAGTATCGGATGCAGTACGGCGAGTCGCCCTCGGTGACGCTGGCTCGGAGCGTGGGCTCATGACGAACGTCCTCGTCGTCTACTACTCCGCGACCGGCAACACGGCCGCGATGGCGCACGCGCTCGCCGCCGGCGCCGAATCCGTCGGCGCCTCGGTCAGGGTGCGCAGAGTCGCGGAGACCGCACCACGCTCAGCCGTGGACGCCAACCCACGTTGGCGGGCCTACCTGGAGTCCGTCACCGACGACCTCGCCGACCTCACCGACCTCGGCTGGGCCGACGGCATCGCACTCGGCTCACCCACCCGGTTCGGAGGAGCGGCATCGCAGCTCAAGGGCTTCCTGGACACCACCGGCCCGATGTGGATGAGAGGTGAGCTGATCGACAAGGTCGGCACGTCCTTCACCTCGGCCTCAACCGCCCACGGGGGTCTGGAGAGCACGATCCTCGCCATGAACAACGTGCTGTACCACTGGGGCTCGCTCGTCATGCCGCTCGGCTACCTCGACCGACATATCACGAAGCTCACCGGCAACCCCTACGGCGCCTCTTGGGTCTCACGGTCGGGGTCCGCCCCGGACGACGACTGCCTCCTCGCCGCACGCATGCAGGGAGCGCGCCTCGCCCGGTGCGCCGGAGCGCTCGCCTCGTCCTCACCCGCCCATTCCTCGGAAGCAATGTCACCCCTCGGAGCCACGTCATGACCATGCTCGACCTCGACCTCGACCTCTTCCGCGGTGTCGCTCCCGGCCCCTTCCGGGGCGGCCACCGCCCGCATGTCGTCGCCATCGGTGGGAGCACCCGGCCCGGCTCGTCCGCGGAGCTCGCCGTGCGGATGGCGGCCGCCGGGGCACAAGAAGCCGGCGCGGAAGTCACGGTCATCGCCGGTCGTGACCTGATGCTGCCGATCTACGACACCGAGACCACCGACCGGTCACCGCTGGCGCAGCGGCTGGTCGAGGCGGTTCGCTCCGCCGACGGGATCTTGCTGTCCAGCCCCGGATACCACGGGGCTCTCAGCGGCCTGGTCAAGAACGCGGTCGACTACCTGGAGGACCTGCGAGGCGACGATCGCCCCTATCTCGACGGGCGCGCCGTCGGATGCATCGCAGTCGCCTACGGCTGGCAGGCCTCGGTCACGACGCTGCAGCAGCTCCGCCAGGTGACTCACGCGCTGCGTGGTTGGCCGACTCCCCAGGGGTGCGCCGTCAACGCTTCGCTCGGTGCTGTCACCGCGCCGGCCCAGGAGTCTACGCTGGCGCAGCTGCGGCTGGCCGGTCGCCAGGTCGTGGAGTTCGCGCACATGCGCGCGGCCATGTCGACCACCGTCTGAGGTGTCCCGGCGGCCGGTCGAGTTCCCCCGGACCACCTTCGGCTCATTTCGGAAAACTGACGGTCGACACAACGGCAGCATACGGGTTAGGGTTTCGTCATCCCTGGTCGGCGCCCCCGGAAGGACAGTCTGATGCTGAATCCGCACGATGCCGTGATCGTGGGCAGCGGGATCAACGCGCTCGTCGCCGGGGCCATGCTCGCCAGCGAGGGCTGGTCGGTCGCCGTCTGCGAGCACAACGACCAGCCGGGCGGGGCGATCTGCACCCGGGACGATGTCTTCCCCGGCTACACCGTCGAGCTCCTGTCGAGCTGGCACCCGCTCTTCGTCGGAGGGCCCGCCTACACCGCTCTCGGGGACGAGCTGACCCGGCGCGGTGTCACCTACCTCAACACCACCCGTCCCACCGGCGTAGCCTGCGCCGACGGCGAGGCGGTCCTCTCGACCGACGACGCGGTCACCGCCGGGCAGCTGAAGCGGCTCGGCGACGACGAGGCGTGGGGCGCGATGATGGCCGACTTCGGCGACAAGGCCGATCTCGCGTTCGGTCTCCTCGGCACCGACTTCTGGCGGCGCAGCTCCCTGAAGCTCGGCTGGACTGCGGTGCGCCGCCTCGGACGCCGCGGTCTGCTCGCCACCGGGGCAGAGCTTCTCGAGCCGTCCGCGCCCTGGCTCGAGCGCACGTTCAGCTCACCGGTCACCCGTGCCCTGCTCGCCCCTTGGAGCCTGCACAACGGGCTCGGGCCGGACGACGCAGGCAGCGCCTTCATCACGAAGGTCATCGGTGCGGCGGTCGCGATGGGTGGCATGCCGGTGCCGCAGGGCGGAGGGCGCAACCTCGTCGAGGCGCTTCTCGGGATCATCACCGACGCAGGCGGCACGGTCCTGACCGATGCGCATGTCGAGCGGATCGAGGTCCGAGACGGTCGCGCCACCGGCGTACACCTTCGGGACGGGCGCCGACTTCCCGCCACCCGCGCGGTCCTGGCCGGCGTCCCGCCCAAGGCGCTCTACGATGGTCTCCTCGGAGAGCACGCCCCCGAGGACCGCCGGAAGGCCGCGGAGGCATTCCGTCACGGTCGCGCCGCCATGCAGATCCACCTCGCGCTGAGCGAGCCGCCGCGGTGGGCGAACCCTGAGCTCGACGACGTCGCGATGGTGCACGTCCTCGACGACCTCGACTCGCTCTCGGAGTCGGTCAACGCCGCCGGGCGCGGGCTGCTGCCGCGTCGCCCCACGATCGCCGTGGGGCAGCCGACCACGGTCGACCCCGGCCGCGCCCCCGAGGGTAAGGGCCTGCTGTGGATCCAGCTGCAGGAGCTACCCAGGCACGTCCGTGGCGACCTCGCCGGCGAGATCGACTGCGGGGACGGCACCTGGACCCCGGAGATCCGGGACGCCTACGCCGCACGGGTGCTGCAACGTCTGGAGGGACCGATCACCAACCTCGCGACGTCGGTCACCGACCGGCTGGTGCTCGGCCCGGTCGAGCTCGAAGGGCTGAACGCCAACCTGGTGGGCGGCGACCCGTACGGCGGGGACTGCCGGGTCGACCAGTACGCCGCCTGGCGACCGCTGGCCACGGCGACAGGTCACAACACCGGCATCGACGGCCTCTGGCACATCGGGGCCTCCACGCACCCGGGCCCGGGACTCGGCGGGGGCTCGGGGTTCCTCGTCGCCTCGCGGTTGACCTCAGGACGCGGCGGCCTTTTCAGGAAGCGCTGACAGGCACGTCTCACAGACGTTGACTGGTGGCCGACGCGATCAAACGACTCATCGAGGGAGCAGATAATGGCGGAGCGTTCCTTTGCCACTGAAGTGCTGAAACTTCACCAGGGCGCCGGGACGATGTTCTCCGGCGAGGGGATCCTGGCGGTCACCAAGGCGCTGCTGCAGTCGGGAGTGGCCTATGTCGGCGGCTACCAGGGCGCGCCCATCTCGCATCTGATGGACGTGCTCGGTGACGCCCACGAGATCCTCGAGGACCTCGGCGTCTACTTCGAGAACAGCGCGTCCGAGGCGACCGCAGCGGCCATGCTCGCGGCCTCCGTGCACTACCCGTTGCGTGGCGCGATCACCTTCAAGTCGACGGTGGGGACGAACGTGGCCTCGGACGCCCTCGCCAACCTCGCGAGCGGTGGGGTGACCGGGGGCGCGTTGATCATCGTGGGCGAGGACTACGGCGAGGGCTCGAGCATCATGCAGGAACGCTCGCACGCATTCGCGATGAAGTCCCAGATGTGGCTCCTCGACCCGAGGCCCAACATCAGCGCGATCGTCGACGCGGTGGAGGCCGGCTTCGAGCTCTCCGAGGCCAGCAACACGCCGGTCATGCTGGAGCTGCGGCTGCGCTCGTGCCACCTGCACGGCTCCTTCGAGGCCAAGGACAACAAGCGCCCTCCGGTGACGGTCAAGGACGCGATCGAGAACCCTGTCCGCGACGTGAGCCGCATCGTGCTGCCACCGGCGAGCTTCGCCCACGAACAGGAAAAGATCAACAAGCGCTGGCCGGCGGCCGTCGAGTTCATCAAGCAGCGCGGACTCAACGAGGTCTTCGGCAACGGTCAGGCCGACGTCGGCATCATCGTGCAGGGCGGGCTCTACAACACCCTGAACCGGGCCCTCGAGCTGCTGGGCTGCTCCGATGCTTACGGCCGCACCCAGGTGCCCGTCTACGTCATGAACGTGACCTACCCCGTCATCGACGAGGAGATCCTCGACTTCTGCAAGGACAAGCAAGCCGTGCTCATGGTCGAGGAGGGCCAGCCCGACTACATCGAGCAGAACCTTAACGCCATCCTGCGGCGGGCGGGCGCCACAACCGCCCTCCACGGCAAGGACCTCCTCCCTGTCGCCGGGGAGTACACTGCCACCGCGGTCACCCGTGGGGTCTCGGCATTCCTCGGCAAGTACCTGCCCGACGCGGTGTCGGATCAGCCGGCCCTGCTGCGCGACGAGAACGACCCGGCAAGTCCCTTCGCGCCGCGCGTTACCTCGGAGGTCGTCCAGCCCCGACCTCCCGGGCTCTGCACGGGCTGTCCCGAGCGTCCAATCTTCAGTGCACTGAAGCTCGCCGAGCGAGAGACGGGGCAGCATCATGTCAGCGCCGACATCGGTTGCCACCTGTTCTCCATCAACGCCCCGTTCAACCTCGGCGCCACGACCATGGGCTACGGCCTCGGCTCGGCCGGGGCGTCTGCACTGAACTCCAAGGGCGCCGACCGTCGGACGATCGCGATCATGGGCGACGGCGGCTTCTGGCATAACGGCCTGACCAGCGGTGTCGGCAACGCGGTCTTCAACGAGAACGACCAGCTCCTTGTGGTCGTGGACAACGCCTACAGCGCAGCCACTGGCGGCCAGGACCTGCTCTCCTCCCAGGCCGACAACCCGATCCGGTCCACCAAGCATCCGATCGAGAAGGCCGTGCGCGGCATCGGCGTGAAGTGGGCCAAGACGATCTCCAACACCTTCGAGGTCGGCCAGCTCCGTGACCTTTTCGTCAAGGCGCTCACCACCGATGAGCCGGGCCCGAAGGTGATCGTGGCGCAGAGCGAGTGCCAGCTGAACCGGCAGCGCCGGGTCAAGCCGGAGCGCGCGAAGGAGATCAAGGAGGGCAAGCGGGTCGTCCGCGAGCGCTTCGGCGTCGACCCCGAGACCTGCACCGGGGACCACGCCTGCATCCGCATCTCCGGCTGCCCCTCTCTGACGATCGCGCCCAACCCGGACCCCTTGCGGACCGACCCGATCGCGGCCGTGCTCGACAGCTGTGTGGGGTGCGGAGTATGTGGCGCGAACGCCCATGCGGCAGCACTGTGCCCTTCCTTCTACCGAACCGACGTCGTCTACAACCCGACCCGCCGTGACCGCGCGCTGGCCAGGATCCGCTCGAAGTGGATCACAACCGTCTCCCGCGGGATCGAGCGCCGAGCAGCAGAATTCGAGGCCGTGTGATGTCGACCTGGCAGAGCGGACAGCGTCCGATCACCCTTGCGATCCTCGCGATGGGTGGTGAGGGCGGCGGCGTTCTCGCCGACTGGATCGTAGCGGTCGCGGAGAACGCCGGCTACTTCGCGCAGAACACCTCCGTCGCCGGCGTCGCCCAGCGAACCGGTGCGACGGTCTACTACGTCGAGCTGTTCCCGCCCCCTACTGACGGAGTCGTCCCCGAGGGCGGCCGCCCGGAGCCGGTGCTGAGCGTGTTCCCCACGCCGGGAGAAGTCGACATCGTCATCGCGTCCGAGCTGATGGAGTGCGGGCGTGCGGTCCAGCGCGGATTCTCGACACCGGACCGGACGACCCTGATCACCTCCACCAACCGGGTCTACTCGATCGACGAGCGCATGGCTCTCGGGGACGGGCGGGTGGACAGCGCCGAGCTGCTCTCAGCAGCGGAGCGCGGCTCGAAGCGCCTGATCGCCGCGGACTTCATGCAGATGGCCGAGGATGCCCGCAGCGTCATCAGCGCCTCGCTGTTCGGCGCTCTCGCCGGGTCCGGAGCGCTTCCCTTCGACCGCGAGGCGTTCGAGGAGCCGATCCGTTCCTTCGGCAAGGCGGTCGAGGCTTCGCTGCAGGCGTTCTCCGCCGGCTTCGACGCGGCCCTCCGGCCGGCCTCGCCGCCGGTCGAGTCGACACCCGCGCCGGGCGACGGTCCCGGCTCGGCCGCGCCCGAAGGACCCACCCGCCGGAGCAACCCCGTCGACATCACGATCGGTCGACGTCCGGAGACCCCCGAAGACCGGAAGGCGGCCGAGGAGGAGCGCCGCCGCAAGGTCGCAGCAACCGATCCGGCCGCGCTCGTCGGACCGGGGCTGCGAGAGCTCGCCCAAACGGTTTCGGCGTTCCCGGAAGCCTCGCGTTCGATGCTTCTGCACGGCCTCGAGCGGACCGCCGTCTACCAGGACGTGGAGTACGCCGAGCGCTACCTCTCTCGCGTGTCACGCCTGGCAGCGGTCGACTCGGACGCAGAGGGCGCAGCCCGCCTCACCAGCGAAGGCGCGCGGCACGTCGCACTCTGGATGTGCTACCAGGACACCATCCACGTCGCGCTGCAGAAGACCCGTCAGGCTCGGCTCGACCGGGTGCGCGCCGAGGCGCGGGCGGAGCAGGACCAGCTCATCCAGGTCCGGGAGTTCCTCCACCCCCAGCTCGACGAGATCACCGACACGATGCCGTCGAGGCTGGGCAAGCGGCTGGCCGATTCCAAGACGTTCCGCAAGCTGGTACACAAGGCCACTCACAAGGGTATGGTCCTCAACACCACCTCGGTGAGCGGGTACACCATGCTCACCACGATGGCGCGCATGCGTCCTCTACGACCCCGGTCGCTGCGGTTCGTCCGCGAGCAGGACGCCATCGAGTCGTGGCTGTCTCTCGCGCTGGAGCTCGCTCCCGGTGACTACGACCTCGCGTGTGAGGTCATCGAGTGCCAGAAGGTGCTCAAGGGGTACGGCGCAACCCATCAGCACGGGAGCGAGAGCTTCGACAAGCTCATGGGAGCAGCAAGGTCACTGGCAGGTACACCGGACGCCGCAGCGCGGCTCGCGCAGCTGCGTTCGGCCGCCCTGGCCGACGAGGACGGATCGACGCTGCAGGCCGGCCTCGTCGCCGCAGACATCACCTGAGACCCGACGCTCCACGACGAAGGGCCCACCTCCTCGGAGGCGGGCCCTTCGTCGTGGAGCTGGGTCAGCAGGCGGCCGGTGCGGTCAGCGGGCGACCAGTGCGAGGACCCGGCAGGGCGAGCCGGAGCCGTTGACGATCGGCAGGGGTGCGGCGATGACCACCGAGCCGGTGACCGGGAGCCTGTCGACGTTGCGCAGCTGCGTGAGCCCGTACTTGTTCGCGCCCAGGAACATCGCGTGGCAGGGGAAGGGCGGGTCGAACGCGAACGCCCCACCGGCGTCGGTCCCGACCGTCTCCACACCCCAGCCGAGGATCTCGGTGCCCTCCGCCAGGTACTTCGCGGCCGCAGGGGTCAGGCCCGGGGTATGCGGCCCGTTCTCGTCCGCGTTGGCGAACGCCGCCGGGTCGTCACCTCGGCTCGACCAGCCCGTGCGGAAGAGGACCCAGGCGTGCTTGGGCAGCCGTCCGTGCTCGGCCTCCCATGCTTCGATGTCCGGGACGTCGAGCAGGTAGTCCGGGTCCTCGGCCACCTCGGCGGTCTTGTCGATCACGACACCGGGACCGACCAGCCGCTGTGCCGGCACCTGGGAGACGTCGTCGAGGTCCTGGCCGGTGACCCAGTGGTTCGGGGCGTCGAAGTGGGTGCCGGTGTGTTCGCCGGTGCGGAAGTTGTTCCAGTACCACGCCGGCCCGCGGTCGTCGTACCTGCTGATCTCCTCGAGCTCGAAGTGCGCGGTCTGCCCGAACTCCGGTGGTAGCTGCAGGATCGGGGTGTCTGCTTGGAGCGGCGAGGTGAGGTCGATGACCTCGACCGTGCCGTCGACGAGCTGTGCAGCGAGCGATGCGAGGTCCGCCATTGCGTTGTTCCTTTCGGTTGTCGGATCGACGATGTCGTGTCTGGGCGACAGGGGTCAGCCGTGGGGGCGCCAACGGCTCGGGCGAAGGTCACCTCGGTCACTCGGGGCGACGAGCTCCAGCCGCGGTTTCGGGTCCGCGGCGCGACCCGCGGGAGGCATCCGCCGACCCGCTCGGTAGGGCGCCGGCCACCACCGGTCCACGCCCTGCTCGGCCGCTGCGTGCAGCGTCCAGTACGGGTCGTAGAGGTGCGGTCGGCCGAGGGCACACAGGTCGGAACGGCCGGCGGCGATGATCGTGTTCACGTCGTCCCAGCTCGAGATCGACCCCACTGCCATCGTCGCCACTCCGGCACGGTTGCGGATCCGGTCGGCGTAGGGCGTCTGGTAGGAGCGCCCGTAGGTCGGCCTGCTCTCCGGCGTCGTCTGCCCGGTGGAGACGTCGATGAGGTCGGCGCCGTGCCTGGTGAACGCCTGCGCGATCTGGACCGACTCCTCGTCGGTGATCCCGTCGGGCACCCAGTCGGTGGCCGAGATACGCACGAACAGGGGCTTGTTCGACGGCCATGCGTCGCGGACGGCGTCGAACACCTCCAGCGGGTAGCGCAGTCGGTTGGCCAGGCTGCCGCCGTACTCGTCAGTGCGCTGGTTGCTGACCGGGGTCAGGAAGCTCGACAGCAGGTAGCCGTGGGCGCAGTGCAGCTCGAGCACGTCGAACCCTGCCTCGGCGCCACGCCGCGCGGTCTCGACGAACTGATCCTTGATCTCGTCCATGTCCGCGCGCGTCATCTCGCGCGGCACCTGGGAGTGCGGAAGGTACGGGAGCGGCGAGGGTGCCACCAGCGGCCAGTTCCCCTCGTCGAGGGGCTGGTCGATGCCCTCCCACATCAGCTTCGTCGAGCCCTTGCGGCCGGAGTGGCCGATCTGCAGACCCATCGCGGCGCCGTACTCGTGGCCGAAGTCGGCGATCCGCTGCCAGGCGGCCTGCTGCTCGTCGTTCCAGAGACCGCCGCAGCCCGGGGTGATGCGGCCCTCGGGCGAGACGCACACCATCTCCGTCATGACCAGGCCCGCACCACCGATCGCGCGCGAACCGAGGTGGACGAGGTGGAAGTCGCCCGGGACGCCGTCGACCGCGGAGTACATGTCCATCGCGGATACGACGACCCGGTTGCGCAGCGTGAGGTCCTTGATCTTGAAGGGCAGGAACATCGGCGGGACGGGCTCTGTGGCCTCCGGGACGCGTCCCTGCTTCACCTGGTCGGCGAGGAACCAGTCGTCGACCCTCGCCATGAACTCGGGGTCGCGCTCCTTGAGGTTCCCGTAGGTGATGCGCCTGCTGCGGGTCATCAGGTTGAAGACGAACTGCACGTGGTCCTGGTGGGTGTACTGCCGCAGCTCCTCGAACCACTCCATGCTGGCCTGCGCCGACCGCTGCGTGCTCTTGACGACCGGACCCCGCTCCGTGTCGTAGGCGGTCAGCGCAGCCTCGAGCGTCGGGTTCTCGAACAGGCAGGCCGCGAGAGCCAGCGCGTCCTCCATCGCCAGCTTCGTGCCGGACCCGATCGAGAAGTGGGCGGTGTGTGCGGCGTCCCCGAGCAGGACCAGGTTCTGGTGGACCAGCGTCTCGTTGCGGATGGTACGGAAGGTCACCCACTTGCTGTTGTTGGCCGTGAGCGATCCGCCGTCGAGGACATCGGCCCAGACCTCGGCGATCCGCTCGATGCTGTCCTCGTCCGACACACCGGGGGGAAGGGATGCGGCGTCGACCTTGTCGAACCCGGCCTGACGCCACACGTCCTCGTCCATCTCGACGATGAAGGTGCTCGACCGGTCGTCCATCGGGTAGGCGTGCACCTGCATCACGCCCCACTCGGTCTCCTTGATGAAGAACTTGAAGGCGTCGTAGACCTTGTCGGTACCGAGCCACATGTACTTCATCTTCCGCGGGTCCTCGCTGGTGCCGAACTCCTCGGCGAACCTCTGCCTGACCGCGGAGTTGATGCCGTCGCTCGCGACGACCAGGTCGTGGTCGGCCATCAGCTCATCCACCGGCGGCGCCTCAGTCCGGTAGTGCACCTGCACCCCGAAGTCCTTGGCCCGCCGCTGGAGCACACCGAGCAGGTCCTTGCGGCTCATCGCGGCGAAGCCGTTGCCGCCGACGCTGAAGCGCTCGCCACCGATGTGCACGTCGACGTCGTCCCAGTAGGCGAAGACCTTGCCCATGTCCTCGTAGACGGACCTGTCGGAGGCGACGATGCCCGAGAGCGTCTGGTCACTGAAGACGACACCGAACCCGAAGGTGTCCTCGGGGGCGTTTCGCTCCCAGACGGTGATCTCGTTGGAGGGGTCGAGCTGCATCATCAGGCTCGCGAAGTACAGGCCTCCCGGCCCTCCTCCGATGACCGCGATCTTCATGGTTGGACCTCCGTGGCGGGGGTGGAGCGCTGCTGCGTCCGAGTCTGAACCGACCGTATGTCGTTCTCGTTACTGCCGTCAATAGCACGCGATATATACGCTCGTGCTGGAGGACAGGCTCGAGTGTCCCTCGCGAGGAGCAGGGGTCGGCGGGACGAAGGGTCAGACCGCCGGGGAAGCGTGTGCTCGGAGCCGGGCACGCACCGGCTCCGGCCACGGCCGCGAACCGCCCTCCGGGTCAGGGGCGTGCACGACGGTGTGCCGACCCGACTGCGCCACGACACCCGCCGCCGTGCGCACCTCGTAGCCGAAGGTGCACGAGGAGCGACCGACTGCGATGACACCCAGCGTGACCTCGACCTCCTGGTCGAACCAGATTCGCTCGGCGTAGTCCACCTCGACGTGCACGCGAGGAACCCTCGGCACCATCGAGGGGAAACCGACCGCGCGCCACAAGAGGTGCTCGGCCTCCTCCAGCCAGCGCACCGCGACGCTGAAGTGGTTGTGCCCTGCTGCATCGGTCTCGGCCCACGCCAGCCGGCGCACCACCGTCACACGCGCACCCGTCATCTCGTCACTGACCGACACAGCTACCTTCCTCACCTGGTGAGCGTCGCGGAGGGCGGCTCACCGTAGCGGGCACGGTAAGCACTCGCGAACCGCCCCAGATGACCGAAGCCGCAGGCGGTCGCGACCTCTGCGACGCTGGTGCTGCCCGGGCCGCCCTCGCAGAGCATGGTGTGCGCACGAGCAAGCCGCGCGTCCCGCAGGTACGCCGTGGGCGTGGTGTCGAGGTGGCTGCGGAAGCCCTCCTGGAGAGCGCGGACGCTGACGCCGAGCGCCTCGGCGACGTCCGCCACCGTGAGCGCCTCGGTCGCATGGTCGTCGATCAGCGCACGCGCCCGCCGGACGGTCTTGGAACCGACGGCAGGACCGGACCGGTGCAGCGCCTCACTGCTGGTGTGCCGATGGCACAGCAGCAGCTGGCTCATCACCAGCGACTCCATCTGCTTCTGCGCAGCATGGTGCGCCGTGGTCAGGCCCGGACCGTCGAGGTCGGCGGCCAGCATGCGCAAGAGCCCGAGCCAGGACTGGGCCGCGGGGTGGGTGAGGTCCATGCCGAGGTCGAGGCGGAGCGGTCGGTCGGGCTCTCGGCCGAGCATCCGGGCCAGCTGGGCCTCCAAGGCCTCACGGTCGAGCCAGACGATCAGCTGGGGGTTCTCCTCCCCCCACGTCATGTCGAGCGGCTGCTCGGGGTCGGGCACCGAGGCCACCCCCGGGTCCGAGCGCATCTCGCTCCGACCGTTGCGGATCACTGCCGAACCCTTCATGGGGATCTGCACCAGGAAGAAGTTCCTCAGCTTCCGCGGCACGATGCGAACCTCGGCCCCGTAGTCGAGGTAGTGCAGCCCGATCGAGCCGAGGCGGACCCCCGCGAACTGGGCCGCGAGCGCGGCTCCCGGCGTAGTCGGGTACAGGCCGTGCGGACAGAATGCGTCAGCCACCCGACTGCGCACCTCGTCGACCTCCCGGCTGCGAAGGAGCGTGTGCCGGGACAGCGGAACGCCGCTCATGACGTCAGCGTAACCCGGATCGCGGATTTATGGCGATCGTCGCGGAAGCGAGATAGACGATCTGGCGGTGCCGCGCATATCGGCCAGGCGCCGCGCACAACGGATAGCCACCCCTCCAAGACGTACCTAACGTCGAGTCCCTGCAGTGATCCCCGTCACGCCAGCGCGAGTGACACGCAGATAGGCAGAAACTCTCACACTCCCAGGAGGCTCCATGTTGCAGGGAAGGACCGCGATCGTCACCGGCGGCGCCACGATCATCGGCCAGGCCGTGGTCACCTCACTGAGGGACGCCGGCGCCCACGTCGTGATCGCCGACGTCGACACCGAGGGCGGAGAGCTCGCCGCCAAGGAGCTCGGCGAGCAGGTGAGCTTCGTCGCCACCGACATCACCGACGACGCCGCAGTACGCCGACTCGTCGATGGTGTCGTCGCCGAGCACGGTGGCGTGGACATCCTGGTCAACCTGGCCTGCAGCTACAGCGACGACGGGTTCGCCTCCACGCGTCAACAGTGGCTCGAGGCTCTGGACGTCAACCTCGTCAGCGCAGTCACCATGGCCCAGGCCGTCCACCCGCACATGGTCGCCGGTGGCGGCGGTGCGATCGTCAACTTCACGTCGATCTCCTCGAAGGTCGCCCAGACCGGTCGCTGGGTCTACCCGGTCAGCAAGGCCGCGATGGTGCAGCTGACCCGCAACATGGCGATGGACCTCGCCCCCGACAAGATCCGCGTCAACTCGGTCAGCCCCGGCTGGACCTGGTCGAAGATCATGGACACCCTCACCGACGGCAACCGCGAGAAGACCGACCGCGTCGCCGCTCCCTTCCACCTGCTCGGCCGTGTCGTCGACCCCTCCGAAGTGGGGCAGGTCGTCGCCTTCCTGTGCTCCGACGCCGCCTCGGGTGTCGTCGGCGCCGACTGGGCCGTCGACGGCGGCTACTCCGCAATGGGGCCCGAGGGCAACGTGCCCGCCATCCCCAAGCTCATGGACTGACCTACCCCCACTCACCAAGGAGAACCCTCATGTCGAAGTTCACCATCGTCGGCGCCGGACAGGCCGGCCTCATGGTCGGTTGCGGCCTCCTCGACGCAGGCCACGCGGTCCGCATGGTCTCCAACCGGACCCCCGAGCAGCTCCGCGACGGCAAGGTGCTCTCCAGCCAGTGCATGTTCGGTGCCGCCCTCGCTCGCGAAGCCGCTCTCGGCCTTGACTTCTGGCGAGACGAGTGCCCGCCGGTCGAAGGCATCGCGATGAGCGTCCCCGACGGCCAGGGCGGCAAGGCGATCTCCTGGGACGCCCGCCTCGACCTCACCGCCGAGTCGGTCGACCAGCGGGTGAAGATGCCTCGCTGGTTCGAGGAGTTCTCCGCCCGCGGTGGTGAGCTCGTCTTCCACGACGCAGGGATCGACGACCTCGAGAAGTACGCCGTCGACAGCGACCTCGTCATCGTCGCCGCCGGCAAGGGCGAGATCGCGAAGATGTTCGAGCGCGACGCCCAGCGAAGCCAGTTCGACGCACCCCAGCGGGCACTCGCTCTCACCTACGTCAACGGGATGACCCCTCGCGAGCCGTTCTCCGCGGTGTCGTTCAACCTGATCCCCGGCGTCGGCGAGTACTTCGTCTTCCCGGCGCTCACCACCACGGGCCCCTGCGAGATCATGGTCTTCGAAGGCATCCCCGGGGGACCCATGGACTGCTGGCGCGACGTCAGCACCCCGGCCGAGCACCTCGCGATGTCGAAGAACATCCTCGAGACCTACCTCCCTTGGGAGGCCGAGAGGTGCCGCGCCGTCGAGCTGACCGACGACAACGGCGTCCTCGCGGGTCGCTTCCCGCCCACCGTGCGCAAGCCTGTCGCCACGCTCCCCTCCGGCGCCAAGGTGCTGGGGCTCGCCGACGCCGTCGTGCTCAACGACCCGATCACCGGTCAGGGCTCCAACAACGCCAGCAAGTGCGCCGCGGTCTACCTGCAGAGCATCCTCGAGCGCGAGGAGGGTCCTTTCGACGAGACCTGGATGGAGCAGACCTTCGAGCGCTACTGGGACTACGCCAAGTACGTCGCGTCGTGGACCAACGGGATGCTGGTCCCCCCGCCTCCGCACGCGCTCGAGCTGCTCGGAGCCGCTGGGCAGTACCCCCGCATCGCCCGGCGCTTCGTCAACGGCTTCGACGAGCCGCGTGACTTCTCGCTGTGGTTCATGGACCCCACGCTCGCACAGGCCTACCTGGCCGAGGTCGCGGCGTCCGAGCCCGTTCCGGTCTGAGAACGATGAGCCGCGTCGCCGTCGTCGGGGCCGGTCAGTCAGGAGCCCAGCTCGCGCTGGGCCTCCTGCAGAACGGCTACGACGTGACCCTGCTCAACGACCGCACCCCTGACGAGGTGCGTGCCGGTCGCGTCCTGTCCAGCCAGTGCATGTTCGACTCCGCTCTGCAGACCGAGCGGGTCCTGGGCCTGGACCAGTGGGCCGCCGAGTGCCCCGACATCGACGGCATCTCCATGACCGTCGCAGGAAACGGGGGGCCGCCCACGCAGTGGCTGGGGCGACTCGACGCACCGGCTCAGTCGGTGGACCAGCGGGTCAAGCTCGCACGCTGGATGGAGGAGTTCGAGGACGCTGGAGGGAGGCTGCGGATCCAGGCAGCCTCTCCCCACCAGGTCGATGACCTCACCCGGCACCACGACCTCGTGGTCGTGGCTACCGGGAAGGGTGACCTCGGCCGGATCTTCGCGCCCGACCGGGCACGCTCGCCCTACGACAAGCCCCAGCGGGCACTCGCGCTCACCTACGTCAACGGCATGAAGCCCCGGGACGACCTCAGCGTGGTGTCCTTCAACGTCGCACCGGGCGTCGGCGAGTACTTCACCTTCGCCGCGCTCGGACCCGACGGCCCCTGCGACATCATGGTGTTCGAGGGGGTCTGTGGCGGCCCGATGGACTGCTGGGACGACGTGCGAACCCCCGAGCAGCACCTGAACCGCTCCCTGCAGATCCTGAAGACGTTCTTCCCCCAGGAGTATGCCCGCTGCGGCGATGTCACCCTGACCGACGAGGGCGGTGTCCTCCGCGGCCGGCTCACCCCGACCGTCCGGAAGCCGATCGCCACCCTGCCCTCCGGCGCCCCCGTGCTGGGCATGGCGGACGCGGTCATCCTCAACGACCCGATCACCGGGCAGGGGTCGAACAACGCTGCCAAGGCCTCGTCCTTCTACCTCGACAACATCCTCGGTCGGGGCGACCGGCCGTTCGACGAGGCCTGGATGCAGAGCACGTTCGAGTCGTTCTGGCGGGGCTGGGCGCAGTGGGTGGTGCGCTGGACCAACTCCGTCCTGGCACCGCCGGAGCCCCACCTCCTCGACCTCTACGACGAGGCGGCCCAGCTGCCGACACTCGCCGACCAGATCGCCAACGGCTTCGACGACCCCCGAACCCTCTACCAGTGGTGGTTCGACCCAGAGGACGCGAAGCGCCTCGTGGAGGAGGCCCGCAGCGCCCAGGCCGCGCGGTTCGAACCGCGTGAGCTGAGGCGGGCCTTCGGGCAGTACACCACCGGCGTGACTGTGGTGACAGCTCGAGGCGAGGACGGGCACCGCATCGGCGTCACAGCCAACTCGTTCACGTCGGTCTCCATCGACCCGCCCCTCGTGCTCTGGTGCCCCGCGAAGACCACGCCCAGCCTTGCCGCCCTGGGGGAGGCGACACACTTCGCGGTCAACATCCTCGCCTCGGACCAGCATGACCTGTCACGGCAGTTCGCGACGCCGTCGGAGGACAAGTTCGCCGGGGTCTCGGTGACCGAGGGGCTCCACGGCGTACCGCTGATCGACGGCTCGGTTGCGTCGTTCGAGTGTCGGACGGTGCAGTTCATCGAGGCCGGAGACCACGTCATCTGCCTCGGAGAGGTCGAGAAGTACGAGGTGGCCGGAGGTGAGCCCCTGGTCTTTCATGCCGGTGGCTACCAGGTGCCCACCAAGCATCCCGACCTCTGAGTCTGGGCTCAGGCGTCGACCGGTGCGCGGACGTGGTCCACGAAGCGGTGGGCCGGCCCTTCGAGCCTGCGGCGCAGCGCTTGGAACGTCTCGGCCGCCTGCTCCCCGGCCCAGTCCTCGGGCAGCAGCTCGGGGGCGAGGCCGGGATCGAGGAAGGGGAGCCGCCGCCACGCCGTCAGGACGCGGACGTAGTCGGCGAACGCCTCACCCTCGTCGTCCTTGCGGCGTCGCCGTCTCCAGGCCTCCAGGACCGGGACATGACTCTCGTGGAACTCCCGGTAGCGCTTGTCGATGGCATCGAGGTCCCACCACGTGGTGACCTCGTGCTTGATGTCGTCGGAGAGGTAGCCCCCTTGAAAAAGGTCGACGTATCTCATCAGGTCGTCCTGGCGGAGGACGGCTCGGGTCTCCTCCGCGAGGTGCGCCGGCGCGACCCAGACGCCGGGGCCGACGGTGCCGAAACCGAGACCACCGAGCCGGGAGCGGATGAGGTGACGCATCTTGCGCTCGGACTCCGGCACGGAGAAGACCACCAGGACCCAGCCGTCGGCGAGGGTCGCCTCAGGCCGGGTGAAGATCCTGCGGTCGCCGCGCGCCAGGATCGCCTGGGCCTGGGGCGAGAGCGCGTATCCGGCACTGCCGTCCACCCGCTCCGCCTGGAGGATGCCCCGACGCTTGAGACGCGAGATGGACGAGCGGACAGCAGGCTCGTCGACGTCGAGCCGGGCCAGCATCCGGATCAGGTTGCTCACACTCAGCCAGCCGCCCTCCTCGCGGGCGTACAAGCCGTAGATCGTGAGCAGGTACGCGCGCGGCCGCGTCGTCCCCGCTGAGCCCGGGATAGCCTCGGACAGGATCTCGTCGACCATGGGACGAACTCTAACCACCGCGCGACCAGCATCCGTGGCGGTCACAGCGGCATGAACCTTCCACCGTTCACGTCGAGGACGACCCCCGTGATGTAGGAGGATTCCTCGGAAGCAAGGAACATGACGGGGTCGACGATCTCCCTGAGCTCGGGGAAACGGTCGAGGGGGATGGCGTCGAGCACCTCACGACGTTCGGCCTCGGGCATCTCGTCGTACATCTGCTGGAGGCGGCCGGTGAGGAACAGCCCAGGGGCGACAGCGTTCACACGGATCCCCCGGGCCCCCACCTCCCGGGCCAGTCGCCGGGTCAGCCCGAGAACGGCTGCCTTGGAAGCGGCGTACGGCACCCCGGTCACAGGCGACGGCTGCCGCCCACCTATGGAGGAGACGGTCACCACAGCACCCCCGGACGGCATGTAGGGCAGGGCGGCCTGCGCGCAGTAGAACGTGCCCTTCACGTTCACGTCGACGACGAGGTCCACGTGCTCCTCGGTGATCTCGTCGAGCTCCTTGGGGGTGCCGAGCGAACCGCCGGCCAGGGTGACGAGTATGTCCGGGCCACCGAGCTCCTCGTGGACCTGGGCCATCATCTCGTTCACCGCGGCGCGAGAGCTGACGTCGGTGGCGAGACCGATGGCCTTGGTGTCGTGGGTCGCCGTGATCTCCGCGGCCGCCGCACGGCTGGCCGCCTCGCTGACGTCGACGACCGCGACCGCCGCGCCTGCTGAGGCGAAGCCGTCGCAGACAGCACGGCCGATCCCGCCAGCTCCGCCGGTAACCACGGCTGTTCGACCGGCGAACCGGGAAGCCCTCTCCACACTCATCTCGCATTCCGTTCCATTGACGACCGTCGAGATTGCAACATACTCTGTCGCACAGTCCAACGACAACGGGAGGGCCCTGTGACGACCGCCGCAAGCGACCCGGTGCGGCTCGAGCCGGCCATCGCATCCAGCCGCCTGTCGGCTCTCTGGGCGGCCCGCAGCATCGCGGTGATCGGGGCGAGCGATCGCCCGGGCTCGCTCGGGAGGCTCCCGGTGGAGTTCCTGCAGCGCTACGGGTACGACGGGCGCGTCCACCCGATCCGTCCGGACGGGCAACCGGTCTGCGGCCTGCCCTCGAAACCCTCGGTGGCAGCATGCGGGGAGCCGGTCGACCTCGCGATGATCATGGTGGGGGCGCATCGGGTGGCGGACGCGGTGGCCGACTGTGTCGCCGCAGGAGTGCCTGTCGCGATCGTCTGCACCAGCGGCTTCGCCGAGACCGGGCCGGAGGGCGCGTCCCGACAGCAGCAGGTCGTCACCATGGCAAGGGCGGGCGGCCTGCGCATCGTCGGGCCGAACTGCATCGGCAGCGTCGGCGTCGCCACCGGGCAGGTCACCTCCTTCTCGCCACTCTTCTCCGGCAGCCACACAGAGCTCGTGCCGGGGCGGATCGGCTTCGTGTCCCAGAGCGGAGCGCTCGGCTACGGGGCGGTCTCGATCGCCTTCGAGCGTGGTCTCGGACTCGGCTGGGTGGTCAACACCGGCAACGAGGCCGACGTCTCCGCGACGGAGGTCATCGCCGCAATGGCAGCCACGGACGGGTGCGCCGGGATCCTGGCGTACACCGAGGCCTTGACCGACCTGCCTGCCCTGCGCGCCGTCGCAGCACGTGGCGTTCCGGTGGCGATGCTCAAGGCGGGGCGCTCACAGGCCGGCGCCGAGGCTGCCGCGTCCCACACCGGCGCCCTGGCAGCCGCGGACAAGGTCGTCGACGCCGCGCTCGCACAGGTTGGGGTCGTCCGCGTCGACGACGTGACCGAGCTCCTCGACGTGGGTGAGGTCATGACGCTGCAGCGACCCGCAGGTCGCCGGGTCGCCGTGGTGACCACGAGCGGGGGGTCCGGCATCCTCGCTGCCGACGCGCTCGAAGCCGAGGGGCTGAGCCTTGCCGACCTCGCTCCCGCGACGACCGAGGCCCTGGAGCAGATCGTTCCGGCGTACGGCTCCACCGCGAACCCCGTCGACGTCACCGCCTCGGTGATGAGCAACAGCGACCTGTTCGACCGCACCCTCGACGTCATCGCCGAGGACCCCGGGGTGGACGCGATCCTCGCCACCTTCTGCGTGCTCACCGGCAAGGACGTCGACGACGTCGTGACCTCTCTCGCCCGCGTCGCAGCACACAGCGGCAAGCCTGTGCTGGCCGTTCGCACCGGAGCCGACCACCTCGCGCCCGACGCGACGAGCCGCATGCGCGCAGCAGGCATCCCCAGCTACCCCACGCCGGCCCGAGCGGTGCGCGCCCTCGCGGCGCTGACCCGCTTCGGGGAGTGGTCACGCCGCCGTACGGTCGAGGACTCCGGCCGTCTCACAGGGCCGACCGCTCCCCCGCCGCGTGCCGGAGCGAGCGAGCAGGAGATCAAGGACCTGTTCTCCGCCCACGGCGTCTCCGTCCCGACCGGCCGCATAGCGCACTCGTCGAGGGACGCGGTCGTCGCGGTGGAGGAGTGCGGCGGGCGGGCGGTCTTCAAGGCGGTCGTCCCCGGCCTGGTGCACAAGAGCGATGCCGGAGGCGTCCTGCTCGGAGTCACGCAGGCAGACGCCGAGCAGGCGTACGACAAGGTCGTGGCGCTCGGAGGCGAGGTCTGGGTCGAGGAGATGATGCCGGCCGGCGTGGAGGCGCTCGTCGGCTTCACCACCTCACCGCTTGGCACCGTACTGACCGTCGGCGTCGGTGGCGTGCTCACCGAGGTCGTCGGCGACGTCTCACTGCGGGTCCTCCCCGTCACTCGCGCCGACGTGGAGGAGATGGTCGACGAGACCCGGCTCGGCCGCCTCGTCGCCGGGGTGCGGGGCGCACCCCCCGCGGACCGAGGCGCCTTCGTGGACATGGTCGTGCACCTCGCCCACCTGGTCCAGGACTGGCCAGCAGGCTTCGAGCTCGACCTCAACCCGGTCACGGTCCTCCCCGAGGGGGTCCGCGTGCTGGACGCGGCCTACGTCACCCACAACCACTGATCCCACCCGACACCGGAAGGACCGACATGGACATCGGCACCCTCGTCACCCGAGCGGCGCAACGCTTCGGTGACCGCGTCGCCGTCGAAGGCCCGGACGCCACCCGCACCTTCCGGGAGCTCGGCGACCGGGTGACCCGGCTCGCGAACGCCCTGCGTGCGCTCGGACTCGAGCCCGGCGACCGGGTGCTCGACCTGCAGACCAACTCCACGGCGTACCTGGAAACCGACCTCGCGATCCGAGCCGCAGGCTTCGTCCGCGCAGCGCTGAACTACCGGCTGCACCCGACCGACTGGGAGCGGATCGCCCGCGACTGCGGCGCCAAGGCGCTGGTGTACGACTCGAGGTTCGCCGACGGCACAGCGACCTTGCGCGCCGACCTGCCCCACGTGGTGGTCATCGGCGACGGGACCGGGCTCCCCTTCGAGCAGCTCATCGCCGAGGCCCCCTCGACCCCGCTTCCGGCCCTCGAGCCCGACGCCCTCTGCGGCCTGCACTACTCGTCGGGCACGACCGGCCACCCCAAGGGCGCGCAGCGCACGCACCGGAACTGGATGGCCTCCGTGGTCAACATGACCCACGACGTGCTCGGCGGCCCGCCCGGAAGGGACGACTGCTACGTCCACGCCGGCCCGATCACCCACACCTCCGGCCTGTTCGTGCTGCCGTTCCTGGTCGCGGGCGCCCGTCAGATCATCCTGCCGACGTGGGACCCGCACACGTTCATCGACAGCGTCCAGAACCGGGGCGCCACGCACACCGCGATCGTCCCGACCATGGTGGCCAGGCTGCTCGCCGTCCCCGGCATCGACCGCTCCCACCTCGCGGGACTGAAGATGCTCGGTTACGCCGGCGCTCCGATGCCGGCCGACCAGATGAGGCAGGCGTACCTGAGGCTGACACCGCATCTGGTGCAGTACTACGGCCTGGTCGAGGCCATCCCGCCGGTCACCGTCCTCGACGAGGCCCTCCACGCCCGCGGCCTGGACGGCGAGCCCCACCTTCTGACCTCGGCTGGGCGGGCGGCGCTCGGCGTCGAGATCGCCGTGGTCGACGAGTCGGGGAACGTACTGCCTCCGGGAGAGTCCGGGGAGATCATCACGAGGGGCGACCACATCATGGCCGGCTACTTCAACGCCGAGTCCCGCTCCGACCTCGGCAAGTCGGTGGTCGACGGCTGGCTGCACACCGGCGACCTCGGCCGGATGGACGAGGAGGGCCTTCTCTGGCTGATCGACCGCAAGGGCGACATGATCATCAGCGGCGGCTACAACATCTACCCACGGGAGGTGGAGGAGGTCGTGGCCGAGGTGCCCGGTGTCGCCGAGGTCGCCGTGGTCGGCGTCAAGGATCCTGACTGGGGCCAGCGAGTGGTGGCACTGGTCACCACGTTGCCCGGGCAGACGGTCGACCCCGAGACCGTGCTCGCGCACTGCCGCTCGCGGATGGCTGCCTACAAGAAGCCCAAGGAGGTCCGCGTCGTGTCCGAGTTCCCCTTGAACTCCACCGGCAAGATCGCCAAGAAGGAGCTGCGCGACCAGCTCGACGCGGAGGCCTCATCGTGAAGTCCACCGACCCCAGCCTGCGCATCGACTACGCGCCCGACGGCGCCGAGCACCCGGGCGAGTACCCCTACACCCGCGGCGTGTCCTCCGAGCCGAAGCCGTGGATCATGGGTCAGTACGCCGGGTTCGGCTCCCCCGCCGAGTCCAACCAGCGTTTCCGGAGGCTGCTCGAGGCCGGTGTCACCGGGTTCTCCGTGGCCCTCGACCTGCCGACCCAGATGGGCATCGACTCCGACGACCCCCGAGCCCGAGGAGAGGTGGGGCGGGTAGGCGTGGCCATAGACTCGCTCGCCGACATCGAGATCCTGATGGAGGACATCCCGCTCGAGCAGATCAGCCAGGTCCGGACGACTGCGAACTCCATCGGCTACGTCTGGGCTGCCCTGTTCGTCGCGCTGGCCAAGAAGCGCGGTGTCGACCCGAACGCGTTCGGCATGTTCATCCAGAACGACGTCCTCAAGGAGTACATCGCGCGCGGCACCCAGATCTTCCCTCCGGACGCGTCCCTGAAGCTCGCCGTGGACTGCATCGAGTACTGCGCCGACGAGGTGCCGAACTGGACGCCCCTGGCGATGAGCGGGTACCACATTCGCGAGTCGGGCTCGTCGGCGTCGCAGGAGGTGGCCTTCACCTTCGCCAACGCCCGCGCCTACCTCGACGCATGCATCGCTCGAGGGGTCTCGATCGACACCGTGGCCCCGACGCTGTTCACCTTCCTGGCGATCACGACCGACGTGCTCACTGAGGTCGCGAAGTTCCGCGCGGCCCGCCGTGTCTGGGCGAGGCTGATGCGAGATGTCTACGGCGCCACGGACCCCCGGTCCCAGCAGCTGCGGATCTTCGCGTTCACAGCCGGTTCCACCCTGACGGCCCAGCAGCCGCTCAACAACGTGGTGCGCACCTCGGTCGAGGCCATGACCGCCGCACTGGCCGGCGTACAGACGATGCACGTCTCGGCGTACGACGAGGCTCTCGGGGTGCCGACCGAGGCAGCAGCAACCTTGGCGCTGCGGACCCAACAGGTGGTCGCGTTCGAGACGGGACTGACCGAGACCCTCGACCCCTTCGCGGGGTCCTACGCGGTCGAGTCACTCACCGACGAGCTCGAGCGTTCGATGTGGACCCTGCTCGCAAAGATCGAGGAGAAAGGCGGAGCGCTGGCGTGCATCGCGTCGGGTGAGTTCTCCCGCGAGCTGGCCGACTCGGCGTACGAGCTCGCCCTGTCCGTCGAGCGCGGCGAACGAACCGTCGTCGGCGTGAACCGCTTTCCAGCCGAGAGCGAACCGCTCGAGGTCTTCCGCATCAACGAGGAAGCCGAGGAGGCGCAGGCCAAGGCGGTGGCCGAAGTGCGGGCCGGTCGGGACAACGTCGCGGTGGACGCGGCCCTGCAACGGCTGCGGAGCGATGCTCGCGTCGGCGCGTCGGTCATGCCGGCAACGGTCGACGCGATCATGGCCTACGCGACCATCGGCGAGGTCATCACTGTGCTCCGCGAGGTGCACGGGTCGTGGGTCCCCACCGCGACGTTCTGAAGGCTGCGTATGACGATGTGTTGACTGTCGTCAAATCAAGAGAATACTTTGCCACCACCGCACGGATGCCAACCCTGGAAGAGTCGCCATGCAGCTCACGCCGTCCGCGCACGTCGACACCTTCTGTCGCGACAACCTGCCTCCGGCCGACCAGTGGCCCGACCTCCTCTTCGACCTTCCCGACCTGCAGTACGGCGACCGGCTCAACTGCGCGGTCGAGCTGCTCGACGCCGTGATCACCCGCCTCGGCGGGGATCGCCCATGTCTCCGCGCCCCCGACGGCACGACCTGGACCTACTCCGAGCTGCGCGCGCTGGCGAACCAGGTCGCACACCACCTCGTCGAGGCGCACGGGCTGGTGCCCGGCAACCGAGTCCTGCTGCGCGGACCCAACAACCCCTGGCTGGTGGCCTGCTGGTTCGGCGTGCTCAAGGCCGGCGGCGTGGCCGTGACCACGATGCCGCTCCTCCGCTCAGGAGAGCTGTCCCAGATCTGCGACCTGGCCGCACTCGACCTGGCGATCTGCGACCACCGCTTCCTGGACGATCTCCGGGCTGCCGGCGTCCGCGGGCTGCGGATCCTTCCCTATGGCGGTGGTGGCCCCGAGGACCTCGTCCAGCGCACCGCCGGGGGACCGCAGGAGTTCCCGGCCGTGGAGACGGCTGCCGACGACGTAGCACTCCTCGCCTTCACCTCGGGGACTACGGGGCGACCCAAGGCGACGATGCACTTCCACCGCGATGTCCTCGCGAACGCCGACACCTTCTCCAAGCACGTCCTGAAGCCACAGCCCGACGACGTCTTCACCGGCACACCACCACTGGCCTTCACCTTCGGCCTCGGCGGCCTCGTGGTCTTTCCACTTCGCGTCGGCGCTTCCACCCTGCTCGTGGAGAAGGCGAGCCCGGACCAGCTCGCGGACCTGATCGCGCAGCATGGCGTCTCCGTCTGCTTCACCGCCCCGACGGCATACCGAGCGATGATCTCCTCCGGCCATGCCCCGAAGCTGCGCACCCTGCGACGAGCAGTATCGGCCGGCGAGCACCTGCCCGAGGCCACCTGGCGCGCCTTCCTCGAGGCCACGGGGGTGCAGCTCATCGACGGGATCGGGGCGACCGAGATGCTGCACATCTTCATCTCCGCCTCGGACGAGGACATCCGGCCAGGCTCAACCGGACGCGCGGTCCCCGGTTACGTCGCGGCGGTCCTCGATGAGGAGGGCAGGCCCGCACCCGACGGCGTCGAGGGGAGGCTCGCCGTCAAAGGTCCGACGGGGTGCCGATACCTGAACGACGGCCGCCAGACGGCCTACGTCCAGGACGGCTGGAACATCACGGGCGACACCTACGTCCGCGATACCGACGGCTACTTCTGGTACCAGGCGCGCAGTGACGACATGATCGTCTCCTCCGGTTACAACATCGCCGGCCCAGAGGTGGAGGAGGCTCTCCTGGCGCATCCCTTGGTCGCCGAGTGCGCCGTGATCGGCGTTCCGGACGAGGCCCGGGGGCAGCTGGTCAAGGCCTACGTCGTCCTGGCCGACGGCGCATCCCGCGACGAGGCGACGACGAGGGAACTCCAGAGCTTCGTCAAGAATCGGATCGCTCCGTACAAGTACCCGCGAGCCATCGAGTACCTCGACGCACTGCCCCGGACCAACACCGGCAAACTGCAGCGGTTCAGGTTGCGAGAGCTCGCACTGGCTCAGGGGAGGCAGTCCCCCGCCTGATGCCTCGGGAGCCCGGGCTGAGCAGAACGCGACCAGCGTTGGTACCAAATCGGTCCCCGCCGCCCGGCAGAGGCGCGCGCTCGCGGAACTGCCGACGTTGAAAGCCTTCTCGCTGGCTGTCACGGACGCGGCCGGGAACACTGCATCGCTCCTCGAGACTGTGGATCAGTCACTGGACACACGCTCAGTGCTGGCTGAATGCCTGCGCGACCCATCTGATTGCCAAGGTGCGGTTCCTCGCCGGCGAAACAGATCCGGTTTCGTCGAAGGTCCCGGCCGCCACGCCTGCGCGCACTCAGGCCATTACGGCGACGGAGTGCTACTCCGTCGCCGTTGCATTACCCCTGCCCCAGATGAACGTGCAGGTCAGACCGGCTGGCGGCCACGCTCCAGCGGAGGGCCCCGCGCGGAGTTCTTTGACCGAAGTCCAGGGCGGGTAGTCCTCCTCGTTGCGCTCTCGGTGTCCGTCCGCTCCTGTGATGAGCAGCAACACGCGCTGCTGGCGCCCACCTAGGCCGAGGGTTGACCAACGCGTCGACCCGCTCGGGAAGCTCGCGGTCGAGGGCGGCCAGGTGGTCAGGGGCGGTGAGGTCCACTGGACCAGCGGGACTGCGAGCACTGCGGTACTCGGATCAGGCTGGCTACCCTGACGGGATGGAGCGGTCGTGGCCGCTGACCGGCCGGGACGAGGAGCTGCGCAGGGTCGTGGCGGCGATCCGGCCCGGCGGGGCGGGGATCGTCGTGGCGGGCGCGGCCGGGGTCGGCAAGACCCGGCTCGCCCGCGAGGCGCTGGCGGTCCCCGAGGGACGTGGAGCGACCGTCGTCTGGGCGCACGGCAGCACGGCCGCCCGGCCGTTCCCCCTCGGAGCGTTCGCCGGTCTCCTCGACATCCCGCCCGGCGACGCCGCCGAGACCGTCGGCCGCGCGCTGGACCAGCTCGCCCGGCAGCAGCCACTTGTGCTGGCGGTCGACGACGCGCACCTGCTCGACGAGCACTCCGCGATCGTGCTGCACCGCGTGGTGGTACGGCGGCTGGCACCGGTCGTGGTCACTCTCCGGTCCGGGGAACCGGCGCCGGACACGGTGACGTCTCTGTGGAAGGACGACCACCTCCCGCGACTTGACCTGGCCGCGCTGGGCGTCGCCGACACCACGGGCCTGGTCGCCCGGGTGCTGGGCGGTCCGGTCGAGTCGGCCTCCGCGCACCGGTTGTGGGCCTTGACCGAGGGCAGCCCGCTGTTCCTGCGTCACCTGCTGACCGGGGAGGTGACGGCGGGGCGGTTCACACCGGCGGCAGGGGTCTGGCGGTGGACCAGCGAGCCGGCGATCTCCCCGGAGCTCGTCCTCCTTCTGGAGCGTGAGATCGGGGACCTCGCTGCGGGGGTGCAGGACGTCGTGGACCTGGTCGCACTGGCCGAGCCGTTGGCCGTGCAGACGCTGTCCGCGCTGACCTCGTCTGCGGACCTCGAGCGGGCCGAGGGCCGAGGCCTGGTGCGCATCGATGGGCTGGTCGCCCGGCTGGCGCACCCGCTGTACGGCGAGGTCCGCCGCGCCGCGATGGGCACTCTTCGCGCGCGCCGCCTACGCGGCCAGGTCGCGCAGACCCTCAACCCAGCGCCGGATCCCATCCCCCGGGCCGTGTTGACCCTCGACTCCGACCTGCCCCCCGAACCTGCCCTGTTCCTGCGGGCCGCCGAGGCCGCGACGCGCATGTACGACCTGCCGCTGGCCGCGCGGCTGTCCCGCGCGGCGGCGGCCACCGGTGACCCCGCCGCCCGGCTCGTGCACGCCGCGGCGCTGTCCTGGCTCAGCCGCGGCGAGGAGGCAGAGGCGATCCTCACCGACCTCGCGGCGAGCGCACCGGACGCCGGGACGCACGCGCTGGTGCAGTTGCACCGCACCGGCAACCTTCTCTTCACGATGGCCCGGCCGGACGAGGCACGCCAGGCACTGGCCGCAGCCGAGGCCACCGGAGCGCTCCCACTCCACGTCGCGGGGATGTCCCTTGCCCTGGCCGCCGCGGTCGGCGAGCTGTCGTCGGTGCTCGCCCGCGGTCCGACCCTGCTGCATGAGGAGCTGCCCGACGACCTCGCCCGCATCCTGGTAGCCTCCGCTGTGGCCGCGGCCGCCGCTGTCACCGGTGAGCGGGAGCTGCTCGACCAGGCCGCGACGGTGGGCGGGCTCTTCGCCGACCGGGTGCCCACCGTCATCCCAGGGTTCGGGCTCGCGGACCTCCAGGTGCTCGGGCACCGCCTCGCCGGGACGCCGGATCGGGGTGACGAGCTCGCCCGAAGGATGCGGGCCGCATCGGCCGACCTCCCTGGACCGGCCAGGCTGATGGGGCTGGTGGTTTCCGGGCATGCCGCCCTCGCCGAAGGCCGGGTCCGCGACGCGCAGATCTCGCTGCGCGAGGCGTGGGCCGGGCTGGCGGACTCGGGGCACGAGTTCCGGTTCCGCTGCCGCACGCTGCTGGCCACGGCCTTCGCGCAGGCCGGCCAGCCGGCCGAGGCCGCGCCCCTCCTGGCCGGCATCGCCGCCGGGCAGCATCCGGCCTACCGGCTCTACGCCCCCGATGACCTTCTTGCCCGGGCCTGGGGAGCGGCCGCCGAGGGATCGATCACCGAGGCACTCGGCCACGCCGTGGCCGCGGCCGAGCTCGCCCGCGAGGCGAGCTCCCCCGCCTACGAGGTCCTCTCCCGGCAGATTGCGGTCCAGCTCGGTGACGCGACCGCAGCGCTGTCCCGCCTCCCAGCACTCGTCGAGCTCAGCCCCCGTGCTGTGCTGGCACTGGCGCATGCCCAGGCTTGGGCTGACCAGAACGGCGAGGCGCTACTCGAGGCAGCCGAGGCCTGGGTTCGGCTCGGCGACCTTCTCGCCGCCGGCGACGCGGCGGCTCAGGCGGCCGACGTACACCGCCGGCAGGGACGGCAGGGTTCGGCCCTTTCCGCCGCGGCTCTCGCCGACAAGCTCGCCGGCTGGTCCGGCGCCCGCACCCCAGCCCTCGCGATCGCGGCAAGACCGCTGCCGCTGACCGCCCGGGAACGCGAGATCGTCGAGATGGCCGCCCGCGGGCTGTCGAACAAGGACATCGCCGAGCGACTGACCGTGTCGGTGCGGACCGTCGAGGGGCACCTCTACCGCGCCGGCCACAAGCTCGGCGTATCCGAGCGCACTGGGCTGGCGGACGTCCTCGGAGTCGAGTAGCGCACTACTCGCACCAGTCCCACTCCGACGGCGGATGCTGGTCGCACCCAGCCCGAGGAGGAGCCATGAGCACCACCTACGTCCGGCCCGGGGAGGGCCGGCACTTCCCGATGATCGACGGCGACCATATCGCGAAGGCCGCGGTCCAGGACGCCGACGGGGCCTTCGAGGTCTTCGAGGTGATCGCGCCTGCCGCGCCGATGGCACCTCCCCATGTCTCGCCGTGGAGCGGAGTGCTGTTCCTGCTCGAGGGCCGTATCACTGCACTGGTCGACGGCACGAGGTACGACGTAGAGCCAGGCGGACTGGTGGTCGCACCGGCCGGAACCCCGGTCAGCTTCGAGGTCGTCGGCGGTTCCGCCCGGTTCCTGGCCATCACCTCAGGAGACCGTGCCGGGCAGTTCTTCGCCGACTTCGCCAGCTCTGTGCCGTCCGACCACCCCGCCGAGGACTCGATGGAGACGATCCTCTCGGTCACCCAACGTCACGGCGTCCGTCTCGCGGGTGCGTGAGTCCCATGCGGTTCGACCTGACCACGATGGCTTCGCCGGAGCAGGTTCTGCGGGCCATGACCGACTTCACCGAACATCGGCTCGAGATCTGGCACAAGACGCTCGACCCCACGGTTTACGAGCTCCGTGAGCTCGGTGACACCTGGGCAGTGGCCCGGGAAGGGTCGCCCCGGGTGCCGTTTTGGGTGGTCGTCCACTACGACTGGTCCGATCCGACCCTGATCCGGTGGACCGAGGTGGAGAGCAACCACGGAGAGAGCGGCGCCGGAAGCATGCGGATCGGACCAGGCGACGAGGGAGGCAGCCGGGTCCACGTCGAGTGGACCACGCACGCCGTTCGCACGCGGGACAAGATCGCGATGTTCCTGCTCCACCACACGATGAACCGGGTCATTGCGCGCATGTGGAGCAAGACGCTCGACCGCTACGCACAGTCGGCCCTAACCTAGCTCGCCCAGTACCCACCGCCCGCACGCTAATCCGCGTCCTATGCCTGGTGCGTGATACCGGCTGCGGGTCTCACTCTCATAGCCGATGAGCGTGCCCCGCCTACAGCGACGTTGAGCATCGCCTCGGTCAGCCGCCTGACGGCGGCGACGGCGGCGCGAGGACCACCGAGCCGCCCGTTGTCGCCAGCAACGTCCCCTGGCCTCGGCGCGCCCCGCTGTGGTCGGGGCCTGCTGCCCCGATGATTCGGCACTTCCAGTGATCGCCTCTCCCTGTCGTCCCGGGATTGCCCGGGAGGACGGTGGCTCCATAGTTCACCGATCCACGACTCGAGGAGCACGAGGATGAACAGTGCAGACCTTCTCGGCAACGCCGGGCGCGCACCCGCTACACCGACTGACGAGGCGACTAAGCGGCTTTACCGGGTTGCCGGCCTCGGCGGGGCCGCTGCTTTCTTGGCCTGGCTCGGCCAACCGGTCCTGGTTTTCTTGATCATCGGCCGGCAGGGCGAGGCCGGCGCCGACTGGTCCGAGATCGAGAGCTCCAGGTACAACGGCGCCGTGGAGGTGCTGATCTTCTCCGCCATCGGAGTTGGTCTGCTCTTCATGGTGTTGGGGACCTGGCGGATCATCGGGCGGCGCAACCCGGAGCCGTCGGTGGCAGCGACCACTGGGCAGGCGATGGGGCTGGTCGCCGCGGTGTCGTGGTTCCTGGTCGCAGCCGAGTCCTTTCGGATGTTCACCTCCATCGGAGCGGCGATCCCCGAGGTCACCGAGGACTCCCAACTCCAGG
>DATHVS010000278.1:0-3387 GCA_035461195.1 Nocardioidaceae bacterium
CATCGGCCGTACCCGCGCCCAGCAGCTCCTGGCCTCGACCGGGGTCGACCCGAACATGCGGGTCCACCAGCTGGGAGACGAGGAGCTGGTCAAGCTCCGCGACGAGATCGAAGCGAACCTCAAGATCGAGGGTGACCTCCGCCGTGAGGTCCAGGCCGACATCCGTCGCAAGATCGAGATCGGCAGCTACCAGGGTCGCCGCCACCGCCAGGGCCTCCCGGTCCGCGGTCAGCGCACCAAGACCAACGCTCGCACCCGCAAGGGTCCCAAGCGCACCGTCGCCGGCAAGAAGAAGGCGAAGTGACCCCGGTCACGTGCCGACTTCCTCAGATCACGCTTAACCAGACAATCCTCAGGAGTTACTGAATGCCTCCCAAGAGCCGTCAGGCTGCTGGCGCCAAGAAGGTGCGCCGCAAGGAGAAGAAGAACGTCGTTCAGGGCGAGGCCCACATCAAGAGCACGTTCAACAACACGATCGTCACGATCACCGACCCCACCGGTGCGGTGATCTCCTGGGCCTCGGCCGGCACCGTCGGCTTCAAGGGCTCGCGCAAGTCCACCCCGTTCGCCGCGCAGATGGCAGCCGAGGCTGCTGGTCGTCGGGCGATGGAGCACGGCATGAAGAAGATCGACGTCTTCGTCAAGGGCCCTGGCTCGGGCCGCGAGACGGCGATCCGGTCGCTCGGTGCGATCGGCCTCGAGGTCGGCACCATCGCGGACGTCACGCCCACGCCCCACAACGGATGCCGGCCGCCCAAGCGGCGCCGCGTCTGATCCCGCCACTGCCGAACAGCGAATCAAGGAGACTTTGACAAATGGCCCGTTACACCGGCCCCATGACGAAGAAGTCGCGCCGCCTCGGTGTCGACCTCGTCGGTGGCGACCAGGCTTACGAGCGTCGCCCCTACCCGCCCGGCCAGCACGGCCGGGGCCGCATCAAGGAGAGCGAGTACCTCCTCCAGCTTCGTGAGAAGCAGAAGGCTCGCTACACCTACGGGGTGCTCGAGAAGCAGTTCCACAAGTACTACGCGGAGGCCAGCCGTCGTCCAGGCAAGACCGGTGACAACCTGCTCCAGCTGCTCGAGTGCCGCCTCGACAACGTCGTCTACCGTGCGGGCTTCGCGCGGACCCGTCGTCACGCCCGCCAGCTCGTGGTCCACGGCCACTTCCAGGTGAACGGCAAGAAGGTCGACATCCCGTCGTACCAGGTCAGCCAGCACGACGTGATCGACGTCCGTGAGAAGTCCAAGGAGATGACCCCGTTCATCGTGGCTCGCGAGACCCACGGCGAGCGGAACGTCCCGGCGTGGCTCGAGGCGCTTCCCAACCGGATGCGCATCCTCGTGCACCAGCTCCCGGTCCGCGCGCAGATCGACCTGCCGGTCCAGGAGCAGCTCATCGTGGAGTACTACTCCAAGAAGTGATGCTCGCCCTCGGCCGTGCCGCGCGCAGTCGGTTCCCCGGCGTACCGCGGCAGGGCCGAGAACAACTGAACAACGTCCGCCATCAGACAGCGAGGACATCGTCCTTGCCGTTTCGAGCCCGTCAAATAGCGGGTGGGCTCGGAAAGGAAACCACCAGTGCTTATCGCTCAGCGCCCGACACTGTCGGAAGAGGTCGTCGACGAGTTCCGCTCCCGGTTCGTCATCGAGCCTCTGGAGCCCGGCTTCGGCTACACGCTCGGCAACTCGCTGCGCCGCACGCTGCTGTCCTCGATCCCCGGTGCCTCGGTCACGAGCATCAAGATCGACAGCGTGCTGCACGAGTTCTCGACCGTCGAAGGGGTCAAGGAGGACGTCACCGAGGTCATCCTCAACCTCAAGGACCTCGTCGTCTCCTCCGAGCACGACGAGCCGGTCACGATGTACCTCCGCAAGCAGGGTCCCGGTGACGTCACCGCTGCCGACATCGCGCCGCCGGCCGGTGTCGAGGTGCACAACCCGGACCTGAAGATCGCAAGCCTCAACGACAAGGGCAAGCTCGAGATGGAGCTCGTCGTCGAGCGGGGCCGCGGCTACGTCAGCGCGGTGCAGAACAAGGCGGGTGACGTGGAGATCGGGCGGATGCCGGTCGACTCGATCTACTCGCCGGTGCTCAAGGTGACCTACAAGGTCGAGGCCACCCGAGTCGAGCAGCGCACCGACTTCGACAAGCTCGTCATCGACGTGGAGACCAAGCCGTCGATCCGTCCCCGTGACGCGATCGCCTCGGCGGGCAAGACCCTGGTGGAGCTGTTCGGTCTGGCCCGTGAGCTCAACGTCGAGGCCGAGGGCATCGACATCGGGCCCTCGCCTGTCGACGAGCAGCTCGCCGCCGACCTGGCGCTGCCGGTCGAGGACCTCCAACTGACCGTCCGTTCCTACAACTGCCTCAAGCGCGAGGGCATCCATACCGTGGGTGAGCTCATCTCTCGCTCGGAGCAGGACCTGCTCGACATCCGCAACTTCGGTGCGAAGTCGATCGACGAGGTCAAGGCGAAGCTGGTCGAGATGGGCCTCTCGCTCAAGGACAGCGCCCCGGGCTTCGACCCGCAGGCTGCCCTCGCGGCCTACGAGGACGAGGACGACAGCTTCGTCGAGGACGAGCAGTACTGATCCCGCCCGCTTCAACGCACGTCGCAGCCTGACGGGAGCCACATCTGCTCCCGTAAGGCGGCACCATCCAGAAGAATCGCTACCCGGGTACCTCGTACGGCCCGGGAGAATTGAGAAAGAGACATGCCTACTCCCAAGAAGGGCGCGCGCCTCGGCGGCGGCCCGGCTCACCAGAAGCTCATCCTCTCGAACCTCGCGACGAGCCTCTTCGAGCACGGCCGGATCACCACGACCGAGGCGAAGGCCCGCGTGCTGCGGCCCTACGCCGAGCGGCTGATCACCAAGGCCAAGAAGGGCGACCTGCACAACCGTCGGCAGGTCCTCCGGGTCATCCGTGACAAGGGCGTCGTGCACGCGCTGTTCGAGGACATCGCTCCTCGGTACGCCGAGCGTCCCGGCGGCTACACCCGGATCACCAAGCTCGGCCCCCGCAAGGGTGACAACGCCCCCATGGCGGTCATCGAGCTCGTGACGGAGGAGTACGTCGCCAAGCCGAAGGCTCGCAAGGAGCAGGCGGCTGCGGCTCCGGCCGAGGCCACCGCTCCAGCCGCGGAGGAGACCGAGGCGCCCGAGGAGACCACCTCCGAGGCCGAGGTCGAGAACGCCGCCGAGGTCACCGAGGAGGAGGCTCCGGTCGAGGAGTCCGAGACCGCGGAGGCGACCGAGAAGGCCGAGGAGACCGAGGACAAGAAGTCCGAGTGATCTGACCTCACATGCTGCTCCACCGGGGCCCGTCACCGTTCGCGGTGGCGGGCCTCTCGTGCTTGGCGCGGCAGACGGGACGGGCCGGCGG
>DATHVS010000279.1:0-2959 GCA_035461195.1 Nocardioidaceae bacterium
CCCCTCGGACCCTGGATCGGAGGTCTCCGGTGTTCCTGTCACGCCACATGCCATGCGAGGACTGCGGCGAGTCCGTCGAGCGCACGGCTGCCGCAGCCCACGTCTGCAACCCCGAGCGTCTCCTCGACTACCAGATGTTCCGCATGCGTGACGAGATCGCTGCCTTCGAGACCCGCCTGCACGACTACCTCAGTGGCAAGAAGGGTCGGTTCGAGGCCTGGCTCGCCGCTCGCGACGTACGCCGTGCCGCCTGACTCGTCCCTCTACCGAGCCGGATGACCCGGGGGGGCGGCGAGTCCCGGGTCCTGTGGTCTGGACCGTCTGCAAGCATCGACCCATGACGTCCTCGCAGCGGCCCGTGCGCACCTGGCTCTCGGACATGGACGGCGTGCTCGTCCACGAGGAGGAGGCCATCCCCGGAGCCGCGGACTTCGTCCGGGCGCTCCGTGACCGCGGCAGGCCGTTCCTGCTGCTGACGAACAACTCGATCTACACCGCCCGTGACCTCCGGGCCCGGCTCGCGCGCAGTGGGATCGACGTCCCCGAGGAGTCGATCTGGACCAGCGCGATGGCCACGGCACAGTTCCTCGACCAGCAGCGGCCCGGCGGCACCGCCTACGTCATCGGTGAAGCAGGCCTGACCACCGCGATGCACTCGATCGGCTACGTGCTCTCCGAGCGGGACCCGGAGTACGTCGTCCTCGGGGAGACCCGTACCTACTCCTTCGAGGCCATCACCACCGCCATCCGGTTGATCGAGCAGGGCGCGCGCTTCATCGCCACCAACCCCGATCCCACTGGCCCCTCCACGGCCGGGCCCATTCCGGCCACCGGCTCGGTCGCGGCGTTGATCACCCGCGCGACCGGGGTTCAGCCCTACTTCGTGGGCAAGCCGAACCCGCTGATGATGCGCTCCGCCCTCAACCGCATCGACGCACACTCGGAGTCGACGGTGATGGTGGGCGACCGGATGGACACCGACATCGTCGCCGGGCTCGAGGCGGGGATGCGCACGATCCTGGTGCTCACCGGCTCGACCCGGCCGGACGCGGTGGAGAGGTTCCCCTACCGCCCGAGCTTCATGCGGGACTCGGTCGCCGACCTCGTCGCTCTCGTCGAGGAGTGGGACGCCGACGACGAGGCGGTCGTCGACCTCGCCGACTGACCCTCGGGCCGGCCCGGGAGGTCGACGACCCGCACCTCAGTCGATCCGTGCGATCGGCTCCCCCTGCTTGACCGCGGCCTCCTCCTCCACGAGCAGGTGCACGACTCCTCCGGCCGGCGCGAGCACCTCGGCCGAGACCTTGTCGACCTGCACCTCCGCGATCAGCTGGTCGGCCGACACCGCGGAGCCCTCGCCCACGAACCACGTGGCGAGCACCCCCTCGGCGTCCGGGTTCTCCTTCGACAGCGCCGGGAAGACGACGTCGGTCATCGAGACATCGCCGACCTGACGGCCTGCTCGATCCGGTCCTGCCGCGGCAGGACGGCGTACTCCAGGTCGTGGGCGTAGGGGATCGGCACGTCCGGGACCGCGACGCGCTGGGGCGGCACCCTGAACAGGGCGGGGTCCCGGTCGGCGATCGACGCGACCACCTCGCCTGAGACACCGAAGGACTGGTAGTCCTCGTCGACGACCACGAGCCGACCGGTCTTCGACACCGACTGGAAGATCGCGTCACGGTCCAGCGGCACGAGACTGCGCAGGTCGAGCACCTCGACGTCGATCCCCTCGCCCGCCAGCTTCTCGGCGACGTCGAGAGCGTGGTGGACCGACAGGGACAGGGTCACGACCGTGACGTCGCTGCCGTCACGAACCACGTTGGCCCTGCCGATCGGCACGGTGTGCTCGCCCTCGGGCACCACGTCGACGGACCGAGCGTTCTTGGCCATCCAGGGCAGACCCATGACGCCCTTGTGGAAGATGTAGACCACGGGGTTGTCGTCGCGGATCGCCGAGGTCATCAGCCCCTTGGCGTCGGCAGGATTGCTCGGCACGACGACCTTCATCCCCGGCAGGTGGGCGAAGGTCCCCCACAGGCACTGGGAGTGCTGGGCACCGTCGGAGTAGCCGCCACCGGCCGCCATGGTCAGCACCATCGGCACCTTGACGTTGCCGCCGGACTCGAAGTGGATCTTGGCCATGTGGTTGTAGATCTGGTCCAGGCAGACCCCCATGAAGTCGGTGAACATCACCTCGACGATGGGGCGCATCCCCTCGACAGCCGCCCCGATGCCCAGGCCGATGAACGCGGACTCGGAGATCGGGGTATCGATGATGCGCTCGGGTCCGAACTGGTCGAGCAGACCGGTCGTGGAGCCGAAGATGCCGCCGTAGGCGCCGACGTCCTCGCCCATGTAGAACACCGAGGGATCGCGCTCCATCTCCATAGCGATGGCTTCGACCATCGCCTTGGAGGTGCTGAGTCGACGGGTGGGTGCTTCAGTGATCGTCATCGTGGCTCCTTCACGCGAAGACGTAGGCCAGGGCCGAGTCGGGGTCGGGGATCGGGCTGCTCTTGGCGAAGTTGATGGCGTCCTCGACGCGCTTGCTCGCCTCCTCCTTGGTCTGTGCCACCTTCGTGTCGTCGAGGAGTCCGGCGTCGCGCAGCAGCTTCTCGTAGCGCGGGATCGGGTCATGCTCGGAGACCTCGGCCAGCTCGGGCCGGTAGCCCTGGGCGTCGCCCTCGAAGTGGCCCCACATCCGCAGTGTGTGCACCTCGATGAGCGAGGGGCCCTCGCCTGCGCGGGCTCGTGCGACCGCGCGGGCGGCCGCGTCGTAGACCGCCTCCACGTCGTTGTCCTCGATACGCTCGCCCGGCATGCCGTGGGCGGCGGCCCGGGCGGCGTTGGAGCCCACCGAGGTGGACGCCTTGCGCGGCACCGAGATGCCCCAGTCGTTGTCCTCGACCACGAACACGACGGGGAGCTTCCAGAGTGCCGCGAGGTTCAGCGACTC
>DATHVS010000280.1:0-30649 GCA_035461195.1 Nocardioidaceae bacterium
TGTTCCTGGCGAAGAGGCAGAGGTCCATCTGCTCGTGGGGCAGCGAGAAGTAGAACTCCTCCTGCGACTGCGGCAGCGAGTAGGTGTCGGTGGTGGAGGGGCGGCTCCGGATCTCCGGGGGCACACCGAGGTGCTCGGCCAGCGCGTACACCTGCGACTTGTAGAGGTGGGCGATGGGCTTGACGTCCGCGGCGCCGTCCCCGAGCTTCACGAAGAAGCCCTGGTCGTACTCCAGGCGGTTCGGCGTGCCGGCCACGATGTGGTTGACCCGGTCGGCGTAGTAGTACTCCATCATCTTGCGCACACGCTGCTTGAAGCTCGTCGCCGCGACGACGCCGAGGTAGGCCTGCTGGGTCAGCCGGTGCCGGGTCTCGGTGCCGTCGGGTGCCCGGACGACGAGCGAGTGGAGACGGAAGCGCTCGGAGTCGACCACGCTCGGCAGCACGAGCTTGGAGGTGTGGCCCGGGCCGTAGTCCGGACACACCAGGCGGATCGCGTCGTCGCGCCGCCGGTAGCACCCGGCCGCGTCGAGCAGGGAGGTGACGTCCTCGACCACCGAGTCGATGCCGAGCGAGTCGGCGAGCAGCCGGCTGAAGGTGAGCGTGTCCTGCGACGACTCGCGCTCGGGCATGTGGAGGCCGAGCACACGTTCCTTGCCGAGCGCCGCGACGCACAGGGCCGCGACGACACTCGAGTCGATGCCGCCGGACAGGCCGACCACCACGCCCTTGCGTCTCGACCTCGACAGCCACCCCTGCAAGGAGGCCGCGATCCTGGCCGTCTCGGCTGCTGCGTCGATCGCCAGGCTGGCCGGCCCGAACCGGGTTCCCTCCGTTCGTGTCGTCACCGGGCGCTCCGCTCCGCCGCGACCAGGTCGACCGCGACGTCCGGCCTGCGAGGAGCCCGGTCCGTCACGTCCCCGCCGTCACCGGCGACGAACCGCCGGTGGGTCAGCTGCGTCGACAGGACGGCCATGACCCGCATGTTGTCCGTGTTGCCCATGCCGCGCCCCGCGCGCGCCTCGCACTTCTCGATCAGCGCCGCGACGCGGTCCGGGTCGAAGACGCCGGCCTCCCGCACCGCGTCCGGGGAGGTCACCTCCGCGATCCAGTCCGGCCTCGAGCCCGAGAAGAAGAACGCGGCGGCGTCCGGGGCGCGGTAGGGCTGCTTAGGACGGTGGACGATCTCTGCGGGCACCAGGTCGGCGAAGGCCCGTTTGAGGAGGTACTTCTCCTCCAGGCCGAACAGCTTGTGCCGGGCCGGCAGCGTGTTCGCGAGCTCCACGACGTCGGGGTCCAGGAAGGGGAAGCGCCCCTCGACGGAGTTCGCCATCATCATCCGGTCGCCCTGGGAGGAGAGGACGTAGCCGGGCAGCAGGGTCGTCATCTCCAGCCACTGGGCACGGCTCAGGGGGTCCCACCCGCCGCTGTCGGTCGGCATCTGGTCCACCACGTCGTCCGCTGCGGCGCGGGCGACCTGCTCGTGCAGGTCAGACGAGAGCAACGCCCCGATGGTGGCGGTCGTGGTCCATCTCGGACGGTGCGAGACCGCGGGGTCGGCGTCGTCGAGGTTGAGCCCGAAGAAGCTCCGGGCGAACGCCGGTGCTCGGCCCGGGGAGCGCGACATCCACGGATAGAGGAGCTCCGCGGCCCGTGCGCGCTTCCTGGAGCCCGGGTCACGGGACCAGAACAGCCGGGTTCGGGCCTCCCGAAAGATGTCGTAGCCGCCGAGCACCTCGTCGGCCCCCTCCCCGGTCACGACCACCTTGAGGCCGGATCCGCGCACCAGGGCCGCGAGCAGGAACATCGGGGCCGGGGCGGCACGAAGCACCGGGGTCTCGGCGTGCCGGACGACCTGGGGGAAGACCTCCGCGATGTCCGCGTGGGAGACGACGATCTCCTCGTGCTCGGTCCCCAGCTCCCGGGCCATCCTCTGCTGGTGCGGCCCCTCGTCGTACTCCGCGTCCGCGAAGCGCAGCGAGAAGGTGTGGACGGGGGCGTCGGTGAACCGGGAGACGACCGCGGCGGTCACCGCCGAGTCGATCCCGCCGGACAGGTAGGCACCGACGGGCACGTCGCTGCGCAGGAACCGCAACCGGCTCGCCTCGACGATGCTCGCCCGCAGGGCCTCTGCGTTGCTCCAGGCGTCCTGGCGGGGCTCCTGACCTCGCTGCGGGAAGGAGATCCTCGAGTACGCCGCCTTGCGGAAGCCGTCGCGGTCGAGGACAGCGACGAACCCCGGCTCCAGCTGCTCGATCCCGCGGAAGACCGTCCGGGGGGCGACCGTCGACCAGTAGGTCAGGACCTCGCGGAGCCCGGCGGGGTCGAACCCACGACCGACCGAGGAGTCGGCGAGGATCGCCTTGACCTCCGAGGCGAACACCAGGCGGTGCTGGTCGCGGGTGAAGAACAGCGGCTGGATCCCCTGACGGTCTCGGGAGAGCACCAGGCGTTCCTCTCGGCAGTCCCACAACCCCAGCGCCCACTGCCCGTTGAACCGGGAGAAGCACGCCTCCCCCCACTCCTCCCACGCGTGCACGACGACCTCGGTGTCGCCGGCCGAGCCGAACGTGTGGCCGAGTGCCCGCAGCTCGCGGCGCAGCTCGACGTAGTTGAAGATCTCGCCGTTGAAGGTGACCCACACGGTGCGGTCCTCGTTGCACAGCGGCTGTGCGCCACCGGGTAAGTCGACGACCGCCAGGCGTGCGTGACCCAGGGCAGCCCTCCTGTCGCGGACCCAGCCGGTCCCGTCCGGACCGCGATGCCGCAGCCGGCCGATCATCTGCTCCAGCAGGTCGAGGTCGGGCGGGGGACCGTCGGTCACGATCCCGCAGATTCCGCACATCAGCCAGGGCTCCGGCTGCGATCGAGGACGGCGCGCATGCCGGCCTCCGTCCCGAGCAGCTCGTGGTCGATCTCGGTCTCGCTCAGCGTGATCCCGAAGACGTCCTCGAGGAAGACGGCCGCCTTCACCGCCTCCAGGGCGGGGTCACCGGCCGGGTCCCTCAGGGCCTGGTACTCCCGGAGGACGCGTTCGACGTGCGACGACCTCATCCGGCCTCCATCATCGAGCGGTTGTCGTAGTCGGAGCGGACCACCCGGCCGGGGTTGCCCGCGACGAGGCACCCGTCGGGCACGCTCTTGGCCAGCACCGTGCCGGCCGAGATCGTCACGTTGCTGCCGATGGTGATGTCGCCGGAGACCGTGGCCCCGGGGCCGATCCACACGTTGTCACCGATCGTGGGCACGCCTCGTTCCCCCCCGGCCCACCTCGCGCCGAGTGTCACGTTCTGGTGCAGGACGCAGTTCTCACCGACCGTGACCGGGCCGACGTAGATCCCCGACCGGTGCACGACGTAGAGGCCGGGGCCGAAGGTGGCGTCCCTCGCGATGTTCAGGTGATGCACGGTCGTGACCCAGCGACGCCACAGCTCGGCCAGCACGAGCGGCAGCAGGCCGAGGAGCTTGGTCCGGTCGAACAGGGCGCGGGCCGCCTGGCCGAACCGGAGGCTCGCGACGCAATGGAGCTCACGGTCGAACAGCCACACCAGCAGCTTGTGGCGCAGTCGTGGACGGCCCCCGAGAGCTTGCGGATAGTACCTGCCGAGGTCCATGGCGAAGGGGCGCCTACGGTTCCGCACCATCACACGGCCGGACCGCCGTCGGGTTCCTGAGAAGGTCATGGCATCGCCTGCGTGTGCATGAACCGGCCTGGGGAGCTGCGCAGCTTGGCCACCACGAAGCAGGTGAGGTTCGCGATGCTGTCGAGGTTCTGGGGCAGGGTCTCGGTCTCCAGCACCTCGATCCCGAAGTGGCTCTCGAGGAACTCGATGAGCTCCAGGATCCCGGTGGAGTCGACGACTCCCGTCCCGATCAGCGACTCGTGGTCCGACGGCGCGCGTGCGACGTCGCCGAACAGGTAGTTGGCGCTGACGAAGTCCATGAGGTCAGCCCTGACCTGTGCTTCCATGTGTTGCCCCCATCCGAGCGCACACCCCCTGGAAGCGCGGTGCGCTCCTTTCGAGGAGCGTACTTTCGGTGTCCCGGCGTTGAGGTCCGATGGCCACATGGACCCCCAGAACTGGGTATGTCGCGTTCTCTCCCGTATCAGGCTCGAAGCCCGGAACTACAGTCGATTCCCGGATACCCGAGGTTCCGGCGGGGGGTCGGATGGGTCGCATGGGCACAGAACAGAAGCAACCTCGCGCAGCCGACTACCTGCTCGCGCGTGGCCGGGATCGCGACGCGGCGGTGGTCGACGGTGGACGCTCCTTCTCCTACGGGGAGCTGCGTGAGGCCGCCGGCCGACTCGCCTCCGAGCTCGCCGCCCTCGAGCTGCCGCGCGGTTCGCACGTGGGCGTCATCGGGCCGAACTCGTTCTTCTGGGTGGCCGCGTACCTCGCCGCGACGAAGGGTCACGTTGCCGTGCCCCTCCCGGCCAGGCTCTCTGCGGCCGAGCTCGCACAGCGGACCCGGTCGGCCGACTGCGCCGCCGTGCTCATGGACCGCAGGCAGCCGCAGGAGCACGTCGATGCGCTGGCCGGGCGGATGCCGGTCGTCACCGACGAGTGCCTGCACGACAAGGGGCCGTCGTACTGGCCGGACGGCACCGTCGACCTCGGCGCGGACGCCGCGCTGATGTTCACCTCGGGGACCACCGCGGTCCCCAGGGCGGTGCGGGTGACCCACCGCAACATCGTGGCGAACACCGAGTCGATCATCACCTACCTCGGCCTCCGGCGAGACGACCGGATGCTGGTGATCCTGCCTTTCTCCTACTGCTTCGGCCTGTCCCTGCTGCACACCCACCTACGTGTCGGCGGGAGCCTCGTGGTCTGCAACGGCTTCACCTTCCCGGAGACGGCCGTCGACATGATCGAGCAGGAGGGATGCACCGGCCTGGCCGGTGTCCCCTCGGCGTTCCAGCTGCTCCTGCGAGCGAGCAGCTTCGCCTCGCGGGAGCTGCCGTCGCTCCGGCTCGTCCAACAGGCCGGCGGTGAGCTCGCGCCGGCGCTGGTCGACGAGCTCCTCGCGGCCAGGTGCGGCGCGAGGCTCTACGTCATGTACGGCCAGACCGAGGCGACCGCACGGCTCTCCTACCTGCCCCCGGAGCTGCTCGGCCAGAAGAGGGGATCGATAGGCCGGGGCATCCCCGGGGTCGAGCTCCGGGTCGTCGACGAGCACGGCGACCCGGTCCCTCCCCGAGTCCCCGGCGAGATCGTCGCGCGGGGCGACAACGTGTCGCCCGGCTACTACAAGGATCCGGGGGCGACGGCGAGGAAGTTCCCCGGCGGGGAGCTGCGGACCGGCGACCTGGCCGTCGTGGACGCCGACGGCTATGTCTACCTCGTCGACCGCCTGGACGACTTCATGAAGCCCTGGGGCCACCGTGTCTCCAGCCAGGAGATCGAGAGCTGTGCCCTCCAGATGGACGGCCTCGTCTCGGCCGCGGCGGTCGGAGTCCCCGACCCGGAGGCGGGAGAGGCGGTCGCTCTCGTGGCCACCGTGCGGGCCGGTTCCACGGTGCGGCCGGACGATGTCATCGCCTTCCTCAGCAGCCGTCTGGACAGGCACAAGCTGCCGCGGACGGTGCACCTCGTCGACGCGTTGCCCCTCACCTCCAGCGGCAAGGTAGCGAAGTCGCAGCTGCGCGAGATGCTCCGGTCGCCGGCCCTCGGAGGGCACTCATGAGGCGGTGGCCGTTGGTGGCGGCGGTCACGATAACCGCCCTCGTCGTACTCCTCACGAAAGGCCAGGGAACGACCATGCCGGTCAACACGGATGCCGCCGCCGCGGTGGGGGCGCAGGAGCTGTCCGCAGCAGCACGGACGAAGGTCTTCTTCGGACATCAGTCGGTGGGGAGGAACGTGCTCGACGGGCTGGACGGCCTCTACGCCGTCAACGGGCTGACCGCACCGCCGAGCTGGTCGGACGCCTACATCGGGGAGAACGGCGACCCTCTTGGCAAGATCGACGACTTCGAGGCCAGGATCCGCGAGGGTGCCGGCGCCGAGATGGACGTGGCCCTCATGAAGTTCTGCTACGTCGACGTGACCGACGGCACCGACGTCGACGCCCTCTTCGAGCGCTATCGCACGACCATGGCCGGCCTCGATCGGGACTTTCCTGAGGTCAGGTTCCTGCACGTCACGGCTCCGCTGACGACCGAGGCGGGCCTGGTGTCCCGGCTGAAGGCGGGCGTCAAGACTTTGCTGGGCCGCGACGTGGTCGAGAGCCGGGCCGACAACGTGGCTCGGGAGCGGTTCAACGCGTTGATGCGCGAGGAGTACGGCCCCGAGCGGCTCTTCGACCTCGCGGAGGTCGAGTCGACCGCACCCGACGGCACCCGGGTCTCCGGCGAGGTCGACGGCCGGGACTACTTCGCCCTCTACTCCGGCTACGCCGCCGACAGCGGCCACCTCGACCAGGAGGCGTCGATGCTGGCCGCGGCGCACCTCGTCGCGCTCGTCGCCGACGCGTCGAGGTAGCACCATGGCCACGAGCCCCGGCACCGACATCGTGGGCGTCGCGCGCGTGGCGAGGCTGATCGACGAGCGCGGGCAGGACTTCCTCGAGCGGTGGTTCACGCCGGCCGAGATCGCCTACTGCAGTGCGAAGGCTCGTCCCAGCCTGCACTTCGCCGCCCGCCTGGCCGCCAAGGAGGCGGTGGTGAAGGCGCTGCGGCTGCCCTGGGACGGCCCGCTGCCGTGGCGCGACGTCGAGATCGTCCACGACGAGCACGGCGCTCCTCGGGTCCGGCTCTCGGGGCGGATGCGCCGGTCGGCCGAGCGCGAGGACGTGCGCGCGATCGACGTCTCGCTCTCCCACTGCGAGGAGTACGCCACCGCCACTGCGGTTGCCGACCTGGTGGGCCGGGCCTCCGGGCCGGTCAGCTGACGTCGACGCCCGTCAGCGTGACGCCACGGAAGGCGGCGAGCCGCTCGGCCTGCTCCTCGACCGCCGGACGCGGCAGCCTCTGCCACGCCTCGACCGCCAGGCGCAGCTTCCTGCCGGACTTCCGAGGACGCCACGTCCCCGCGACCTCCCCGTCGACGAGCACGGCGCCCGGCCGACCGAGCACCGGCCACAGCGACTTGTGGCGGGAGGTGTCGGGCACCAGCAGGGCGCGGTCCTTGGGCTGGAGGAACAGGTCGAACGGACCGAGCAGGCGGGCCAGCTCCGGCGGCTCCTCGCCCAGGAGCGGCTCGTCCTCGACGAGCACCCACCGGCTCTCGCCCTCCACGGAGACCTCGACCGCGTCCTCGGGCCAGCGCGCCTTCACGTCCTTGACCGGTGCGTCGAGGAAGTCGGCCACCTGCTTGGGGGTCGCCGGGCCGAGCAGGCGGAGGTAGGCCCGGACGACGTCGAGCCGCTCGGGCACCTCTTCGACAGGCTCGAAGCCCTGGATCGGGCGGATCACCGGAGGCGAGGTGCCCTGCTCCAGCTCCAGGCCGGCCCGGAGGGTGGCGAGGCGGAACGGCTGTTCGTAGAGGTGGATGGCGTTGCAGGGCCGGCAGAACCGCAGGTAGGGCGCGTCCATGAGGTCGGTCAGCCGGGAGGACACCTCGCCCTTGACCATCGGCTGCATCACCACCGAGCGCATCGTGGCAGCGACGGTGTCCAGGGCCTCGAGGTTGCCGATGCCGGCGGCCTTCAGGGGCTTCGAGGCGTCGAAGATCCGCTTGCCCGCGTCGGCGTCGGAGAAGGGCTCGACCGCTCGTGCGACCGCAGGCAGGTCCGTGCGCCGGTAGAGGTGCGGCGCCCCGCGCAGGGTCCACACCAGAGCGAGGTCCTCAGCGCGGAGCGTGGCGACGTCGACGCCCCGGAGCGCCAGGGCCCACCGGCCGCCGTCCGGCCCCGTGTCCTGGACGCCGAGGTCGAGCACGGCGGTGTCGGCGAGCGCCCCCTGCGCCCGGTCGAGCTGCTGTGCGCGCACCCGGAGTCCCAGCACCTGCCGACGGTCGACCTCGCCCATCGGCCCACCGTAGCGCCGCGCACCCCCGGTCTCAGCCGATGCGGCGGCCGGTGATCTCGCGCCAGCGCAGCCGCACGATGAGCGGACGAGCCCCGGCGGCCCAGGGCCTCGGCTCGTTGGCCCACCGGATCTCCTCGACCTCCTCGATGTCGTCGACCATCTCGCCGCGCCCTACCGCCACGACGCTCCACCCCTCGTGCCGTTCCATGTCGAGGTGGTCGATCTCGAAGGCGATGTCGCCGGCCCAGCTGTAGGTGCCGAGCACGCTGTAGGGGGTGGTTCGGAAGACGACCGCGTCACCGTGCACGGCGTAGTTGACCGGCACCACGTGCGGTCCCGCCGGGGTGCAGATGGCCGCCCGGCCGACCAGTCCCGCTCTCAGCAGGTCGACGCACTCCTCGGTGGAGAGCTCCTGAAGCGTGCCCATGGGTGACCTCCCGGTGGCCGGCGTGCCGTTGTTCCTTCCAGCATGCGTGGGTGGCCTCGGTCAGGGATGGGGCGAAAGGCCCGTAATCTGTCAGCATGCCCGTCGACCCGCACATCGCACCCCTGCTCGACCTGCTCGCGACAGTCCCGCCGATGCACGCCGGCTCGCCGGAGGAGGCGCGCGAGGCGTTCCGCAAGCTCGCCGTCGGCGCGCGGCAGCCCGACTACCTCGTGCCCGTGGGTGCCGTGGAGGACGCCGTGGTCCCCGGACCTGCCGGAGACCTGGCCGCCCGCGTCTACCGCCCCGAGGCCACCGGCGAGCTGCCCACCGTCGTCCTCCTCCATGGCGGTGGGTGGGTCATCGGTGACCTCGACACCCACAACAACATGGCGCGAAGCATCTGCCGCGACTGTTCCGCGGTGGTCGTCTCGGTCGACTACCGGCTCGCACCGGAGGCGCCGTTCCCCGCCGCGGTCGAGGACGCGGTCGCCGCCACCCGGTGGGCCGCCCAGCACCTCGCGGACCTCGGCGGCTCGGACAAGCTCGCCGTCGCGGGCGACAGTGCAGGGGGCAACCTCGCCGCGGTCGTCACCCAGCAGCTGCGCGACGCGAGTGGTCCGCCGCTCGCCGCGCAGCTCCTCGTCTACCCGGCCGTCGACGTCACCGGCGACTACGCCTCTCGTTGGGAGAACGCCGAGGGCTACTTCCTCGACCTGCCGACCATGGCCTGGTTCCTCGACCACTACGCCGGCGACGCCGCCCTCCACGAGGACCCGCGGGTCTCGCCGCTGCGCCACACCGACCTCGCCGGCCTCCCCGCGGCGGTCGTCGTCACCGCGGCGTACGACCCGCTGCGCGACGAAGGTGAGGCGTACGCCGAGGCGCTGGCTGCCGCGGGTGTCCCGGTGGAGGTACGCCGCTTCGACGGCATGATCCACGGCTTCTTCGACATGGGCGGCTTCTCGCCCGGAGCGCAGGCGGCCGTCGACGAGGCCTGCGAGCTCTTCGCGAAGGTGCTCTCCGGCTGACGCCTCAGACGCCCACAGCGCGCTGACGGGCACACGGTAGCCCTCCTCAGCGCACCAACAGGGTGTCAGCGGGGGACCGGCGTGAGCAGGTAGCGCGAGACCATCCCGACGGTCGCGGCGAGCGCGGCGGTGTAGCGGTCGACGAGGAAGCCGAGTCGGCGGATCGCCCAGATCGACTCGACACTCACCCAGGCCAGGTCACGTGCCTTGTCGATGTTCCACGAGCTCACCAGGTGTACGACCGACCCGAACCTGTCGTCGACCCGCCGGCCGAGCTCGCTGAGGAAGGACCGTCTGACCTCGGACTCGACAGACGCCAGGATCTCGTTGACCACCTCGTAGTCGTGGCGCACCGCGTCGGGTGACCCACCCCGGAGCGAGCAGGTCTCGACGACCGCCAGGGGCAGGTCGTGCTCGATGTGGGCGTTCATGCCGCTCAGCGCGAACTGGATCGGCAGGAGCTCGCGCGCCCCACGTTGCTCGAACAGCGGCCGCCACGCCTTGCACACAGGGCGGCCGGCACGCGCGTCGTCGTAGGCGTCGAGCCACAGGTTGGCGAAGCGTACGTCGAGCTCGGCCATGAACCCGGGGTCGGCGAACACGTCCCGGGCCTCCAGCGCCGAGAGCACGCGCTCGGTCACGGTCAGGTACATCCGGTTGAAGACCGCCACCCCGTCGCCTGGGGGGAGGGCTGCGTCGATGTCGACGAGCCGGTCGATCACGTCCTCCACTGTCCTGGGCTGTGCCATCGACCCAGGACACCAGAGCCGGCGCGGTGCCGCCGGGGTTTTCGCGTGATCGGGAGGAGGTGCGCATAGTCCGTTCGGGTCTGGTGGCCGACAGCTGCCGTCGGGGACGCTGAGGTCCCGACCTGGCCGACCCGAGGACGGATGGATGGCTGCGCAGTCCCGCGTCGACCAGGCGATGGTGTCTGCCCGCCGCCGGCTCAGGTACACGCTCCCGGGGCTCTGGGTGGCCCTCGCGTTCGCCGCGTTGTCCTTCACGCCCTCGCTGCTGCCTCGGCCCGCCCTCTTCCAGGGACTCATCACCGGCATCGACGCCGCTATCGGCTACGGGCTGGGCGTGCTGGGAGCCTTCGTGTGGCGGGAGTTCGCGGACCGGCCACCGCGCGAGCCGTCGCGCCGCTCGTGGACCGTCCTCGGTGTCACAGCGGTCGTGGTCTCCCTCGCCGCGATCGTGCTCGGCATCAGGTGGCAGCGGCAGGCCAGCGAGCTGGTGGCGATCGAGCCCGAGCACCCCCTGGCGATGCTGGTCGTCCCGCCGGTCGCCGTACTCCTCTTCGTCGCCCTCGTGGCCCTCGGTCGTGCCGTCCGCACCGGGTACCACAAGCTGTCGGACCTGCTCGCGCGGCACATGGGCGCCCGCGCCGCACGGGCGTTGGGGCTGGTCGTGCTCGTCGTCGCGCTCAGCACGGTCCTCACCGGCGTGCTGTGGGCCAACGCCGTCAAGGCGCTCGACCAGGCGTTCTCCGTCGCCGACACCCAGACCCCCGACGGCGTCACCCGGCCGACGACACCGCTGCGCTCGGGCAGTCCCGCCTCCTTCGTCGAGTGGGACACGCTCGGACGGGAGGGGCGGGTCTTCGTGGGCCGCGGCCTCGGCGCCGAGGAGATCGGCGACCTCACCGGTGAGCCGGCCCAGGACCCGATCCGGGTGTACGCCGGAGCGGCGAGCGCCGAAGGGACCGAGCGGCGCGCCGCCCTGGCGGTCCGCGACCTCGAGCGGGCCGGAGGTTTCGAGCGCGAGAACCTGCTCGTCGTCACCACGACGGGCACCGGCTGGGTCGAGCCGAGCGCCGCGGGGAGCTTCGAGGTCCTGACGGGCGGGGACTCGGCGATCGTGTCGATGCAGTACTCCTACCTGCCGTCGTGGCTGTCCTTCCTCGTCGACCAGGAGCGTGCCCGCGAGGCCGGCCGGCTGCTCTACGACGCTGTCTACGAACGCTGGTCGGCGCTGCCTGCCGCGGAGAGGCCGAGGCTGTACGTCTTCGGCGAGAGCCTCGGGTCCTTCGGCGGCGAGACGGCCTTCAGCGGCGAGTTCGACCTCGCCAACCGAGTCGAGGGAGCACTCTTCGTCGGCCCGCCGAACTTCAACCCGCTCTACCGCAGCTTCGTCGACGACCGGGACCCCGGCAGCCGCGAGGTCGAGCCGGTCTACCGCGGCGGTCGCACCGTCCGGTTCACCAACCGCCCGCGACGTGAGATCGGTCCGGAGGCGGCGCCGTGGACCAGGTCACGGGTGCTGTACATGCAGCACCCCTCGGACCCGATCACCTGGTGGAGCCCCGACCTGGTCCTCAACCGGCCCGACTGGCTGGAGGAGGAGCGCGGCTACGACGTCATGGACGAGACGCGCTGGGTGCCGTTCGTGACCTTCTGGCAGATCACGGCCGACCTCGCGCTCGGGTTCTCGACCGAGCCGGGGCACGGACACAACTACACAGGCGAGCACGTCGACGGCTGGGCGGCGGTCCTCGAGCCGGAGGGCTGGACGCGGCAGGGGGCCGAGACGCTGCGCGCGCTGGTGCGCTCGGGCGTGATGAGCAGGCCGTTCGAGGAGTCCCCGGAGTGATCCGGGACGCGGGCGCGAAGGCGGACGGGGGACGGATGGACCAGTCGGCCGTCCTCCCACGTTTGAGGTTGGTCGACAGGGGCAAGATCGGGTCGGATCACGTACGCCCCCCGGACCCTGGGACGGCCCCGCACATCGATGCGCCTCGATCTGAGAAGGGGGAGGCCCACCATGAACCCGGTGGTCGACAACCGTCCGAGCGACGACGAGTCACAGCTATTCGAACGCTTGCAGCTGGCCGCGAGCCAGGCGCCGATGCATCTCACCCAGCAGGAGGTCGACCGCCTCCTCGGCATCTCGGAGCAGCAGCGCTCCCACTGAGCAGGGGGGCGAAGGGCCGGACCACCGCTGGGCGGTCCGGCCCTCCGTCTGGGCGGGTCAGCCCTGGCGACGGGCGCGGGAGGCGGCCTTGGCCCGCTCGTTCTGGTCGAGGACGACCTTGCGGATACGCACCGACTCGGGGGTCACCTCGACGCACTCGTCCTCGCGGCAGAACTCCAGGCACTGCTCGAGCGAGAGCTTCTTCGGCGGGATCAGCTTCTCGAAGTTGTCGGCGGTGGAGGAGCGGACGTTGGTCTGCTTCTTCTCCTTGGTGATATTGACGTCCATGTCGTCCTCGCGGGAGTTCTCGCCCACGATCATGCCCTCGTAGACCTCGGTCGTCGGCTCCACGAAGAGGGTGCCGCGCTCTTGGAGGTTCGTCATGGCGTACGACGTGGCCGCACCGGCGCGGTCGGCCACGAGCGAGCCGGAGGCGCGGGAGCGGATCTCACCGGCCCACGGCTCGTAGCCCTCGAACACGTGGTGGGCGATGCCGGTGCCGCGGGTGTCGGTGAGGAACTCGGTGCGGAAGCCGATCAGGCCGCGGGCGGGGACCAGGAACTCCATGCGGACCCAGCCGGTGCCGTGGTTGGTCATCTGCTCCATGCGGCCCTTGCGGACCGCGAGGAGCTGGGTGATCGTGCCGAGGTACTCCTCCGGCGCGTCGATGGTCAGGCGCTCGACCGGCTCGTAGGTCTTGCCGTCGATCTCCCTGGTGACCACCTGCGGCTTGCCGACGGTCAGCTCGTAGCCCTCACGACGCATCTGCTCGACCAGGATCGCCAGCGCGAGCTCCCCACGACCCTGGACCTCCCAGGTGTCGGGTCGCTCGGTCGGCAGGACCTTGATGGACACGTTGCCGACGAGCTCGCTGTCGAGGCGGTCCTTGACCAGGCGGGCGGTGACCTTGGCGCCCTTCACACGGCCCGCGAGCGGGGAGGTGTTGGTGCCGATGGTCATCGAGATCGCCGGCTCGTCGACGGTGATGAGCGGAAGCGCCTCGGGCTTGTCGGGGTCGGCGAGCGTCTCGCCGATCATGATCTCGGGGATGCCCGCGATCGCGACGATGTCGCCGGGGCCCGCGGACTCGCCCGGCTTGCGCTCGAGGGCCTCGGTGACCAGCAGCTCGGTGATCTTGACGTTCCGCACCGACCCGTCGCGCCTCATCCACGCGACCTGCTGGCCCTTCCTCAGCGTGCCCTCCTTGACGCGGACGAGCGCGAGGCGGCCCAGGAAGGGCGAGGAGTCGAGGTTGGTGACGTGCGCCTGGAGCGGGGCGTCCTCGTGGTATGCCGGAGCGGGGATGGTGTCGATGATGGTCTGGAACAGCGGCTCGAGGTTCTCCGACTCCGGGAGGCCACCGTTCTCCGGCATCTCCAGCGACGCGCGGCCGGCCTTGGCCGAGGCGTAGACGACCGGGAAGTCGAGCGCCTCGGCGCTGTGGCTGTCGTCGAGCAGGTCCATGAACAGCTCGTAGGTCTCGTCGACGACCTCGCTGATCCGGGCGTCCGAGCGGTCCACCTTGTTGACCACGAGGACGACCGGCATGTCGGCGTTGAGGGCCTTGCGGAGCACGAACCGGGTCTGCGGCAGCGGCCCCTCGGAGGCGTCGACGAGAAGCACGATGCCGTCGACCATGGACAGGCCACGCTCCACCTCGCCGCCGAAGTCCGCGTGGCCGGGAGTGTCGATGATGTTGATCGTCATCGGGCCGTCGGCCGCAGCCGCCCCCGTGTAGCGGATGGCGGTGTTCTTCGCGAGGATCGTGATGCCCTTCTCGCGCTCGAGGTCACCGGAGTCCATGGCCCGCTCGTCGACGTGCTGGTGCTCGCCGAAGGCGCCGCCCTGCCACAGCATGGCGTCCACGAGCGTGGTCTTGCCGTGGTCGACGTGCGCGACGATCGCGACGTTCCTCAGGTCGCTGCGGGAGGTGACGGAGGTGTTCTCGGACATGCGGGGGTGACACTCAGCTTTCGGTGGGGGATCCTGCGGGCGTCGTACACCGCGGGGAGAAGACACTGGAGTCTACCGGCGGGCCGCCGGTTCGCTTAAATCGAGCGTCCTGGCCGACGGGCGAGGACGACCGCGACCGCCACGAGCCAGGCGACGAAGAACGGGTAGGGCAGGTTCTCGAGCCGTCGCGTGGTCATGGGGGCGAGGTGAGCTACTGCCCCGGCCGCCGAGAGCCACCCGAGCCACCGCGGGAGGGCGCCGTCCCGGAAGGTCGCGGCCGCCGTGGCCGCCATCGCGCCGGACAGGGCCGCGTTGCTCCGGACGAGCATCGCCCGCATGCGCTGCCCGAGCGCGGCGACCGCCTCGGCCTCGGCCCCGGAGGCGGCACTGCGCGCCATCGACGCCTGGACGGTCTGGGCGGCCGCGCTGCCCAGCGCCCACAGCGACCCGCCGCCGAGGACGGCGAGGGACAGGTCGACCCGTGCGGCCGGGTCCTGGTGCGGACGGAGCCAGGACCGCAGGCCGGCGAAGAACAGCAGCAGCGGCGCGGTGCTCACCAGGAACACCCCGCTCTGGGTGGTCAGCGCCCGGTGGTGCTTCCCGGCCCAGGCGGCGAAGTCGTCCGGGTCGGCCGCCATCACCGACGGCCCGGCGCGCTCGAAGGCCATGCCGACGGCGCCGAGCGTGAGCGCCGCGAAGGCGGAGTACGCCGTGAGCCTCCGCGGCCGGTCCCTCACTCGTTCGGTTCCGTCGTGAGGGCGCGGCCGATGTCGTGCGCCCACCGGTCGATGTCGTCCCAGTCGCGGAAGTCGCCCTCGGGGATCGCGTCCCTCGTGGCAGGCATCTTCTTCAGCATCCGACCGGTGAGACCCAGCTTGTCGAAGTCGAGCGCCCCGAAGAACACGTGGTGGTCACGGGGGTGCAGGAAGGCGAACTCCGTGGCCTCCTTCGGCACCGACGCCTCGATGACGTCGTGGCCCTCCTTGTCGATCAGGTCGGTCCCGAGGGGGCCGCTGCTGAACAGCCAGACGGGCCGGTCGGCCAGCACGTCCTTGTTCTTCTTCACGAACGATGAGGCCTCCTTCATCCAGTGCATGGCGTAGGCGGCGCTGCCGATGACGAAGGCGTCGTACTCCTCGGGGTGCTTGGCCTCGGACGCGGGGCGTACGTCGACCTCGTGACCGTCGCCCCGCAGGTCCTCACCGAGGCGCTCGGCGATGCCCTCGGTGGAGCCGTGCTTGCTGGCGTAGGCAACGAGAACTCTCATGTCGATCCCTCCTTCCACATTCCAGACTCCGCCCGAGACGGCGGCACCGACAAGGGCACGAGGTCCTACGCTGTCGGGTCGTGAGCAGTGAGAAGACGAGGTACGACGAGCAGACGCTGGCCGACGGGGCGCTCCTGGTGCGCCGTACGCCGGGAGTGGTCGAGGTCATGTTCAACCGCCCGGAGCGGCACAACGCCTTCACCAGCGGCACCTACGACGGGCTCCTCGAGGTCTGCGCCGAGCTGCGCGAGGACACCGAGGCCCGGGTCGTGGTCTTCCGGGGCGCCGGCGGTCGGGCCTTCGCGGCCGGCAACGAGATCTCGGAGTTCACCTCGCTGGGCAGCGGCGAGGACGGGGTGGCCTACGAGGCGAGGGTGGGCCGGGTGCTCCGGTCGATCGCGGAGCTGCCCCAGGTGACGGTCGCCGCCGTCGAGGGGATCTGCGTCGGAGGAGGCCTCGCCGTGGCCACCCACTGCGACCTGCGAATCGCCACGGAGGGCTCGCGCTTCGGGTACCCGATCGCCCGCACCCTCGGCAACGCGCTGTCGGCGTTCATCGTCTACCGCTGCGCGTCGGTGTTCGGGGAGTCGCTGACCCGGGAGATGCTGCTCGCCTCCCGGCTCGTCGACGCCGTCCGCGCCCACGCCGCGGGGGCCGTCATGTCCGTGGTGGCGCCGGAGCGGCTCGACGAGGAGGTGCGCGACCTCGCCGCGGGGGTGCGCGCCGCCTCGCGGATGACGATCACAGCCACCAAGGAGCAGCTCCTGCGCCACTCCGACACGTTCGAGGTCTCGCCCGCCGACGACGTGGAGCGCCTCGAGAAGGTCTACGGCGCGCCGGACTTCCGCGAGGGCGTGCGGGCGTTCCTCGCCAAGGAGAAGCCCCGCTTCGGCCAGGCCGTCGATCGGTAGCCTCGGACCCGTGAACTCGCCCGACGTGATCGCCGAGCTGGCCGAGCTGCTCGCCACGAGCAGCCGGGTCACCGCCTTCACCGGCGCCGGTGTCTCGACCGAGTCCGGCATCCCCGACTTCCGCTCGCCCGGGGGAGTGTGGACGCGCTATGACCCGCGAGACCTCACCTTCGACAGGTACGTCTCCTCCGCGGAGGTCCGCGCGACGTCGTGGGCGATGCGGCGGGAGTTCTTCGACCGCGACGTCGCGCCCAACCCCGCCCACCACGCCATCGCCCGGATCGAGAAGGCCGGTCGCGGCCACGGCGTGGTGACCCAGAACATCGACGGGCTGCACCAGCTCGCCGGATCCACGAACGTCGTGGAGATCCACGGCACCGCCCGCGAGGTCACGTGCATCGGCCACGCCCCCCGCCACGGCACCCCGGGAGGGTGCGGTTTCGCCGCTCCTCACACGTGGGCCTTCGAGCGCATCGACGCAGGCGACCCGGACCCCGCCTGCCCCCGCTGCGGGGGACTCGTGAAGTCCGCGACCGTCTCCTTCGGGCAGGTGCTGCCTGCGGAAGCGGTGGAGGAGGCGACCGAGCTCGTCACAACCGCCGACCTCCTCCTCGCGGTCGGCTCCTCGCTCCAGGTGTGGCCGGCCGCGGACCTCCCGGTCTGGGCGGTGCGGTCCGGCGCCCGCCTCGTCATCGTCAACGACGAGCCGACGCCGCTGGACGACCTTGCCAGCCTCGTCGTACGCGGCCGGGCAGGCGAGGTTCTCCCGGGTGCCGTCCACGCGCTCATCTGACCGTTTGGGGGGACCGGCCGGGGGTACGCCTCGGTGACCCAACGCACCCAGTCAGGAGAGACAGTGAACATCGGAGAGAGTTTCAACAGTGCCTGGGAGGGGTTCTTCGGGTTCCTGCCGAACCTCCTGGGCTTCCTCGTGCTACTGCTCGTCGGCTACATCGTGGCCCGGCTCCTCAGGGCTGCCACGCAGAAGGTCCTGGACAAGGTCGGGCTGGACCAGAAGCTGCATGAGTCCGACGCGAACAGGTACGTCGAGACGGTCATGTCGGGCGCGCGGCCCTCGCGGGGGATCTCGCTGGTGGTGTTCTGGCTGGTCTTCGCGTTCTTCCTGTTCGCAGGCCTCGGCGCGCTGCGCATCCCTGCGCTGACCACGTTCATGAACGACGTGCTGTCCTACCTGCCCAACGTCATCGTCGCGATCGTCATCTTCGTCGCGGCGGCCGTCATCGCCGGGGCTGTCGCCGCCGGGGTCAGCCGTGTCATGGGGGACACCCCCACCGGCAAGATCGTGGCCACCGTGGTGCCCGCGCTGGTCATGATCATCGCGTTGTTCATGATCCTCGAACAGCTGCGGATCGCCGAGGAGATCGTGCGGATCGCGTTCGCGGCGACGATGTTCGCGCTCGCGCTGGGTCTGGCGCTCGCTTTCGGTCTCGGGGGCCGCGACCTCGCGGGGCGGATGCTCGAGGACGCCTACCGCAAGGGCAAGGAGGAGAAGGAGCAGGCCAAGCGGGACGCCGAGCTCGGTCGCTCCCGCGTCGACCAGGAGGCGTACGCCCACAGCGGCTCGGGCTCGGGCTACTCCTCGGCCTCGTTCCGCAGCGAGAGCGGGGAGGCCCCCGGCGGCGCTCATGCCGCGGACCCGAGCCTCGCCCAGGACGACCTGGCGAAGACCCAGCCGTGGACGCCGGAGGACCCCCAGGAGCGTTACTGAGATGAGCCGGGTGCGGGGGCGCTTCATCTAGCAGCAGGGGAGCGCCCCCGCTCCCTTCTCCGGCCGACGCCGCAGCGCCTCGCGGGCGCACCTAGGATCGCGCCATGACGAACGCGCCGGGCCCGGCCGCTCTCGGTCCGCTCCCGGTCGCCCTCCTCCTGGGCTCGCTGATCGGTCTGAGCGCCATGGGGTCGGCCGCGGTGGCGGTCGCCCTCCCCGACATCGTCGGGCACTTCTCGATCCCCGCCGACCGCGGCGTGTGGGTGATCAGCGCCTACGCCATCACTCTCGCCGTCGGCACCGCCCTCTACGGTCGCGCCTCGGACAACGCCGGTGTGCGCACCCCCCTCGCGATCGGGGTCGGCCTGCTGTCCCTCGGGGCGCTGGCCGCGGCCCTGGCGCCCGCCTACGGGGCGCTGGTCGGTGCGCGCCTCCTCCAGGGTGCGGGGGCCGGCGCTGCGCCGGTGCTCACCCTCGCCGCGCTGCGGGTGATGTACGACGGCCCGGTCCGCTCCGCCGCGCTCGGACACCTCGTGGGGATGGCGGTCGCGGTCGCGGCACTCGGACCGGTCGTCGGCGGCCTGCTGACCGACCTCGTGGGCTGGCGAGCAGCGGTAGTGGTCCCCGGGGCTGCGCTGGTCGTCCTCGCCGCCCTCTGGCGCTCGCTGCCCGTCGGTGGCACGGGCGCCCGCCTGGACTACACCGGTGCGGTCCTCGTCGCGGGCACGGCCGCCGGCCTGGTCCTCCTCGTGCAGTCCCCCTCCCTCGGCATCACCGCCGTGGCCGTCGGGGTCGCGCTGCTCGCCGTCGGGGTCCCCGCCGTCCTGACGTGGGTACGCCGCCGACCCGAGGGGTTCCTGCCCCGGGCAGTCCTGTCGGAGCCGGTCGTCCTGCGCAGCGCGCTCGGGGCAGCGGCCCTTCCTGCGTCCTGGTTCGGGCTCCTCGTCGCGATCCCCACGGTGCTCGCAGCGGCGGGATGGACCCCGCTCGGCATCGGCTTCGCGCTGCTGCCAGGGGCGCTGCTGGGAGTGGTCGTCTCCCGGTTCGTGGGCGTCACGATCGACCGGATCGGCCCGCGACGCTCGATCGGCTTCGCCGCCGCCACCTGCGTCTTCGCCGTCCTCCTCGCAGCGGTCGGCGCGACCGGCGTACCCGTGCTGCTGATGGTCGCGATGGCGCTGGTGTACGCCGGGTTCACGCTCGGCCAGCCCGCGATGGCCGCCGCCGTGGCCGAGGCGGTCCCACCCGGGATGGACGGTGTCGCGCTCGGCCTCGCCACGCTGGTGTTCTTCGTCGGCGGAGGTCTCGGGGCGGCCGTGGCCGGTCTCGGGTCGGTGGTCGGGCACGAGTGGAGCCTGGTGCTCCTCGCACTGCTCCCCCTCGCCGCGACCGTCATCGTCTCCCGGACGCCGCCCGCCCGGCTCGGGACGGGCTGAAAAGCCTGGCGGAGTGTCGGTGCCGACCGGCATCGTGTTGGCATGCCTACCGAGGACGACGTACGCCGGGTGTGCCTGTCGCTGCCCGGCGTCACCGAGCGACTCAGCTGGGGGCAGCCCGCGTGGTTCGCCCGCACGCTGATGGCCCGCATCTGGGAGCCCGGTGTCGTGACCGTGAAGAGCAGGGAGCGCGACGTGCTCGCTGGCTCCGCGCCGGACGTCTACTACTGGACCCCCCACCACGACAGGTCGCCGCTGCTCGTCCTTGTCCGGCTCGACCGGGTCCCCGAAGACGAGCTCGGCGAGCTCTTGGAGGAGTCACACCGGATCGCCGGAGGTGCCGCCCGGTGAGGCGGGCCAGGGCTCGTGCCGTGGTGGTCGCGGGAGGCGGCCCGACCGGACTGATGCTGGCGGGCGAGCTGGCGTTGGCGAGAATCGACGTCGTCGTCGTCGAGCGCCGCGTCAGCCAGGAAGTCGACGGGTCGCGAGCCGGCGGTCTCCACTCCCGCACCATCGAGGTGCTCGACCAGCGGGGCCTCGCGGATCGGTTCCTCGCGGAGGGGCAGGCGATGCAGGTCCAGGGGTTCGCCGGGATCCCGTTGGACATCAGCGACTTCCCCACCCGCCACCACTACGGTCTCGCGCTCTGGCAGAGCCACGTCGAGCGCCTCCTGGCCGAGTGGGTCGCAGAGCTCGGCGTGCCGGTCCTTCGCGGCCACGAGGTCGTGGGCGTCACCCAGGACGACGCCGGCGTCGACGTCGAGGTGTCCGGGGAGGCGTCACTCAGGGCGGAGTACCTCGTCGGCTGCGACGGGGGGCGCAGCCTGGTTCGCAAGGCAGCCGGCATCGACTTCCCCGGGTCGGATCCCACCACGAGCTGGATGATCGCCGAGGTCGAGATGGACCAGGAGCCGCAGATCGGCATGCGCCGTGAGGGTGGCGGGATCGGGCCCGTCGACCCGGTCCAGGGCGGGGGGCCGTACCGCGTCGTGCTGAAGGAGCAGCCCGACGACGACGCCGGCGAGCCGAGCCTGCAGGACCTCCGCGCGGCGCTCTTCGGCGCGTACGGCACCGACTACGGGGCGCACAGCCCGACCTGGATCTCCCGGTTCACCGACACCACGCGGCAGGCGACGTCCTACCGTCAGGGACGGGTGCTGCTCGCGGGCGACGCCGCGCACGTCCATCCCCCGCAGGGCGGCCAGGGCCTCAACACCGGAGTCCAGGACGCCGTGAACCTGGGATGGAAGCTGGCCCAGGTGGTCGAGCAGACCTCACCCGAGAGCCTCCTGGACACCTACCACGTCGAGAGGCACCCGGTCGGCGCCCGGGTGCTGCACAACACCATGGCGCAGGTCGCGCTCAGCAGCCCCGGCGACCGTCACCAGGCCCTGCGCGACATCATGACCGAGCTGTTGCGCATGGACGAGCCGCGCAGGCGCGTCGCGGCGATGCTGTCCGGTCTCGACATCCGCTACGACCTCGGGGAGGGGCACCCGCTGCTCGGGCGGCGCATGCCCGACCTCGACGTGCGCACAGCCGACGGTCCCACGCGCGTGTTCACCCTGCTCAACGAGGCCCGGCCCGTGCTCCTCAACCTCGGAGATCCCGGCCGTCTCGACATCTCCCCTTGGGCGGGTCGAGTCCGGCTGATCGACGCCGAGCACGACGGCGCGTGGCAGCTGCCGGTCGTCGGCGAGGTCGCCGCACCCGAAGCCGTGCTGATCCGCCCCGACGGACACGTCGCCTGGGCGGGAGACCCCACGGACCCGGAGCTGCGTCGAGCGCTTGCCACCTGGTTCGGAGCGGCCACTGCGACCGGTTAGCACGGTGACGGCCGCGCTGTTGCCGGGTCCCCGGCGTGCCTCAGTCCTCGAAGATCCGGTGCACCTTGTGCTGAGCGGCCTGGGCCCGGGGCCGGATCACCAGCTCGTCGACGTTCACGTGCGACGGTCGGGTCACGACCCAGGCGATCGCGTCGGCGACGTCCTCGGCCACGAGGGGCCGGTCCACCCCGGCGTACACCGCCTCGGCCTTCTCCCGGTCACCGCCGAAGCGCCGGAGCGAGAACTCGTCGGTGCGGACCATCCCGGGCGCGATCTCGGTGACCCGCACCGGCTGACCGCACAGCTCGAGCCGCAGCGTCTCGGTGACGACCTGGGTGCCGTGCTTGGCAGCGGTGTAGCCGGCGCCGCCCTCGTAGGCGATCCGCCCGGCCGTGGAGCCGACGTTGACCAGGACGCCGTCCCCGCTCGCGACGAGCGCGGGGAGCAGCGCCTGGGTGACGTGGAGCAGGCCGATGACGTTGACCTCGAACATCGCCCGCCACTCATCGGGGTCCGACTCGGCCACCGGGTCGGCGCCGAGCGCGGCGCCGGCGTTGTTGACGAGCACCTCCAGCGTCGGGCCGACCGTGGTGGCCAGGGCCGCCGTGTCGGCGGTCGAGGTCACGTCACAGCCGACCGGCGTACCCCCGATCTCGGCCGCGAGCGACTCGACCCGGTCCAGACGGCGTGCGGCGCAGAAGACGTGGTAACCCTCCTGTGCGAGACGGCGCGCCGTGGCTGCTCCGATGCCGCTGCTGGCGCCGGTGACGACGGCTCGCGGACGGTGGGACTCGTGCTCCTCAGACATGCAGATGATTGTGGCAGGCGGTCAGGGTGTTCACCTGCGGAGGCGGGAGGGGGCAGACTTGGCCCATGGATCCGAGGAGAATCGCGTCGATTGCCGCTGTCCTGGGGGGCATCGGGTGGCTTGCGAAGGTCGGCCTGATCTGGCTGGAGGGCGGTGAGACCGACTCCGTCCTGGTCACGATCCTCGACGTCGCGGGGTGGGCTCTCTTCGCGGTCGCGCTGGCCGCGGCGGGCTACACCCTGGTCGAGAGGGCCCCGGTGTGGCTGCGTGCCGTCGTGGCGGTTGCGACACCACTGCTCGTGCTCATGGTGTGGATGCTGCTCGACCAGGGCATCAAGGGGGTCTACCCGGGCGAGTCGTGGCTGCGCGACGAGGTGAGCGTGCTGGTCGCGGCCCTGATCGCGATCGTGCTGGGGTTCTGGGGGTTCGGCAGGCACCGCCCCGAGCCGCCCGCCGGTGGCCGACGTAACCCTCCGGCGCGAGGGCGACGTGCCGCGCGCTGAGCGTCCGGGAGGCTGGACCGGTCCGGTCCGTGTGCGCGATCACTTTGCATGAGGTAAGGCTTACCTAATATCCTCGCTCGGTGACCCTGGCTCCGACCCATGCCCCTCCTCAGGGCGTCCCCTTCGCCACGCGCCTCGCCTCCTTCGGTGACCGCGTCGCCCTGCGCACGCCGGAGGGCGCCCTCACCTACGCCGGGCTCGCGCGACGGGTCGCGAACCGGGCGGCGGCCCTGGGCACCACCCGCCGGCTCGTGCTCCTGGCCGGCGCCAACGGGGTCGAGCCCCTCGTGACCTACCTGGCCGCCCTCTCGGCCGGGCACCCGGTGATCCTCGTCCCCGGCGACAACGCCGGCAACCTCGCCTCGGTCGCCGAGGCCTACGACCCCGACGTCGTCGTCGGACCCGACGGGTCCCTCGCCGAGCGCCGACCGGGCACCGCCCACGACCTCCACCCCGACCTCGCACTCCTGCTGTCGACCTCCGGGTCGACCGGGTCGCCGAAGCTGGTCCGGCTATCCCGCGACAACGTCGAGGCCAACGCCGCCTCGATCGCGACCTACCTCGGCATCCGTCCCGACGACGTCGCCGCGACGACGCTGCCGATGCACTACTGCTACGGCCTGTCGGTGATCAACAGCCACCTCCTCGCCGGCGCCTCGCTCATGCTGACCTCGCTGTCGGTCGTCGACGCCTGCTTCTGGGAGCAGTTCCGCGCCGCCGGGGCCACCACCTTTGCCGCCGTGCCCTACACGTTCGACCTCCTCGACCGGGTCGGCTTCGAGACGATGGACCTGCCCACGCTGCGCTACATCACCCAGGCCGGCGGACGCCTCACGCCCGAGCGGGTTCGCCACCACGCCGAGCTCGGGCGGACCCGCGGGTGGGACCTGCTCGTGATGTACGGACAGACCGAGGCCACGGCGCGCATGGCCTACCTCCCCCCGGACCTCGCGGCGACCTCGCCGACGTCCATCGGCGTCCCGATCCCCGGCGGCTCCTTCCACCTCGAGCCGCTGCCCGAGATGCCGCTGTCCCGGTCGGGTGCCTCCGACGTGGGGGAGCTCGTCTACGACGGGCCCAACGTCATGCTCGGCTACGCCGAGACACCCGCCGACCTCGCCCTCGGCCGGGTCGTCACCTCCCTGCGGACAGGGGATGTGGCTCGGCGTACCCCCGACGGCCTCTACGAGATCATCGGCCGCCGCAACCGGTTCGCGAAGGTCTTTGGGCTGCGCATCGACCTCGACCAGGTCGAGCGGGTCTACGCCGACGAGGGCATGCTCGTCGCCTGCGCGGCCGGCGAGAGTGCCTCGGGTGAGCAGCTCGTGGTGGCCGTCTCGGACGACGCCGCCCCCGTCGACGTGGACCAGGTCGCCGTCGTGGCCAAGGAGCACTTCGGCCTCCCGCCCGGAGCCGTCGCCGTCTGCCCGGTGCGCGAGGTCCCGCGCCTGCCCAACGGCAAGCCCGACTACCGCGCCGTCGCTGCGCTCCCTGGATCAATTACCAGGGTATGCAGGCAATCTGTCTCTTCCCATGGCAAGTTCACCGTGGGAGGCGACAGTTCTCCTGCATACCCTGGTAATTCATCCGACCCTCGTACGCCGGCCGCGCGGCTGCGCGAGGCCTACGCCGAGGTCCTGCGACGCGACGACGTGGGGGACGCCGACTCGTTCGTGTCGCTCGAAGGCGACTCGTTGTCCTACGTGGAGATGTCGATCCGGGTCGAGGAGATCCTCGGCCACCTGCCGCCGAGCTGGCACCTGACCCCGATCGGGGAGCTCGCACCACGCGAGGGGAAGCCGCGCCGGGGCCGGTCGCTCGAGATGAACGTGCTCCTGCGCGCCCTGGCGATCGTGGCCATCGTCGGGTCGCACGCGAACCTGTTCGTGGTCCTCGGCGGAGCGCACGTGCTCCTGGGAGTGGCGGGGTTCAACTTCGGACGGTTCCACCTGACCTCGGCGGGCCGCACAGACCGGCTGCGCCACATGACGGCGAGCGTCGCGAGGGTCGCGGTGCCCTCGGCGGTCGTCATCGGCACGGTCGCGACGTTCACCGCCGGCCTCGGGTGGAAGAACGCCCTCCTGCTCAACGGTGTGCTCGGCTCCCGGGCCTGGACCGAGCCCGCCTGGCACTACTGGTTCATCGAGGCGCTGGTCTACACCTTGCTGGCGCTGACGGTCGTCATGGCGCTGCCCGTCGTGGACCGGGCCGAGCGGCGCTGGCCGTTCTGGCTGCCGATGACGTTGGCCGGGCTCGGGCTGCTGACGCGCTACGAGGTCGTCGTGCTCATGGGCGGCGACGTGATCCACCGCGCGAACGTCGTGTTCTGGCTGTTCGCGATCGGCTGGGCAGCCGTGAAGGCCACCACGCGGTGGCAGCGGGTGCTCGTCTCGGTGCTCCTCGTCGCGACCGTCCCAGGGTTCTTCGACGACCCCGCGAGGGAGGCCGTGGTGGTCGTCGGCATGCTCGCCCTGGTGTGGGTCCGGTCGGTGCGCGTGCCCTCCTGGACGGCCCGGGTGGTGGGGGTCCTGGCGAGCGCGTCCTTGTACGTCTACCTCGTCCACTGGCAGGTCTACCCCCACCTCGAGGACGACCTGCCCCTGCTCGCTACGGCCCTGTCCCTCCTGGCCGGGATCGTGCTGTGGCAGGCGGCAGAGAGGCTCACCCCCGTCCTCGTACGCCTGGCCCGGGGCGCGGCAGGAGTGCCCCGTCGGGAATGGGGCACAATCCCGGGTGGTTGACCCACCGGAGGTACGCCCTTTCGTGAAACTTGCACCCGCGAGCGCGCCCGCGGCTCGTCCCGTCCCGGGGCGCGTCGCGATGATCAGTCTGCACACTTCCCCTCTCGACCAGCCGGGCACGGGTGACGCGGGCGGCATGAACGTCTACGTCCTCGAGCTGTCCAAGCGCCTCGCCGAGCGCAACATCGAGGTCGAGATCTTCACCCGGGCCACCACCTCCGCCCTGCCGCCGGTCGTCGAGGCGGTGCCGGGCGTCCACGTCCACCACGTTCACGCGGGCCCGTTCGAGGGGCTGCGGAAGGAGGACCTGCCGCCGCAGCTGTGTTCGTTCGCGCGCGAGGTGCTGCGCGCGGAGGCCGGCCACGAGCAGGGGTGGTACGACCTCGTGCACAGCCACTACTGGCTCTCCGGGCAGGTCGGCGCGCTGGTCCGCGACCGCTGGAGCGTCCCGCTGGCGCACTCCATGCACACCATGGCCAAGGTCAAGAACGAGATGCTCGCCGAGGGCGACACCCCCGAGCCGATGGCGCGTGTGATCGGTGAGGAGCAGGTGGTCGAGGCCGCCGACATGCTCGTCGCCAACACCGACATCGAGGCCAAGCAGCTGGTCAACCTCTACGACGCCGACCCGACCCGGGTCGAGGTGGTCCACCCTGGCGTGGACCTCGAGGTCTTCCGCCCGGTGGGCCAGGCCCTCGCGCGGGCCCGCCTCGGCCTGCCGCGCGACGCCCACGTGCTGATGTTCGCCGGCCGGATCCAGCCGCTGAAGGCCCCCGACGTGCTGCTCCGCGCGGTCGCGGTCCTGCTCCAGCGGGACCCGTCTCTCCGGTCGCGCCTGGTGGTCCCGGTCGTCGGCGGGCCGTCCGGCACCGGCCTCGAGCACCCCGAGTCGCTGGCCCAGCTCGCCACTTCCCTCGGTCTCGACGACGTGGTCCGGTTCGTGCCGCCGGTGGCGCAGTCCACCCTGGTCGACTGGTACTCCGCCGCGACGCTCGTCTGCGTCCCGTCGTACAACGAGTCCTTCGGTCTGGTCGCGGTCGAGGCGCAGGCGACCGGTACGCCGGTCGTGGCAGCTGCCGTGGGCGGCCTCACGACCGCGGTGGACCACGGCCGCTCCGGGCTCCTCGTCGAGGGGCACGACCCGGCCGACTACGCCCGCGCCTTCGAGCGGGTCCTGCGCCAGCCGACCTTCCGCGACCAGCTGTCGGCGGGAGCTCTCCGGCAGGCCGCGGGCTTCGCCTGGGAGGCGACCGCCGACCGCACCGTCGCGGTGTACCGCCAGGCGAGCCTCGCGATGCGCAGCGACCTCGAGGGGATGACCGCGTGACCGAGCAGACGATGGGGGAGGTCCAGCAGGCCGCTGCCGCGACCCTGCGCGAGGCCTTCGACGCCCACGAGCTGGAGTGGACCGAGCTGTCGCCCGGCATGTTCAGCGTGACGCTGCCCGGGGAGAAGAAGCTCCGGACGCCGTGCCGCTTCGACGTCGGCGAGCACGCGCTCGGCGTGCACGCGTTCGTCGCCCGCCGTCCCGACGAGAACCACGAGCGGGTCTACCGCTGGCTGCTCGAGCGCAACCTGAAGCTGTACGGTGTGGCCTTCGCCCTCGACCACATGGGCGACATCTACCTCGACGGGCGGCTGCCGCTGTCGTCGGTGACGGCCGAGGAGGTCGACCGGCTGCTCGGCGCGGTGCTGACCTACGCCGACGAGTCGTTCAACACCATCCTCGAGCTCGGCTTCGCCACCTCGATCCGCCGCGAGTGGGAGTGGCGCACGTCGCGGGGGGAGTCCACCCGCAACCTCGAGGCCTTCCGCGGCTGGCTCGAGCGCGGCTCCGAGCCCCCGGAGCCGGCCTCCGACTGAAGCCCCGTGACGCCCCTCAGACCTCGAGCTTGTAGCCGAGGCCGCGCACGGTCACCAGGTAGGTGGGACTCCCGGGGTCCGGCTCGATCTTGGCGCGCAGCCGCTTCACGTGCACGTCGAGGGTCTTCGTGTCACCGACGTAGTCCGACCCCCACACCCGGTCGATCAGCTGCCCTCGTGTCAGCACCCGGCCGGGGTTGCGCAGGAACATCTCGAGCAGCTCGAACTCCTTCAACGGCAGCTTGGTCTCCTCGCCGTCGACGGTCACCACGTGCCGCTCGACGTCCATCCGGACCGGTCCGGCCTCGAGCGCAGCCGGGGCCAGCTCGGGCTCCAGGCCACGGCGCAGCACCGCCCGGATGCGGGCGACGAGCTCGCGCGGGGAGTAGGGCTTGGTGACGTAGTCGTCGGCGCCGAGCTCGAGGCCCACGACCTTGTCGACCTCGCTGTCCTTGGCGCTGACCATGATCACGGGGACGTTGGACGACTGCCGGATCACCCGGCACACCTCCGTCCCGGGCATGCCCGGGAGCATCAGGTCGAGGAGCACGATGTCGGCACCGGCCCGGTCGAACTCCGCGATCGCGTCGGGGCCGGTGGCGGCGATGCCGACGTCGAAACCTTCCTTGCGGAGCACGTACGCCAAGGCGTCGCTGTAGCTATCTTCATCCTCGACGACGAGTACCCGGGTCACGGGCGTGCCTCCTGCTGGGCGGGACGGGCGGACGGGGCGTACGACGACGCGGGCTGCTCGCCCGGGTCGATGCGGCGCGGGAGGGTCAGGGTGAACGAGGACCCCTGTCCCGGGGAGGACCACACCCGGACCTCGCCGCCGTGGGACGCCGCGACGTGCTTGACGATGGACAGGCCGAGCCCCGTGCCGCCGGTGGAACGGTGACGGGCGGGGTCGACGCGGTAGAAGCGCTCGAAGATCCGGTCGAGCTCGCCGGCGGGGATGCCGATGCCCTGGTCGGTGACGGTGATCTCGGCCATCAGGTCGGCCGGCCGGGCGGCCACGACGACGTTGGACCCCTCGGGGGAGTAGGTGACGGCGTTCGCGACGAGGTTGCCGACGGCGAGGGCGATCTGGTCCGCGCTCCCGATCACCTTCAGGCCGTGCTCGCCCTTGTGGACGACAGTGACCTCCTTCGTGGCGGCGTCGATGGCACAGGCGTCGATGGCCCGGGCGACTATCTCGTCGACCTCGACCGACCCGGGCTGCTCGAGCGGCTCGTCGCCCTGGAGGCGGGAGAGCTCGATGATCTGCTGGACCAGCCGGTTGAGCCGCTCACCCTCGGTCTTCATCCGGTCCGCGAAGCGCTCCACGGCCTCGGGGTCGCCGGAGGCCTCCTGCACCGCCTCGGCGAGGAGGTTGATCGCCCCCACCGGCGTCTTGAGCTCGTGGGAGACGTTGGCCACGAAGTCGCGGCGGATCGTCTCGACGCGACGCTCCTTGGTGCGGTCCTCGACCAGGGCGAGCACCAGCCGCGAGCTCAGGGGAGCGACCCGGGCCGTGACGTGGATCGGCTGGGTGGCACGTCCCTGGTCGAGGGTGAGCTCTGTCTCGCGGATCTGCCGGTCGTGGCGTACCGTCCGCACGAGGTGGGCGAGCTCCTCGACGGCGATCTGCTTGCCACGGACCAGGCCGAGCGTGTGGGCGGGTGCGGAGGCCCTGACCACCTCGTCGTTCTCGTCGACGAGCAACGCGCCGCTGCGCAGGACGCTGAGGACAGTGGCCACGCCTACGGGGACCGGGGGCTCCCGGTGCGCGCCGGCGCGTTGGCGCTGCTGCTCGCTGATCCTCCACGCGAGGACGACGCCGGCACCGAGCACTGCGCCGAGCAGCGCGAACAGGAGGGCCTGCGTCGTCGGGTCCACACTGTGATCGTACGCAGCCCACCGTCGACGGTGGCCCGCTGGACGCTTCACGTCCGCAGGGATTCGGCGTATGTTCACTCGTAGTTCACGCCGGGAGACGCATCCGTCGACCGACCTGACTACGGTGTACCCATGCGTGACGCCTACTACGACCAGCTGGACGCCGTCGTCGACGAGCTCGTGGCCATGACCCACGAGGTCGGCACGGCCGTCGGCCTGGCCACCCGATCCCTTCTCGAGGCCGACGCGGAGATCGCCGAGCACGTGATCTCCCACGACGCCCACATCGACTCCGAGCGGGACCGGATCGAGGAGATGAGCTTCGAGCTGCTCGCCCTGCAGCAGCCCGTGGCGGGTGACCTGCGGATGCTCGTCGCCGCGCTGCGGATGGTCTCCGACCTGGAGCGGATGGGTGACCTCTCCGTGCACGTGGCGAAGGTGGCCCGGCTGCGGGTCCCCGACGTGGCGATCCCCGACCAGATGTTGCCGACGATCAAGCGCATGGCCGAGGTCGCCGAGGAGATGGTCGGCAAGGTCGAGAACGTCATCGCCGACCGCGACGTCGAGGCGGCGATCGAGCTCGAGAAGTGCGACGAGGAGATGGACCAGCTCCGCCGCTCGTCCTTCCGCCAGATGCTGAGCGACGAGTGGCCCTACGGCGTCGAGCCGGCCGTCGACATCGCCCTCCTGGGGCGCTACTACGAGCGGATCGCCGACCACGCCGTGTCGCTGGCCCGTCGCGTCGTCTTCCTCGTCACGGGACAGCACCCCTCCGTCGTCGACTCCTGAGCCGGGCCGCCGGGGCACGTCGGGATAGGACGGGTTCGGCCGGGTTAAGGCCGATTTCGGCCGGGTCGGTTTCGTTCACGGCGAGGCTCTTTTGCCCTGCTGACGCGGTGGAGAGGCTTGTCAGGAGTGCCCGCCCTGGGATGATGTGCCCATGGCATTCTCCCGGTATGCCGCGGCGTCGGCCGTCGACTTCGTGTCGGCCTTCGCGGCTGCCGCCGCCGAGGTCCTCGCGACCATCCCGGCGTGCGACATGGGCTCGCGCGTGCCCGCCTGTCCGCGCTGGTCGACGTACGACCTCGTGGTGCATCTGGGCAACGTCCACGCCTGGGCGGCGACGATCGTCGAGACCGGCCGCAGCACCCCCGAGCAGCACGACCACCCCCGCTCGCAGCGACCCAGGACCGTCGCGCGTTGGTACGCCGGCAAGGCCGAGGACCTCCTCCAGGTGCTCCGCGCCGCACAGCCCCAGAACGAGTGCTGGACGTTCTCGGACGCTCACCGCACCGAGGCGTTCTGGCCGCGTCGACAGGCCCACGAGACCCTCGTGCACCTGGTCGACCTGCAGCAGACGCTGGGGCGTACGTCGGACCTCCCGGCGTTGCT
>DATHVS010000281.1:0-12550 GCA_035461195.1 Nocardioidaceae bacterium
TCCCGCTCGGCGGACTCGCGGATCTGGGCCAAGCCGGAGTCCTGCCCGATCGGCGCCGCGCCGGCACGGCACATCTTGATGCCGTTGTACTGCGCCGGGTTGTGGCTCGCGGTGAACATCGCGCCGGGCATGCCGAGGTGGCCCGAGGCGTAGTAGAGCTCGTCGGTGGACGCCAGCCCGATCGTCACCACGTCGGCACCGGCGGCGGAGGCCCCCTCGGCGAACGCGCCCGCCAGTCCCGGCGAGGACGGGCGCATGTCGTGGCCGACGACGACCGACCCACCGCTTGCGCCGGTCACCTCGACGAACGCCGCTCCCGTGGTACGAGCAAGCTCATCGTTTATCTGGCCGGGCACGGTGCCCCGCACGTCGTAGGCCTTGAAGACGGCGGAGAGGTTCGCCGGGTCCGTGGTGGCAGGCATGTCCCGAACCCTACCGCCAGCCCGACCTCACTCGTCGGGCGATCGGAGCACCCGCAGGTGGCCCCGGCGGCCCACCTCGCGACCGGTCTCCTTGACGAGCCCGACGGCCTGCTCGACCGACTCCTGCACGGGCACGGGACGGGCCGCCTCGCGCACCGCGTCGGCGAGCGCGAGGAGGTCGTCGCTGGAGGGTCCCAGCGCGTCGGGGTCGGGGGCCAGGCGCATGATCTCCCACCCACGGGGGGCGCTGAGCCTCTCGCTGTGGGCCTCGCAGAGGTCGTAGGCATGGGGCTCCGCGTAGGTGGCGAGCGGCCCCAGGACAGCGGTCTGGTCGGAGTAGACGTAGGTCAAGGTGGCCACCGCCGGGCGCCCGCAGGCGGTGCGCGAACAGCGACGGGCAGAACTCACGAGGCAGACGGTACATCGTCCCTCGGCCGCCAGCGACTAGGCTCGCGGTCGTGGATGCGAGCCGATCGTCGACGGGGGGCAGGCGCCCCTCGGCGGTCGGTCCCCGAAGCGACAGCAGCCGCGACCGCCGCGGTCGTGGGATGCGTGGCCCGGCCGTCCTTCCCGGTCCGCTCTCGCCGCGCGGGGTGCCGCGCACCCGGTCCTCCCGCGAGGTCTTCGACACGATCGTCCTCGGCGTGGTGCGCCGTCTCGAGGAGCGCTGGCACGACCAGCTCGGCCTGATCGAGTTCGCGGTCGAGGAGACCCCGATCGTGCCTGACGACTGGTCGGCCGACACGGTCCCCCTCGCCTCACTGGTGCGCGGAAACGGGGCCACACCGACGAGTCTGGTCCTCTTCCGGCGCCCCATCGAGCAGCGCTGCGAGACCCGCTCGGACCTGGACGCCATGGTGCTGACCGTGCTGGTGGAGCAGGTCTCGGAGCTGCTCGGGCTCCCCCCGGAGGAGATCGACCCCGGCTACGAGGCCGACTGACTCGCGGGGACTCAGCGCACGACGGGGACCACCACCGGCTGCCGCAGGGCGACCGGCAGCGGGCGTAGCGGGACCTGCGACAGCCCCGCCGACCCGGCGAGCGCGACCCCGCCGGCAACGCCGCCCTCGCCAGGTGTGACGACCACGTAGTCGGCCGCGCCCTCGGGTGACCACGCCAGCGTCGCCGTGGGCGGCAGCTCGAGCTCGACGGACTCCACCTCGCCGCCGTCGGCCGTGTAAGCCGTGACCGTCGCCGTCGCTGCATCGTCGCCGGCGGTCAGGTGGATGTCCGCGCGGGTCCCGCCGGCCAGCACAGCCACCGCCGGACCGGTCAGGACGGGAACCGCCGCGGCGTACGACACGTCCGCACCGACGGCCGAGCGCACGGTCGCCGTGACCGGGACCGGGGAGCGCAGCACCACCGCGGAGGCGTCGTCCCCGACGACCTGGTCGAGGTCCGCGCTCACCACGGACCCCGGCGGCACCCGGACCTGGGCGACGTCGGTGGGCGCGAACGCACCGCCCTCGCCGGAGACCTCGACGTCGACGAGCGCCTCCCGGTCGGTCGGGTTGGCGAGGACGAGGGTGCGACGCTCGGCGCGGCGCGGCAGCGGGGCAAGGCGGACCACGCGGGCGGCCTCCGGCTGGACCGGCACCCACTCGTGTCCCGGCGTCGCGGCCGGACTGGTGGCGAAGGCGTCGGCGAGCCCCGCGACCACTCGGCCGCGGGACGCCTCGACGTGCACGGCGAGCTCCTCCGTCTGGGGAGCCACCTCGACGAGGTCGATGGTCCGCACGTCGCCGGGCGCGATCGTGATCCCCCGGGTGTCGACGCTGTCGACCACCCCGTCGGGACCGTGCACGACGACGTCGACGACGGCCGGCCCCGGGTCCACGTTGGCCATGACGAGCCGCGAACGGTGGTCGAGTCCCGCTCCTCCGCCGGTGAACCACCAGCGTGCGCGCGGCGGCAGGCACTCCTGGACGCCGACGAGGGCGTCGTCGGGCGACCGGTCGACCTGGAACGTCGCACGTCCGACCGCAGGCTCGCCCGTCGCGGTGACCACGAGGGCAGCACCAGCGGTCGGCGCCTCGAGGGTCCGCAGCGCGCCCCGGTCCCCTGACTCGACCTCGCGGTCCGGCTCGTCACCGCTGCCCACCTCGAGCGTGCCGTCCTCACCGGCATCCGCCACCTCGGACTGGAGCGGGGCGGCCACCGTGAACACCTCTGCCGACTCCGACGCGCGCGAGCCGAGGCAGGCGGCGGTGGTCCGGTCGATCGCCACCGTCGTGGGTCGGGCGGGCTGCTCCGGCTCGGTCTCGACCCAGGAGGCCGCGGCCAGCAGCAGGCCGGCGAGGGCGACGGCGCCGCCGCCGACGAGGGCGCCACGGTCCGGACGGCGGCGCTGCCGCCTGGCGACCCGGCGCCCCGGGGTCGGGGTGCTCATGGGCGGACCCTCCTGCTCGGTGCGGCAAGGACGAAGGCGGTGGCGACGGCGAGCCCCTGGAGCGCCAGCATCAGCGGGCGCAGCGATCCGTCCGGCTCTGGGAGGGACTCCCGGCTGGGGTCGGCGTCGAGCTGCCAGGCGCGTGAGCCCGGACGCAGCGCACTCGCGGTGCGCAGCCCGCTGACCGAGTCGAGGTTGCCGATGAGGTCGGAGTCCGCCGGGGGCGGGAGGTACACGAACTCCACGCCGTAGGTGGACAGGTCGGCGACGTCGTCGGCCGTGGGCGCGGTCGCGAGGTCGGCCACCAGCGCGGTCAGGCGGTCCTGGGCCTCTCCCGTCGCCACCACGGTGTCGTCGCCCAGGCGGGCACCGTCCGAGCGGAGCAGGGTGTAGCCCAGGCCCCGCCCCTCACGTCGGACGACGAGGATGCCCTGGTCGGAGTCACGCTCGGCCGCGTCGACCATGTAGGCCGGGATCCCGTGCGCGGGCGCCCGGTCCAACGGCCCCGCCACACCGCTCACGGCCCACCACAGCATGCCCGCCACGGGGGCGAGCAACGCGCCGACCACGACCACGAGGCCCAGCGGCTGCCGCCAGCCGAAGCTGCGACCCGAGAGCTGGTTCCCGATCCCCGCGCCGGCCACGCCGACTGCGGTGATCGCGGCCCCCTGGGCCAGGACGACCGGGAAGCCCGCCCACTCGCCGGCAGCGTCGAGAAGCACGGCGACGCCCAGTGCGACCAGGACGACCACCCAGGCCGCGACCACCACCTGGCGGGTGCCGCGGCGCACCAGGGCAGCCACCGCGGCTGCGGCGATACCGAGGCTCAGCCAGCCCGGCGCCCCTCCCAGCTCGGTGGTCGCGGCGCGCCCTGCCAGCAGGTGCCAGGCGCCGAGGTCGGTGACGAGGTCGAGAGCCGGCAGCCCCGCCTCGGCGTACCAGGGGGCCACCCGGTCGCCGAGCAGCCACGTCAGCGACCACGGCAGGAGCAGGAGGGGCACGACACCCACGGCCGCCACCGGCGGGCCCCAGGTGCGGGACGAGCGCCAGCTCCGGGGATCGCGCACGAGGCCGGCGACGACGGCGGCCAGCATCAGCGCGATCGCGAGGACCCAGGCCAGTGGAACGAAGGCCGTGAGGAGGGCGAGGAGGAGCGCGGTACGCCAGGCCGCCCGCCAGCGGCGGTCCCGTGGCCGGTCCGGGGCGAGGGACAGGGCGGCGTGGGCGACCCAGGGCAGCACCGCGGAGGCGACCACGGTGCCGAGTCGGCCCTGGGACACGGCCCCGGTGAGGACGGGCAGGAGGCCGTAAGCGGTCGCCCCCCAGAGGTGTGCCCAGCCGGACCCGGTGAGCGCGCGGAGGAAGCGCGAGGCTCCCCACGCGGCAAGCGGGACGCTGAGCAGGAAGACGACGTCGACGGCGAGCCAGGCCTTGCCCAAGAGGAGCGTGCCGAGGGCGGCCAGCGGGACGAGGTAGGGCGCCGCCGGAGCGTCCGAGCCGACCCCGCCCGCGTGCCAGGACTCGAGGTAGAGCCCCCACCACGACGCGGCCGAGGAAGGGGCGGGCAGCAGGGCGCCGCCGGAGAGGAAGCCGCCGCCGAGCAGGCCGCGTGCCGCGATCAGCGAGAGCACGGCCAGCAGGGCGAAGACCCCGGCGGTGGGGCTCGAGAGCAGCCGGGAGAGGAAGCCGGTGTCAGCCGGGAGGTTCTGGGTCTCCTCCGGAACCGGCCCCGTCTCGGTCGCTGCCGCGCGAGCCGTGCGTCGCGCCGAGGAGACGTCGGATGCCTGGTTCACCACCGCCATGGCCAGGTCCGAGACGAAGTCGAGGCCGTGCCGGTAGGGCAGCCACGGGGGCGCCAGCAGGTGGCGGACCTCGCGGGCCGGGACCTTCGACGTACGTCGGCGCTCCCACCTTCCCCTCAGGATCCGGTCGGGCCGAAGGTAGGTGCCCACCATCGCGAGCAGCTCGTCGAGCGCCTCACGAGGGGCGCGGACCAGGAGCAGGCCCAGCGCTCTCAGCATGGTGCCGAGGAAGAGCCTGACCACCAGGAACGGCAGGGCGAACGGGGAACAGTTCGTCAGCAACGTGTAGATGGCGGCGCTGCGCTCGCCGCGGCGGTGGCTCCCGGTGACCGGCGTACGCCGAACGCCCCGGTGCGCCGCCTCGACGTGGAAGAGCACCGCGTCGGGGACCACCATCGTGCGATGTCCTGCACGGGCGGCCCGCCACCCGAGGTCGACGTCGTTGCCGAACATCGGCAGCCGCCGGTCGAAGCCGCCGAGCTCCTCGAGGGTCTCGCGGCGGATCAGCATGCCCGCCGAGCTGACCGCGAGCACCTCGCGGAGACGGTCGTGCTGTCCCTGGTCGTACTCCCCCCGCTCGAGACCGGTCTCGCGCCGGCCGGTGCCGCTCATCGTGACGCCGACCTCGAGGAGGCGGCGCAAGGAGGGCCACTCGCGGAGCTTGGGGCCGAGGACGGAGACGGACGGGTTATCCGCGGCCACCTCGAGAAGTCGCTCCAGGGCGTCGGGGGCCGGGCGGCTGTCGTCGTGGAGAAGCCACACCCACTCGTCCGTGCTGCCGGTCGGGAGGGGCGGCAGGTGGTCGAGGCCGCGCGAGACTGCGTCGGGATAGGAGGTCCGCGCGGAGGCGCTCACGACTGCGTCCGCACCCAGGCGACCAGTCAGCAGGTCGACGCTGGCGTCGCCGCTGCCGGTGTCGACCGCCAGGAGGCGGTCAGGAGCGCGCGTCTGGGCGCCGAGCCCCTCGAGCACCGCCGGCAGCCACCGAGCGCCGTTGTGGCTGACCAGAAGGGCTGTGACTCTCACGGCGCCCAACCCTAACCATCAAGACCGAGCGCTGGAGAACCAGCCGAAGTTCGACCCCTGAACCGCGACGGGCAGTGAGGCTTTCGCCACACTGCCCGTTGTCGCGCTCAGACCGCTCGCTTCTTCAGCTTGCGGCGTTCACGTTCGGAGAGGCCGCCCCAGATGCCGAACCGCTCGTCGTGCTCGAGTGCGTACTCGAGGCACTCGTTGCGGACGTCGCAGGTCAGGCAGACCTTCTTCGCCTCCCTCGTGGAGCCGCCCTTCTCGGGGAAGAACGCCTCGGGGTCGGTCTGCGCGCACAGAGCGCGCTCCTGCCATCCGATTTCTTCGACGTCCCCGTCGACCACGTAGAGCTCTCTCACGGCATTCCACCCTTCGACCCGTGAGATCCTTTCGCAGGACCCCCATTGACAACCCGTGCTGCAAAGCACTGGTCCCTGACGCTAGTGGCTATCACTCCGTGGTGTGACCGAAATGAAGAACACTGTTGAAATTACATGCCTGTCGCAGAAGGGAAGTCAAGCCCACATCTGCTATATAGCCCCGACCACCCCGCCAAGTTGACCCAGACGTGCCATTGCCAGAGGAAGTGCGCCCGATGACTACCCCTTTCGACCAGGACCAAACGGTCGAATCCATGACATTCGACGAGCCGTTGTCCGTCGTGGTCCTCTCCGGAGGGATCGGCGGGGCACGGTTCATCGGCGGCCTCCTCCACCACCACGCGGTCTCGGGGCGACCGGTCGACGTCACCGTGGTCGCCAACACGGCCGACGACATCTGGTTGCACGGCCTGAAGGTCTGCCCCGACCTCGACACGGTGATGTACACCCTTGGGGGCGGCATAGACTCCGGTCGCGGGTGGGGCCGGGCGCAGGAGACCTGGAGCGTGAAGGAGGAGCTCGAGGCGTACGGCGTCGAGCCGACCTGGTTCGGCCTCGGCGATCGGGACATCGCCACCCATCTGGTGCGCACCGAGATGCTCGAGGCCGGCTACCCCCTCTCCGCCGTCACCGACGCCCTCTGTTCGCGCTGGCAGCCGGGGGTGAAGCTCCTGCCGATGACCGACGACCGGGTGGAGACCCACGTCGCCGTCGACGACGCGGACTCTCCGTCGGGGCGCCGTGTGGTCCACTTCCAGGAGTACTGGGTGCGTCTCCGGGCCGAGGTCCCCGCGCGCGCCGTGGTCCCGGTCGGGATCGACCAGGCCACCCCCGCCCCCGGTGTCGTGGAGGCCATCGAGTCCGCCGACGCCGTGGTCGTGCCGCCGTCGAACCCGGTGGTCTCGATCGGGACCGTCCTCGGCGTGCCCGGCATCCGCGAGGCGATCCGCACCACCAGGGCCCCCGTGGTGGGGCTCTCGCCGATCGTCGCCGGGTCGCACGTGCGCGGGATGGCCGCCCAGATGCTGGGCGCCGTCGGCGTCGAGACGAGTGCCGCCGCGGTTGCGGAGCACTACGGCGCCCGTAGCTCCGTCGGGGTCCTCGACGCCTGGCTCGTCGACGAGCGGGACCGCGAGGAGGTCGCCCGGGTCGAGGCGGCAGGCATCGCGTGCCGCGCCGTGCCGCTGATGATGACCGACGAGGACGCCACGGCCGCGATGGTGGCGGAGGCCTACGACCTCGCCGGTGTCGGCATCTCGTCGGCCCGGGACGCCGGCCGAGGCCAGGGGAAGCCGTGATCACCGTGCTCCCGGTGACCGGTGTGCCCGAGGTGGGCCCCGGTGACGACCTCCCGACGTTGCTGGCCGCGGCGGCCGCTCTGCGTGACGGCGACGTCCTCGTCGTCACCAGCAAGGTGGTGAGCAAGGCCGAGGGCCGGGTGGTGACCGGGGACAAGGCCGAGATCCTGGAGCGAGAGGCCGAACGGGTCGTGGCCCGGAGGGGGCCCACGTCGATCGTCCGCACCCGTCAGGGGCTGGTGATGGCCGCGGCCGGCATCGACGCCTCCAACACGGCCCCCGGCACCCTGGTGCTCCTCCCGACCGACCCGGACGCGTCCGCGCGCCACCTGCGGGAGGCGATCGGGGAGAGCGGCGGTCCCAACGTCGGCGTGCTGGTCAGCGACACCTCCGGGCGGGCATGGCGCACGGGACAGACCGACATCGCCGTCGGCGCCGCGGGCGTGGTCGTGCTCGACGACCACGCCGGCCGCGACGACGGCTACGGCAACCTGCTGGCGGTCACCGCGCCTGCCGTGGCCGACGAGATCACCGCGGCGGCGGACCTCGTGACCGGGAAGCTCAGCCGCTCCCCTGCCGCAGTGGTACGCGGGCTCGACGGGCTGGTCCTGCCCCGAGGCCGGCACGGTCCCGGGGCGGCCGCCCTGGTGCGACCCGAGACCCAGGACATGTTCGGCCTCGGCAGCCGCGAGGCGGTCGTCGAGGCGTTGTTGCGCCGGGACGGCCGCGGGTTCGGCGGCCCGGCGGACGCGTACGCCGTGGCGGAGACACTCAGCCGCGTGGCACCCGAGGCAACCGTCTCGGTGGATGCCGACGGTGACCGGGTCGAGGTCGCCCTCCCCGCGCTGGGCGATCGTGCACAGGGCGTCATGGAGGAGCGCACGGCGGCGCTCGCCTTCGCACTCGGCTGGCGTCCCCACGGCCCGCACGGTGAGAGCGCGGCGGGCAGACTCGGATTCGCACCCGCCGCTCCGTAGACTGCCTCTCATCCTTTGACCAATCCCCTCCCCCAATCAAGAAGGTCGGTGTCGTGGCCAAGGCGAGCAAGGACCGTCGCGCAGTCGTCGAGCAGATGCGCAAGGAGCAGCAGCGTGCCGAGAAGAGGCGCACCGCTGCCATCATCGCCGGCGCGTCGGTGGTCGCCCTGGTGATCATCGGGGCCGGCGCCTACCCGCTCATCGTGGACTCGCGCAACAAGGGGGAGCTCGAGCGGACCGACCTGGCCGCGCTCGGCGTCTCGGCGGACGCGGCGAGCTGCACCGACCCGGTAGCCGAGGAGGCCGAGGGCAACAACGACCACCGCGAGCCGGGCTCGGTCCTGGAGTACTCCAGCTCGCCACCGGCCGCCGGACCGCACTACCCGGACTGGGCCCCGATGACCCGCAAGTTCTACACCGCCGAGGACCGGCCCCCGCTCGGCCAGCTCGTGCACAACCTCGAGCACGGGTACAACATCCTCTGGTACGACGAGACCATCGCCGGGGACGAGGAGAAGCTGAAGGTCGTCGAGGACATCGCCGGCAAGTTCCCGGGCACCGACTTCGAGAACAAGTTCATCGCCGCGCCCTGGACCTCCGACGACGGCGACCCGTTCCCCGAGGGCGCGAGCATCGCGCTGACCCACTGGTCGATGGGCGGTACCAACGGCAACCCCAAGGGTCAGCACGGGATCACGCAGTACTGCGGCGAGCCGAGTGGTGAGGCGGTGGCCGCCTTCGTCGAGGCCTACCCCTACACCGACTCCCCCGAGCCCGGAGCCTCCTGACCCGGGGCCACGGCCGGGCCCTCCGGGGGTGCCGCGGCTAGACGTTGACGGCGCAGTCGATGCGCACGTCCTCGAGCCGCCCTCCTGCCCCCACGGTCGCCTCGTCGCCGAGGGTGACCTCGTGCAGGTGGGCAGACCGTCCCACGACGGCGGAGGGGCCGACCACGGAGTCGACCACGACGGCGTCCTCGCCGACGACCGCTCCGGCCATCACGACGCTGCCGGAGACCACCACCCCGCGGCCGATCCACGCGCCGGCCTCGACGAGGGTGCCGCCGTCGAGCTTGGCGGTCGGGTCGACCGAGGCCCCGTCGAGGACCCTGGCCTCCGCAGGCTCCGCCTCCAGCGCCGGGCTCGGCGCGACCCCGAGGACGAGGTCGCGCGAGGCGGCCACGAGTGCGGCCGGATTGCCGACGTCCCGCCAGTAGCCGCCGTCCACGAAGCCGACGACAAGGCGCCCCTCGGCGACGAGCGCGGGGAAGGTCTCGCGCTCCACCGAGACCACCCGGCCGGGCGGGATCTCGTCGATGACGCCGCGCCGGAAGACGTAGCAGCCGGCGTTGACCTGGTTGGTGACGGGGTTCTCGGACTTCTCCATGAACCCGGTGACCTTACCCGTCTCGTCGGTGGGGACGCAGCCGAACGGCCTGGCGTCAGGCACCTCGACCAGGTGCAGGGACACGTCGACCCGGCGACCGTCCCGCGGGGTGGTGAAGTCCTCGAGCTGGCGCCTGAGGTCGTGGCCGGAGAGGATGTCGCCGTTGAGGATCACGACCGCTCCGTCGGGGTCGTCGCCCAGGGCGCCGGCGACGTTGCGGATCGCGCCCGCGGTGCCGAGCGGCTCCTCCTCCTGCACGTAGTCCAGTCGAACACCCCATCGGCTGCCGTCACCGAGGACCGGCTCGAACAGCTCGGCACGGTAGGACGTCGCGAGGACCACGTGGTCGACGCCTGCCTCGGCCAGGCGCGCGATCTGGTGCTCGAGGAACGGCACCCCTCCGACGTTGAGCAGGTGCTTGGGACGGCGGGCGGTGAGGGGCAGGAGTCGGGTGCCGTAGCCCCCGGCGACGATGACTGCCTCAGTGTGGTGCGACATGTCGGCATCTTGCCATTGCGTAGGGTGCCGCGCATGAGCATCTCCCCTGTTGCACGTACCTTCCCCGACCTGCTCGCCGCGGCTCTCCGTGCCGACCCGGCTCGCCCCTTCGTGACCTTCTACGACGAGGACACCGATGAGCGCATCGAGCTGTCGGTGACGACCTACGCCAACTGGGTCGCCAAGACGGCGGGGCTGGTCCAGGACGAGCTCGGCGTCGAACGCGGCGGCCTGGTGCTGGTGGACCTGCCCACACACTGGCTGGGCGCGGTGTGGCTGGGCGCGGCGTGGACCGGCGGTCTGGCTGTCACCACGGACCCGTCGCTGGTCGACGACGCCGACCTGGTGGTCTGCGGCCCCGACTCCGTGGAGAGGTATGCCGGCCTCGCGGACTCGGTCCCCGTGGTCGCCCTGTCCCTGCGTCCGCTCGGCGCGCGCTTCGCCGACCCGCTCCCCACCGGGGTCGTCGACTACGGCGCGGTCGTCCTGGCCCAGCCGGACGTGTTCATGCCTCTGGACCCGCCGGGTCCCCACGACGAGGCGTGGCGTGACCCCGCGAGGTCGCGGACCCAGGCCGACCTGCTGGCCGAGGTCGCGGCGACCCCGCTGGTGGAGGATGGCGGCCGGCTGCTCACCGACCGGAACCCCTGCTCCCCGGAGGGTCTGGCGACCCTGTTGTCCCCGCTTCTGCGCGGCGGTGGCTCGGTGTGGGTCAGCCACCCCGACGAGGAGCGCTGGGAGCGGCGCCGCGAGGAGGAGCGGGCCACCGCGCAGCTGCGGGACGTCCGACCCGCCTGAGGCCGGCGGCGACCGCGTGGTGGACGATCCCGGGTGCGCCGCGGGTCAGCTCACGGGGGCAGCTCGGCGGTGCCCGTCGCCGGCGTCACGCCCTGCCCGACCATGGGCCGTTCCTCAGGCGGGGGGCCGACGATGTCGAGTGAGACGACGCCCGTGGCCGGAGCCGCGAGCGCAGCCACCGTCCCCAGGGTCAGCAGCTGCTGGCACAGGAGGACGTAGCGGCTCTTGTTCTCCGACATCCGGCGCCCCCAGGACAGGTCAGTGAGTCTCAGGAACCCCAAGTTTCACAGCAGTCACAAAGCGTCGCTACGTCTTCGCGCTAACTACAGATCTGTAGTTCCCGGGCACGCGCTTCGCGCCCGACGAGCCCGGCCCGGCTCCCTCAACGTCAGATGTCCGCGCCGAGATCGTCCTCGTCATCGGTACCGGGCCCGGCGGGGCCGTTGTCGTCGTACTTCAGGAAGCGGATCCCCTCGTCCACGGGACCGTCGAAGCCGAGCTTGCCGTCGACGAGCACGAGCGCGCGGTCGCACATCTTTCGCACTGAGCCGGGGGCGTGGCTGACGTAGAACAGCGTGCGCCCCTCCTTCTTGATCTCGTCCATGCGCGCCATGCACTTGCGCTTGAAGGGCCGGTCCCCCACCGCGAGCACCTCGTCAGCGAGGAAGATGTCGGACTCCGCGAAGGCGGCGACCGCGAACCCGAGGCGGGCGCTCATGCCCGAGGAGTAGTGGCCGACCGGGGTGTCGAGGAACTTGCCGACCGACGCGAAGTCGACGATCTGGTCGAACTTCCGCTTCGTCTCCCCCTCGCTCATGCCGAGGATCGCGGCGTTGAGGTAGATGTTCTCGCGCCCCGTCAGCTGGTGGTGGAAGCCGGCACCGGCTGCGATCAGGCCCGCGATGCGGCCCCGCGTGAGGACGCTGCCCTTGTCGGGACGCATGACCCCGGAGATCAGCTTGAGCAGGGTGCTCTTGCCGGAGCCGTTGAGCCCCATCAGGCCGATGGACTCACCCTGCTCGACCTTGAACGAGACGTCGTCCACGGCGAGGAAGGTGTCGCTGAGCTTCTGTCCGCGCACGGCCGCGATCGTCATCTGCTTGATGGTGCGGGTGTACTGCATCGTGAAGCGCTTGCTGGCGTTCTCCACCACGATCGAACGGGTCATCAGAGGCGCTCCGCGAACTTGGCCTCGAGGCGGGTGAACAGCATCTGGGCGAGCGCCAGCCAGAGCAGGCAGACGACCAGGATGATGCCACCGCGCTCGAGGAGGTGGTCCGGCTGGACGGCGGGGTACGGCGCGTCCGGCCCCACGGTCGGCACCCAGAACAGCTGCTGGAAGAGGATCACCGAGTTCGCGATCGGGTTGGCGAGGTAGACCTGCTCGGCCCAGGAGCCGCCGAACAGGTTCGCGATCCGGTCGTAGGGGTAGATCATCGGCACCGACCAGGTCACGAAGATCGTGAAGGTCTGCACGATGTTCTGGAAGTCGCGGAAGAAGACGTTCGCGGCGCTGAACATCAGGGCGAGCGCCATGCCGAAGACCGCGATCGTGGTGAAGCCGAGCAGGC
>DATHVS010000282.1:0-9248 GCA_035461195.1 Nocardioidaceae bacterium
CAGCCGGCGCAGGTCGCACGTCACGGCGGTCTCGTCGTACACCTGCTGGTGGGTCACGCCGCGCTCGCCGGCGAGATAGTCGAAGTACCACTTCAGCGAGTCGGCGTAGATGTAGCCCGGCGCGACGGAGTTGACGCGCACACCGCGCGGGCCTACCTCGGACGCGAGCGTCTGGGCCATCGCCAGCAGCGCGGCCTTTCCCATCTTGTAGGCGCCGTACTCGGGGCTGCTGTGGCGGAGCACCGCGGAGTTGATCATCACGATCGCCCCCTGTGTCTGCTCCAGTGCGGGCACGAACACCTTCGACATGCGCAGCGACCCGAGGACGTTGGTCTCGAGACCGCTGCGGATCGCGTCGAAGTCGGCCTCGCCGACCGGCTCGATCGGCGGCATCACGAAGGCGTTGTTGACCAGGGCGTCGACCTTGCCGTGCTCGGCGAGGGTGCGGTCGAGCACGGCCTGCGCGGAGGCGTCGTCGGTGATGTCGGTGGGTACGACGAGGGCGTCCCCACCGGCTTCCCGCACCGCTGCCGCGACCTTCTCGAGGCGCTCCTCGCTCCGCGCCGCGAGTACGACGGCCGCCCCGGCACGGGCCGACTGGAGGGCGATCGCCGCGCCGAGGCCGGGGCCGGTGCCCGAGACCACGACCACCCGGTCGTCGAGGAGGCCCATCAGCTGAGCATCCTTCGCGCAACGCCGACCTGCCGCGCCCGGATCCGCGCGGCGTACTCGTCGGGGGTGACCCGCTGGGCGGCGAGCTCGGGGACCACGTCGAAGACCTCGTCGGCTTTGACGAGGTCCACGCGCGGCCCGTCCTCGGGGCCCAGGACGTCGGAGAGCCGTTGCCAGCGCAGCATCATCACGCCGCGGGAGTGGCCGGTGGTCTCGAGCCAGTTCGCGATGCCGGGGTCGTTCTCGCAGACGACGTAGCGGAGCATCCCGTCCTCGTCCACGTGCGACTGGGCGGCGGTGAGCGAGCTCTGGTGGTTGACGTAGTCGGTGGAGATGTACCAGGCCGAACCGATCTGGATGCCCTGGTAGGCACAGTCGGCCTTCGGCACCGTGACGACGAGGGCCTGGTCCTCGCCGAGGTCGTAGTGGCCGATGCTCGAGAACTGGCTGCTCAGCCCGCCTGGTGTCACCTGCGGGGTGGTGAGGGTGTTGACCGGCTCCTGGTAGGTGAACCACTCGGGGAAGGCGAACCAGGTCTTGATCCGGCCCACGAGCATCTTCGCCGCCACGGCGTACCGCTTCTCGACGCGCTCCAGGGAGGCCGGCTCGGGGACGGTGCCGAGCGTGTCGACCCGGTGGATGCGCAGCTCGCCGCGGTCCTCGGTCGTCCAGTCGCTGTAGACCTCGCGCACGATGAGGATCGAGGAGTCCGGCGCGAGGACGAAGTAGTTGGCGGGCGCGTCCTCCCGGGCCGGTCCGAAGCGGATCTCGAAGGTGCCGTCCTCGGCCACCTCGAGCGACCGGTCGTCGAAGGCGGCGACGCTGTTCGGGGCCTCGGCCGGGGAGTAGCTGCCGTTCATCACCTGGAAGGACAGGTCGGCTGTCGTGCCGCGACGACCGGTGACGACGTACTCGCCCGCGTCGGTGAGGTAGGCGTGGAAGTAGATCGCGTCAGGATTGTCGAGACCCTGCTTGGAGTACTGGTGCGTGGAGTTGATGAACAGCGGGTGCTCGAGGTCGTAGCCGAAGGCGAGCTGCAGCGAGGCCCTGATCGACCCGGCGAGGTACTCGTAGCCTTCCGCGAGGTCCTGCTCGGTGCGCACGAACTCCGCGCCGTCGACCAGCCGTTCGGCCTCGTCGACCGCCTCCCGGAACGGCGCGGTCAGGTCGCGGCTCACGGACGGACCTTCGCGATCACGGACTCGGCGAAGCGCTCGAGGTGCTCCACCTTCTTCTCCAGCGGCTCGGTGTCGGGGCCCATCACGTAAGGGATGCGGAAGCCCACGATCACGTCGGTGACGCCCTTGTCCTCCAGGCGCTTGATGCCGTCGGGGGAGTAGGCGTCCATCGAGATGACGTGGATCTCGAACGACCTCTCCGCGACCCCCTCGGCAGCGCGCAGCTTGGCGATCTTGTCGAGGAGCACGTCGAGCTCGTCGGCGTCCCCCCCGGCGTGCATCCAGCCGTCCCCCCGGCGTACCGCCCGCCGCAGGGCCGCGTCGCTGTGGCCGCCGACGAGGATGGGGATCGGCTCTGTGGGGACCGGCGTCATCTTCATCGCGGGCAGGTCGAAGACCTCGCCGTGGTACTCGAACCAGCCACCGGAGGTGAGGCCGCGGACGATGTCGATCGCCTCGTCCATGCGCTTCCCCCGGCCCTTCCACGGCACGCCCATCGCTGTGAAGTCTTCGGGCCACGGGCTCAGGCCCACGCCGAGTCCGAGGCGGTTGCCGGTGAGGAAGGCGATGGAGCTCGCCTGCTTCGCGACCAGCACGGGAGGTCGCACGGGCAGCTTGAGCACGAACGGCGTGAACCGGATCCGCGACGTCACCGCCCCCATCGCGGAGATCAGCGTGAAGGTCTCGATGAACTCCTTGTCCTCGAGGAACTCCCGGTTGCCGTCTTCGGTGTAGGGGTAGGTCGCGTCGGACTCCTTGGGGTAGATCAGCGAGTCGGCGACGGTCATCGTGTCGTAGCCCGCGGCCTCGGCGGCCTGGGCGAGCGGGAGGCAGTACTCCGCCCGGGTCATGGCCTCGGCGTAGGTGAATCGCATCGGGGGGCTCCCTGGCGGTTGAGGACGAGTCGCCTCATACTAGAACCTGTTTCAGTTCTCGACCAGACCCCGAGGGGTGACCGTGCTCGACGTACAGCTGATCTCGGACCGCATGGAGATCGCCGACCTGCTCACCCGCTACACCCGAGCCATCGACACCGGTGAGTGGGAACGCCTCGACGAGGTGTTCACCCCCGACGCCCACATCGACTACACGGCCACCGGCGGGATCGAGGGCGAATTCCCGAAGGTCAAGGCGTGGCTGGCGGAGGTCCTGCCGATGTTCCCGCGCCGCCATCACGTGGTGGCCCAGTCGGAGGTGGAGGTCGACGGCGACAGCGCCGCCCTCACGGCGTACTTCCTCAACCCCATGGTCCTCCCGCAGGAGGACGGCAGCGAGCTCCTCTGGGAGTTCGGCGGCTACTACCGCCACAAGCTGGTGCGTACGCCGGAGGGCTGGCGCTCGCGCGACCTGGTCGAGGAGCTGGTCTGGAAGCGAGGGGTCTGACGATGCGCGGTCCGTCTCGGCTGGTGGCTGCCGCGTGCGCCCTGATGGTCGTCTCGGCCGGTGCCCAAGCCGTGGTTGCGTCCCCGGTGGGCGCCTCGGACGTCGGTACGCCGGAGGGCACGGTCGTGGCGGGGCACGCGAGGTTCCAGGTCCTCACCCCGACCCTGCTGCGCCTGGAGTACTCACCCGACGGCTTCGAGGACCGGCCGACCCTCAACGCGGCCAACCGGAGCTTCGACCCGCCGCCCTTCCGCGCGCGACGTGTCGACGGGCAGCTGGAGATCACCACGTCGCAGATGCGGCTCACCTACGACCTCGGCTCGGGGCGTCTCGGTCCCGACAACCTCACCGTGGAGCTCGAGGTGGCGGGCCGGACGGTGGTGGGTCGGCCGGAGTTCCCGACTCCCACGGAGTACGAGTCGCCGCCGTCGCTTCGGCCCACCGCGACCCCGGCGTACGTCGACGACGACCCCGCCTTCCGGTTCCCCCGCCGCGGCAACCTCGGAGGCTGGTATCGCGCGCTGGACGGCTCGCCCGGCCCGGTCCGGCTCCATGACGGGCTGCTCTCCCGCCGCGGCTGGTACCTCCTCGACGACAGCCAGACGGTCCTCCCCACATCCGGGCCGCGCGGGTTCGAGCCCCGCCCCGTCGGCGACGGCAGCTACCAGGACGGCTACCTGTTCGGGTACGGCCACGACTACCGGCGCGGCCTGCGAGACCTCGCCGCGCTGGTCGGACCCGCGCCGCTGCTGCCGCGCAACGCCTTCGGTCTGTGGTGGTCGAGGTACAACCCCGACCACCAGGACAGCTACGTGCCGCTGCTTCGGAGGTTCGAGCGCGCGGGGGTGAACCTCGGGGTGATCAACATCGACACCGACGTCAAGGCGCCGCACGTGTGGAACGGCTGGTCATGGACGGAGCGCCTCTTCCCCGACCCCGAGGGGTTCCTGCGCTGGGCGCACGGCAAGGGCATCCACGTCGGTTTCAACATCCACCCCTCGATCAGCGCCGACGACCCCAAGTTCCTCGAGGCCAACGAGCGGGCCGGAGGCGTCGGTCCGCTGAGGGGACTTCGCGAGGACGTGGTCCGTTGCCGGGGGATCGTGGCCGGCACCGACCTCGGGCTCATCGAGCTCACCGACCTCCCTCCGAGCGGCGAGACGACGGGCGCCGGGACTGTCGACTGCCGGGTCTTCGACCTCGCCCGCGCCGGCGACCAGGACGCCTACCTCTGGCTGCACGAGGAGTTCGAGGAGGACGGCGTCGACCTGTTCTGGCTCGACTACTGCTGCGACGAGTCCGACGCGGTCGGGGCCGGTGCCAGCGACCCGTGGATGAACCATCTCTATGCCCAACGCTCACGCGAGCGCGGCAGCCGGTGGCCGGTGCTGTCGCGGGTGGGCGGCTCCCTGTTCGACGTCGACACGCAGACCCCGGGAATCTGGTCCGAGCGACGCAACGCCATCCACTTCACGGGGGACACGGAGTCGACCTGGGAGATGCTGGACTTCCAGACGGGCTTCACCGCCGCCGAGGGCAATGTGGGCCTGCCGTACGTCAGTCATGACGTCGGGGGGTTCCTCGGCAGGCATCTGCCTGAGGACCTCTATGTCCGATGGGTCCAGTCCGGCACGTTCCAACCGATCATGAGGCTGCACTCGAACCACGGGGACCGGCTGCCGTGGGAGTACTCCTCCCCGGCCCGGCGGATCGCGGAGCGCTTCCTCCGGCTCCGGGGCCAGCTCGTGCCCTACCTGTACACCCTGGCGCACGAGGCGTCCACGGACGGTGTGCCGATGGTGCGGTCGATGTACCTCCTCTGGCCGGAGCACGGTCAGGCGTATCGGCATCCGGGTCAGTTCATGCTGGGTGAGGACCTGCTCGTCGCGCCCGTTGCGACGCCCGGGTCGAGACCGGCCACGCGCGTGTGGTTCCCGCCTGGCACCTGGGTCAACATGTTCACCGGCCGGCGTCACACGGGTCCGGCGGTCCGTACGCTGCGAATGCCGCTCGGACGAGCCCCCGTCTTCAAGCGTGCCGGGTCGGTCCTCCCGCGCCAGCTGTTCGCGCCTGCCGGACTCCTCCGGACGCCGCGGGATCTCGTCCTGGACGTGACCGCCGGGCGAGGGGGAAGGTTCGTGCTCTACGAGGACGCCGGCGACGGGGTCGCGCACGAGCGCGGCAGGCACTCCCGCACGGCGTTCCGTCACCGGCGGGCTGCCGGCGAGGTCACCCTGCGGATCGGTGCCGCCGACGGCGACTACCGAGGTCGACCGGAGTCGCGTCGCTACGAGCTGCGCTTCGAGGGCATGGCGGGTGCCAGGGTGGTCACGGTCGGGGGTGCTCGGCTGCGGCGGGTGACTCCTGGGACGCAGAGAGGCTGGTGGTACGACGCCCGCCGGCGGACCGTCGTGGTGCGCACGGGCGACCTCCCGACCGGACGGACGAGCCTGGTGCGGCTGCGCTGAGCTGGGGTGCGGCTGGGCCTGTCACCTACCCTGGGGGTGATGGCCGACTACGACGAGACCCCGTGGTACCGATCCCTGCTGGTGGGGATCGGTGCGCTGTTCGGCGTCGCCGTGCTCGTGGGCGGGGTGATCAGCCTCGTCGCGCTCGGCGCGGTCAACGTCTCGGGCCTCGGGAGCTCCGAGCCGGCGGCGCAGGTCGAGCCCAGCCTTCACATGCCCGAGCGCACGGGCGGGTCCGAGGAGGCTGACGACGAAGGCTTGACCCTGGCCGACCTCAACGACGGCGAGGACCCCCGCGAGACCGAGACTGCGGAGCCGGAGGAGTCGCAGTCGCCGAAGAAGGATCAGCAGAAGAAGCGCGAGCGCCCTCCTTCGGTGATCAGCCTCTCCGCGAGCCCCGTCGAGGTGAACCGGATGGAGCGCATCTTCCTCACCGGGACCTATCCGGGCGGTGAGGGCGCCTCGCTCCAGGTGCAGCGGCTGGAGGGCAGCTGGACCGACTTCCCCACCTCGACCTCGGTGAGCGGCGGGACGTTCTCCACCTACGTCATGACCGGTCAGTCGGGGCCGAACAAGTTCCGGGTCGTCGACTCCGCGAGCGGCAAGAAGTCCAACCCGGTGACCGTGCGCGTCCGCTGAGGCGCCTACGATCGCGTCCATGCCCCTGCGTGCCCAGATCCTGCTCTTCAAGGCTGTCGCGATCGCTGAGGCGGTCTCGTGGGCCGGCCTCCTCGTCGGCATGTACCTCAAGCACGTCGCCGGTACCACCGAGGTGGGCGTTCAGGTCTTCGGTGCCCTGCACGGTGGCATCTTCTTGGCGTACGTCGTCCTCGTCCTCCTGCTCGCGCGGAACCTCGGCTGGGGCCCGTGGGCCACGCTGACCGGCCTGGCCTGCTCGGTGCCGCCGTTCGCGACGCTAGCCTTCGAGCTGTGGGCCTCGCGCAGCGGGCGCCTCGACGTGCCCGCGCCGGCCGCGACGTCCGACCTGCAGCCGGTCGGGATCGGCTGACGGCCGCGACAGGCAGCCACGAGAGGCTCACCATGAAGAAGCCGAAGGGGCTCGACTCGCCCCTCGTCCCGAAGCTGCTCAAGCGAGCTGCCGCGGTCAACGTCTGGGTCTACCGACGCACGAACGGGCGTGTGATGGGGAGGTGGCGGATCGGCGCCGGCTTCCCCCGAGGCGTCCCGATCTGCCTGCTCGGCCACACCGGGCGCAAGTCCGGCAGGCTCCTCACCACGCCGCTGCTCTACCTGCCCGACGGGGACCGGGTGGTGGTCGTGGCGTCCCAGGGCGGGCTGCCCGAGCACCCGCAGTGGTACCGCAACGTCGTGGCGAACTCCGACGTCACCGTGCAGGTCCGCGGTCACGTGCGAAGGATGCGGGCCAGGACTGCGAGCCCCGAGGAGCGGGCCGAGCTGTGGCCGCGTCTGGTCGATCTCTACGCGGACTTCGACTCCTACCAGTCCTGGGCCGACCGGGTGATCCCGGTCGTCGTCTGCGAGCCGGTGCCCACATGAGGTCGGGCGCCTCCTCGCGCATCCGGCGCGAGGTGCTGGTCAAGTACGTCCAGCTCGTGCTCGCCTGCACGGTGCTCGGCGCGGGCGTCGCCCTCCTGCTGGAGGCCGCACTCGGGTCGGACGGCTACTCCACCCTGGTCAACGGGCTGACCATCGCCTCGGGCCTGGAGTTCTGGCAGCTCAACATCATCGTCGGCGCCGTGTTCATCGGCCTCGCCTGGGCCCGCGGAGTCCGGCCCGGCCCGGGGACGCTCGTGCAGTGGTTCCTCGTCGGGTTCGTCATCTCGGCGGTCCTGGCGATCGTGCCCGACGTCTCCTCGATCGGCTGGCGGTTCGCGCTCCTGCTCCCGGCCTTCCTGCTGATCGCCGCCGGGGTGGGCGGCTACCTGGCCAGCGGCACCGGCGCCGGTCCGGCCGAGGCGATGGCGATCGCCTGGGACCCCCCGATCCCGTTCCGGTGGAGCTACAACCTGGTGCAGTTCGGCGGCGCGCTGGTCGGCTGGCTCCTCGGCGCCGCGATCGGCCCGGGAACGGTCCTGGTGTTCCTGCTGCTCGGCCCGGCGGTCGACCTCTTCCGGCGTACCTTCCCCACCCTCGAGCGGCGCTCCGCACGCCACTGAGGAGTGCGTGCCCGGCGTCACGCATACCCGGCGACGGCCCCGGGAACAGGCGTGGCTTCGGCTGCGTTGAACCACATGACAAGAGTTGAGTTGAGTCGACTCAAGTTGTTTGACAGACTCTTGTCGGCGGCAGCTGAGAACATCCGCCCCAGAGCAGACGAAGAAGCACGCCCGCCACCCCGGCGGGGATGATCCGTGGAGGTAGAACACATGGCACGCGCGGTCGGCATCGACCTGGGCACGACGAACTCCGTCGTGTCCGTCCTCGAAGGTGGCGAGGCCACCGTCATCGCAAACGCGGAGGGTGCCCGGACCACGCCGTCCGTGGTCGCCTTCGCCAAGAACGGCGAAGTCCTCGTCGGTGAGGTGGCCAAGCGCCAGGCCGTCACCAACGTCGACCGCACCATCCGCTCGGTCAAGCGCCACATGGGCACCGACTGGAAGACCAAGATCGACGACAAGGACTTCACACCGCAGCAGATCTCGGCGTTCGTGCTCCAGAAGCTCAAGCGAGACGCGGAGTCCTACCTCGGCGAGACCGTCACCGACGCGGTGATCACGGTCCCGGCGTACTTCTCCGACGCGCAGCGCCAGGCCACCAAGGAGGCCGGTGAGATCGCAGGCCTCAACGTCTCGCGCATCGTCAACGAGCCCACGGCCGCGGCCCTCGCCTACGGCCTCGACAAGGAGAGCGACCAGACCATCCTGGTCTTCGACCTCGGTGGCGGCACCTTCGACGTGTCCCTGCTCGAGATCGGTGACGGCGTCGTCGAGGTGAAGGCGACCTCCGGCGACAACCACCTCGGTGGCGACGACTGGGACAACCGGGTCGTCGAGTGGATGGTCAAGAAGTTCAAGGACAGCAACAACGTCGACCTCGGCGCGGACAAGATCGCCCGCCAGCGTCTCCAGGAGGCCGCCGAGAAGGCGAAGATCGAGCTGTCCGCCTCGAGCGAGACCACGATCCACCTGCCCTACATCACCCACTCCGAGTCCGGCCCGCTCCACTTCGAGGAGAAGCTGACCCGCTCGGAGTTCCAGAAGATCACCGCCGACCTGCTCGAGCGGACCAAGTCCCCTGTCCAGACGGTGCTCAAGGACGCCGGGCAGGACATCTCGAAGATCGACCACGTCATTATGGTCGGTGGCTCGACCCGGATGCCCGCCGTGACCGAGCAGGTCAAGCAGCTGCTCGGCGGCAAGGAGCCCAACAAGGGTGTGAACCCCGACGAGGTCGTCGCCGTCGGTGCTGCTCTGCAGGCCGGCGTGCTCAAGGGCGAGGTCAAGGACGTGCTGCTCCTCGACGTCACCCCGCTGTCGCTCGGCATCGAGACCAAGGGCGGCGTGATGACCAAGCTCATCGAGCGCAACACCACGATCCCGACCAAGCGGTCCGAGGTGTTCACCAC
>DATHVS010000283.1:0-22335 GCA_035461195.1 Nocardioidaceae bacterium
GAGCTTGCCGTAGGCGCCCATCTTCACCGACTTGTCGAGGACGAGCACGCCCGCGTCGTACATGTAGAAGGATCGGTCGACGTACTCGGGGTGGGCATAGGCTGTCGCGGAGTGCCACGTGCGAGATTTGTCGAGCGCGGCCGACCAAGACTTGTACCTAGCGTCGTTACCGTCCGGGACGAAGGTGGAGCTGGGCTGCAGGATGCTGAAGTCGGGCTCCTCCTCGAAGCTGATCCACACGTCGGTGCCGCCGGAGCCGCCGATCTGTGTGGTGGGCTTTCCGTCCTTGCCTACCCCGAAGGTGCAGTGTCCGGCGGTCACCACGGTGTTCTTGTCGACCAGCGTCCCGGAGCAGGAGTACCACGCCCCCGGGTCGTTGAACCGCGAGTCGTTCGCGTCGGGAACGTAGAAGAACAGCTGCCCGACGAACGGATGCTCCCCCTCGTCGGGGACTCCGTTGACGATGGCCTGCGCCGGCGCCGCCGGCAAGATGAGCAGCATGGTCGCCACGGCGAGCATGAGCAGTCGACTTCGCATCAGGAAAAACCCTCCGTAGGTGCAGGGGGCCGAGCGCCCCGTAACACCACATCACATACAGGCTTTACTCGGGCGGCAATGGCACATAAAGACCAGATTGGCACCGAAGAGGACGACAGCGGCGTCAACGCCCGGCGCAGGCCGGCGCCCTGCGCTGTGGTCGGTGGCCAGACGCGCCAGCCGCTGACATGCTCGGACCATGAGCGAGACGCCTCCGGAGCCGACCGGACTCGAGCACGTGAACGAGGACTGGGAGACCGCGCTGTGCGTGGTCGCGCACCCCGACGACATGGAGTTCGGCGCCGCGGCGGCCGTGGCCCGGTGGACCGGCCTGGGCAAGCGGGTCGTCTACTGCATGGTCACCAGCGGCGAGGCCGGGATCGACGGCATGGACCCCGAGCAGGCCCGCGTGGTGCGCGAGGCCGAGCAGGTCGACTCGGCTCGGATCGTGGGCGTCGACGAGGTGGACTTCCTCCGCCTTCCCGACGGCGTCCTGGAGTACGGCGTACCGCTGCGGCGGGCGATTGCCGCGGTCGTACGCCGGCACCGCCCCGACGTCGTCATCACCAACAACTTCCGCGACACGTGGGGCGGCCGCATGTTGAACCAGGCCGACCACATCGCGACGGGCAAGGCGACGCTGGACGCGGTGCGGGACGCGGGGAACCGGTGGGTGTTCCACGACCAGGTGGCAGGAGGTCTCGACCCGTGGAGCGGGGTACGCGAGGTGTGGGCGGCCGGCTCACCCCTGTCGGGGCACGCGGCGGACACGACACAGACCTTCGCGACCGGCGTGGCCTCCCTGGAGGCGCACCGCGCCTACATCAACGGGCTCGGCTGGGAGGACTTCGACCCGGAGGAGTTCCTCGAGGGTATGTCGCGGGCGACCGGGACGCGCCTGGAAGTAACCCACGCTGCACCGTTCGAGGTCTTCCCGATGGGCTGGGGTGACTGAGGAAGGACGCCCGCGAAAGCACGAAAGGCCCACGGGGGGCCTTGTCGTGTGAGGAGCTCCCCCGGTTGGACTCGAACCAACAACCCTCCGGTTAACAGCCGAATGCTCTGCCAATTGAGCTACAGGGGATCGTGCAGCGCCGATAGGTTAGCAAGTGATCTGCCGCTGTGCTAAATCGAGGTCGGGTGCCCTGTCACAGGCCCAGGTCGGCCTGTGCGGCACGGAGACCGGCCTCTGCGGCAGCCATCACCGACGGGTCTTCCGGGTCCACCCCGGCGTCGAACTGGTAGGCCCACGAGATCTCCCCGTCGCCCACCGGTGAGCGGCGTCCGATGACCAGCAGGCCCTTCTTGCCCTCGGTGTTGACCCGGCGCTGGAGAACCACCGAGGCGGTGACTCGCTCGCGCACGAGCTCGAGCAGCAGCCCCGGCTCGGCGACGGCGAGCTCGTGTCGCGGACGGACCCTGCCGAACTCCCCCACCTCCTCGACGACGAGCAGCTCCTCGTCGCGGTCCCAGTCGGCGCGCTCGATGCGCTCCCACGGGATGCGTCGCTCGACGGGCGGCGCCTCGACCTCCCGGTCGACCTCGGCCCCCGGGTCGAGGACCACGTGCAATGCCTTGTGGGTGCCGAGCAGCCACGTGCCGTCGGTCGTCCGGGTCCCGGCAAGCACCTTCTCCCCGGGTGCCAGGGAGGCCTGCGCGACGACGTCGCCCGGCACGTCCACGGACCGCTTGAAGGGATTGCGGGGGGTCACGTGGTCGAGCCTCCGATCGCCCTCTCCCGCAGGTCGCGGCGATGCTGCTCCAGGGCGACGAGCTCACCGAACATGCGGTTGTACTCCGCTGCCTGGTCGACCGGGTTGGTGCGCTGGAGCTTGGACTTCACGTCCGCGATCCGGCGCATCGCCGTGAGCTCCTGGAGCCGGAATACGTGTGCCGCGACATAGCCTGCGTCGGGCTCCTTGGCCGACAGCAGCGGCTCGACCGCGAGCGCGTTGAGAGCGTGTGCCGCTGCCGGGTCTGCTGTGTGCTCGCGCAGCTTCGAGACCCACACCTCGTTGTCCGGGGCTGCGGCCGGACCGCCGAGGCCGGCGACGACCTCCCACACCGAGCGGAGGGTCGGGTGCGTGAAGTCGTGGGCGTCGACGTCCTTGGCGGCCGGCCCCACGGCGAGGGGGTACTGGACGACGAGCTTGAGCGTCTCACGCTCGAGCGTGAACCGTGGGTCGCGCAGGTCAGGCACCGGCGGTGCCACGGGACGACCCGCCTCCCCGGCGTACGCCGGCCCGCCTGCCGGCACCCCTGCACCGGCTCCGGCGCCGGCCTGCCCGGGTCCCGGCCGTCGACGGTCGTCGGCCTTGGGGCCTCGGGCCGCCGCACGGCGTACCTCTGCCCGGGCCTGCTCGACGTCGACCCCGACCATGCCGGAGAGCTCGCGGGCGAAGGCGTCGACCTTGGACCTGTCACGGATGCTGACGACGAGCTTGGCGGCCTCGCGCAGGGCGTCGATCCGGCCGTCGGCGCGGTCGAGGTCGTAGCGGGAGACGACGTTGCTGAGCACGAAGCGGTACAGCGGGGTGCGCCGCGCCACGAGCTCGCGGACGGCGCCGTCGCCCTTCTGGAGCCGCAGGTCGCACGGGTCGAGGCCGTCGGGCTCGACCGCCACGTAGGTCTGGCTGACGAACTGCTGGTCCCCGCCGAACGCCCGGAGCGCAGCGCGCTGCCCTGCCTCGTCGCCGTCGAAGGTGAAGATCACCTCGCCGCGGAACTCCTCGTGGTCGTGGAGCAGGCGGCGCAGGACGCGGGCGTGATCCTCTCCGAAGGCGGTGCCGCAGGTGGCGACGGCGGTCTTCACGCCGGCGAGGTGGCAGGCCATCACGTCGGTGTAACCCTCGACGACGACCGCCTGAGAGGTTCGTGCGATGTCTCGGCGGGCGAGGTCGATGCCGTAGAGGACGTGACTCTTCTTGTAGATCGGCGACTCGGGCGTGTTGAGGTACTTCGCCTCGATCCGGTCGTCGTCGAACAGTCGGCGGGCACCGAAGCCGATGACATCGCCGTTGGTCTCCCGGATCGGCCAGAGCAGCCGTCCCCTGAACCGGTCGTAGTGTCCGCGCTGGCCCTGCGCGACGAGCCCGCCGGTGACGAGCTCCTCGTCGCCGAATCCCTTCTGCCGCAGATGTCGGTAGAGCGCGTCGCCGTCGCGTGGCGCGAACCCGATGCCGAACGTCTCGGCCGCTTCCTTGTCGAATCCTCTCTCGGCGAGGAACTGCCGCCCAGCAAGCGCCTCGGGTGAGGCGAGCTGTTCGAGGTAGTAGGCGGCGGCGGCCTTGTGGGCCTCGATGAGCCGGGGCCGCAGGTTGGCGTCACGACGCTGCGGACGGTCACCGTCGCCCTCGGTGTAGCGCAGCTGGACACCGTACTTGTCGGCGAGCCGCTCGACCGACTCGGCGAAGCCGAGACCGTCGATCTTCATGAGGAAGTCGATGACGTCTCCACCCTCCGAGCAACCGAAGCAGTGGTAGAAGTTTCTTGTCGGAGTGACATGAAAAGATGGGGACTTCTCATCGTGGAAGGGGCACAGTCCCTTCAGGGACCCGCCGCCGGCCCTGCGCAGGGTGACGTAGTCGGAGACGACCTCCTCGATCCGTGCGCGCTCGCGCACCAGCGCGATGTCTTCCTCACGGATCAGTCCTGCCACGGGCGGGAGTCTACGTCGTGGGCCGGACAGTCAGACCCGGTCGGGTCAACCGGTGCCTACCGTCCCCGGGGCGCAGCGCGGGAGTCCGGCATACGCAAGGGACCTTCGACCCTGACCATTTATACAACATCTTTGTTGCGTTATTCCTGCACCCGGCCAAAGGAAGGAACCGTCATGACCATCGCGCTCGACACCCCGGTCCGGCAACCACTCCCTCATCCCGTCGCACCACCGCCCACCGCGCCGAGAACGGCCCGAATCGCCCTCTACGGCGACCTCACCTGTCCGTGGAGCTATCTCGCCTCACGCCGCGCCGCCCTCCTGGAGGCCGACGGCGTCGAGGTCGACTGGTGGATGGTCGAGCACGACCGACCCGTCCCAGGCCGCCCCGTGGATCCCGACGCACGCCTGAAGGCCACGCGGGGCGACCTCGACCGGGTGAGTCGCCGGCTGCTTCCCGGCGAGCTCCTCCCCCACGCTCTCGCCGGTTTCGTGCCCTTCACGAAGCCGGCCGTGTCCGGCTACGCCGAGGCCTACCTGGCAGGTGCCGGGCCGGCCGCGCGTCGCCTGCTCTTCGACGCCTTCTGGATGCACGCCGTGGACCTCGGCGACGCGCGGCTCGTGCGCACGCTCCTCGTCGACATCGTCCGCAGTGCCACACCGAGCAGCGACCTCGTACGTGACTGGGGCTACGCCGTCGACGTCACCGGCGCCCCGGTCACCGCGGACGCCTGGCGCCTGGTGCGGCGTTGGCGTGACGGTTGGTCCGATGGCGGCGAGGTCGTCCCGGCTCTCGTCCTCGACGGCGGCCGTCGCCTCGACGGTGCGGCAGCGGTGGAGTGGCTCGGTGCCGAGCTGGTCCGACGCGACGTCGACCTCGACCAGCCACTCCCGGCGTACGTGGGGGACCCCGGCCCGACCCGCGATGGCCTGCAGCACCTGGCCGACCTCTCCTGGGCCACCCAGCACGGCAACCGGTGGTTGCAGGCCCGCCGCGACGCTCACGCGCCAAACCTGTTCAGCCGCCTGCGTCCTTGGATCTGAGCTACACCCGGTCCCAGACCACGAGGCCGTCCGAGCGCAGCCTCGCCCCCTCAGAGGGGCGGTGCTCGGTGAGCCGACCGTCGTGCATAAGGTGCCGGACGGTCATGCCGTGGGCCAGGACGGCGACATCGGCGACCACCCGCCGATGACAGCGCCACCACACGCTCTCGCTGCACATCACCGCAACCCGGCGGCCGGCCACGTCCGCCAGAAGCTGAGACATGCCGGCGATGAACTCTGGCGTGCGCGTGTATGCGGCGTAGGCCCGGAACGCGTACACCTGCCACCACGGATCTGCGTCGTCGCCCTCAGCGAGCTTGCGGCGCCCCCCGAGCCGCTCCTCCCACCGGTAGTCGACCCCGAACCCCGGGAGCCACGACGGCAGCGCGTCACGGCTCACCGCGGGGTTCGCCCGACTCCCCGGGAACCGGCGTACGTCGACCAGCAGCTCGACCCCGGCGCCCACGAGCACGGAGCCGAGCCCCTCCTCGTCGAGGCGGCCGTGGCCCACCGTCAGCAGCTCAGCCACTGCTGTTGCGCACGAGACGGTCGTGCCACTGCCCTGCGGAGGCGTCGGTGAGGGAGGCGACCTGGTCGATGACGACGCGGAGCCGGTCCTCCTCGGAGTCCGCCCGGGCGTGGTCGTCGCGGAACGGCGGCTCCAGCTCGCCGGGGCCCGCGTCGAGCAGCGCCATGACGAGCTCGGCGATGACCTCCCGCTGGTCCGCCATCAGCGTCACGCGGTCGGCGGCACGCATGACGTAGTGGGCCGCGACCCCCTTCAGGACCGCGATCGCCAGACCGGTCTCGCGGGGCAAGACGAGGTCGGCGTCGTACCTGGTCAGCGGGCCCGTGCCGTACTTGTCGTGGGTGGCGTGCTGGACGCTGGTGCAGAACGCCCCGATCAGGTCGCTGGTGAGGTTCTTCAGCGCCGCCTGGGCGCCCCGGCTGCCGTCGTAGGAGCCCCGGGGCCACGACGGTATCGCCCGCAGCCCCGCGAGCGCCCCGTCGAGCTCCTCGTCGACGACGTCGGGGAGGTACCACTCCCGCACGGTCCGCCACACCTCGCGGCGCCGGCCCGTGTCTTCGAGCCACGAGGGCTCGATGCGACCCGCGACGATGCCGTCCTCGAGGTCGTGCACGGAGTAGGCGACGTCGTCGGAGAGGTCCATCACCTGCGCCTCGAGGCAGCGGCGACCGGGCTCCGCACCTTCGCGCATCCACGTGAACACGGGCAGGTCGTCGGCGTACACCCCGAACTTGCGCACCGACTGGACCTCGCCGTCGGAGTCGATGCCGCGCGGCTGCGGCGCGCCGTCGCGGGGCCAGGGGTACTTGGTGCTCGCGTCGAGGGTGGCGCGGGTGAGGTTGAGGCCCACCGAACGGCCCGCGGAGTCGGCCGACTTGGCCTCCAGTCGGGTCAGGATCCGCAGGGTCTGCGCGTTGCCCTCGAACCCGCCACAGGGCGCGGCGAGCTCGTCGAGCACCCGCTCGCCGTTGTGGCCGTAGGGCGGGTGCCCGATGTCGTGGGCGAGGGCGGCGGTCTCGACGATGTCGGGGTCGCAGCCGAGCGTCTTGGCGAGGTCGCGCGCCACCTGCGCGACCTCGAGCGTGTGCGTCAGCCGGTTGCGGACGAAGTCGTCGGAGGTCGGGTCGACCACCTGAGTCTTCGCGGCGAGCCGGCGTAGTGCCGCGGAGTGCACGAGCCGGGCGCGGTCACGCTCGAACGGGGTTCTCTCGGCGCGCTTCGGGGGCTCGTCCACCCAGCGGGCGCACGAGGCTGCGTCGTACCTGCTCTGCGTCGACCCCATCGCCCCTGCAGACTACTGCGCCCCACCGACAGGGCCGGTGGGGCGCAGCAGCAGCGGATCAGTAGACCGAGACGTGGACGTGGTCGTAGTGGTTGGCGGTGGTGGAGCCGCGGTCCTCCATGTAGCGCCAGCCCTCACTGCTGCGCTCGACGGTCCAGATCTTCTGGGCGTAGATGACCTCGCTCACACCGAGGTCGCCGGCGTTGGCGCGGACGAACTCCGCGACCTCCCAGCCCGGGTCGCCGGAGATCATGATGTCGAGGGCGTTGCCGGTGCCGTGCTCGCCGCTGTCGCCGCTGCGCACGCCGCCGTACGACGTGATCGACGGGAACGCGCCACACACCGCCCGGTGGACGGCGACGGCGTTGGCGACGAGGCCGCTCTCCACGTCGGAGCCGGACGCGCACGGCGCCGTGGAGAGCCCCGTCGGCACAGCCGCGGCTGCCTCCTCCGTCGCCTCCTCCTGCGGCTCGGGCTCCGGCTTCGGCTTCGGCTTCTTGTTCGCCAGGTAGGCGCGGTGCACCCAGAGCCCCTGCTTGTCGACAACGATCTCGGCCCACTCGCCCTGGGTCTTGCCCGAGACGGCGACCTTCTCAGCCCACTTCAGGGTGCCGACGAGCCGGGACTTCTCGGAGGGCTTGAGCCGGACGTTGACCGCCGTCGTCGCGAACTTGTGGCCGACCACCTCCGGGGGCTTGGCCTCGAGGCGGACCCGCTCCTCGGAGCGGGAGATGGGCGCGACACGCACCGGGACCGCTGAGGCACTCACCTCGGGGGTGGGCATCGAGATCGCGGCCGAGGACTGGGCAGGGGCCTCCTCGGGCCAGCTGACGGCCACGGCCGTGGTCGCCAGGACGGTCACGGCGGCAGCAGCAAGCCCCCCACGGAACAGCCGCCGGCGAGGTCGCGCGACGCGGAGGACGTGCTTGTGGCGGGCAGGCGCCACGGCAAATCACCAACCAGAGTCTGGACGTCTATGAGCAAACGCGACCGAGTCAAACACGCGAACCCCCGTGGATGACAAATTGCCTCCGCCTCGGCGTGGCCAAACCCACATCGGGCAAGTGGCCCAGACCACTCGCAACCCTCGCAAGCCCGTCCCATCCCGCTCAGATCCCCCGGCAGCGTGCCGAGCAGGCTGTCCAGACCACCAAGCCTGAGACGGACGACGTCGTCAGCCGCCCGACATCTCCGAGGCGTCCTCGCGCACGGCGCTGCCAGCTCCGTCGGTGTCGTCGAGCCAGCCCTCCGGGAGAACGACGCGCCGCGGGCTGCCCTGGCGACCGCGGGGCGTGCCGAGCTCGGCGACCGGGAACTGCTCCTCGGGGTCGAGCTCGGCGAGCATCCTGTCGAGCTCGGCGAGGCTGGTCACCAGGCCGAGCGATCTGCGCAGCTCGCCGCCGGCGGTGAAGCCCTTGAGGTACCACGACACGTGCTTGCGGAACTCCTTGCAGCCCCGCTCCTCCCCCATGTGGAGGGCAAGCAGCTCAGCGTGACGGCGCATCATCTGCCCGACGTCCCCCAAGGTAGGGAGGATCGCGACCTCCTCACCGGCGAACGCGGCCGCGAGGTCGCGGAACAGCCACGGCCGCCCCAAGCACCCCCGACCCACCACGACCCCGGCGGCACCGGTCTGCTCGACCATGCGGATCGCGTCGCGGGCCTCCCAGATGTCGCCGTTGCCGAGCACCGGGATGTCGACGTGCTCCACGAGCTCGCCGATCGCGTCCCAGTCGGCCACACCGGAGTAGGCCTGACTCACCGTGCGACCGTGCAGTGCGATAGCGGCCACGCCGGCCTCCTGGGCGATCCGGCCGGCGTCGAGGTAGGTCAGGTGGTCGTCGTCGATCCCCTTGCGAGTCTTCATGGTGACCGGCACGTCGTACGGCTCGGCCGCTTCCACAGCCGCGGTGAGGATCTCCCCGAGGAGGGACCGCTTCCACGGCAGGGCGCCGCCGCCGCCCTTGCGGGTCACCTTGGGCACCGGGCAGCCGAAGTTCAGGTCGATGTGGTCGACGCCGTGCTCGGCGCACAGGATCTCGGCCGCCTTGCCGATGTAGACCGGGTCGGTGCCGTAGAGCTGGACCGAGCGGATGTCCTCGAGCTCGTCGAAGGCCAGCATCGACATCGTCGTGACGTCACGCTCGACCACGCCGCGGGAGGTGATCATCTCGCAGACGTAGAGCCCGGCCCCCTGCTCGCGGCAGAGGCGGCGGTAGGCGGCATTGGTGATCCCCGCCATCGGGGCGAGGACGACGGGCGGGCCGATGCGCAGCGACCCCAGGACGAGCTCCTGGGGTACGGCGGGCGCGGCGGCGGACATGGGTGCCATTGTCACCGGAGCGGGCGCCACCGCCCAAATCCTGCCCGCTCAGCCGTCGTTGTCGTTCTTCTTGTTGTTCTTCTTGTTGTTCTTCGGCTCCGGCGCAGGGGTGGCGATCTCCCCGGTCCACTGGATCGGGTCGAACTCCTGGTTCGGCCGGAAGCTCACCGCCTCCATGGTGCCCTGGTCGGGCGCGAGGAAGACCAGGCACGTGGAGAACGTCTCGTCGGGGCCGAACTCCTTCGGCAACGGCTGCGACGGGCAGCGCCGAAACGCCGTCGTGAAGGTCGCGGCCGGCAGCAGGGTGTTGTCGGCGTCGACGCCCCACAGGGGTACCGGTGCGCCGCCCACGTCACCCTCGCCGACGTTGGCCACCTCCACGTTCACGTAGTACGGGGTCGCAGCCTTGGTGTAGTCGTCGAGAATGAAGCCCGAGAAATCCTTCCTGGTCCCCTGCGCCGCCTTCTTGACGGTCAGCTCCAGGACCGTCCCGCGCTTCTGGTTCGGCTCGTAGATCACCGTCGCAGTGTCACCGAAGGACAGATCCGCCCCGACCTCGGTCAGCTCGACAGGCGGGGGCACGCTCACCGTGGACGACGGCGACGGCGACGGCGACACGGTCGGTGAGGGCGTCTCGGCCGCCTCTTCGGCCGGCGCGCCACCGCACGAGGCGAGGACGACCGCGGCGGTTGCAACAACGGCTGCTGCACGGGAGATTCGGGGCATCGAGCGAGTCACCCCGACATGGTGACACGCGCCTGGTGACTGTCCCGGCAGACGCGGCCGTACATGACTCGGTGCCGGCCTGTCGTGGCCGACCGGCACCGGTCGATGGGTCTCCGAGCCGTGTCAGCAGCCGAGCAGGCGCTCGGCGAAGTAGGCCTTCACCTGGTCGATGCCGATCCGCTCCTGCTTCATGGTGTCGCGCTCACGGATCGTGACCGCGTTGTCCTCGAGGGTGTCGAAGTCCACGGTGACGCAGTACGGCGTGCCGATCTCGTCCTGGCGACGGTAGCGGCGGCCGATCGCGCCCGAGTCGTCGAAGTCGACGTTCCACAGCCCGCGAAGCTCCGCTGCGAGGCCCTTGGCCTTCGGCGAGAGGTCGGCGTTGCGCGAGAGCGGCAGGACCGCGATCTTCACCGGGGCGAGCCGGTGGTCGAGGCGCAGCACCGTGCGCTTGTCGACGCCGCCCTTGGTGTTCGGCGCCTCGTCCTCGGTGTAGGCGTCGATCAGGAAGGCCATGAACGAGCGGGTCAACCCCGCTGCGGGCTCGATGACGTAGGGGACGTAGCGCTCCCCCGTCGCCTGGTCGTAGTACGACAGGTCCTGGCCGGAGAACTCGCTGTGCTGGGAGAGGTCGAAGTCGGTGCGGTTCGCGATGCCCTCGAGCTCCTCGAAGTCACGGCCGCTGAAGCCGAAGCGGTACTCGATGTCGACGGTCCGCTTGGAGTAGTGCGACAGCTTCTCCTGCGGGTGCTCGTACAGCCGCAGGTTGTCCGGGTCGATCCCGAGGTCGACGTACCACCGGAGACGGGTGTTGATCCACTCCTGGTGCCACTCCTCGTCGCTGCCGGGCTCGACGAAGAACTCCATCTCCATCTGCTCGAACTCACGGGTGCGGAAGATGAAGTTGCCCGGGGTGATCTCGTTGCGGAAGCTCTTGCCGGTCTGGGCGATGCCGAACGGCGGCTTCTTGCGCGAGGCGTTCATCACGTTGACGAAGTTGAGGAAGATGCCCTGCGCGGTCTCGGGGCGCAGGTAGTGCAACCCGGACTCGTCCTCGATCACGCCGAGGTAGGTCTTGAGCATCATGTTGAAGTTGCGGGGCTCGGTCCACGACCCACGAGTGCCGCAGTTGGGGCAGGCCAGGTCGGCGATCGCGACGGTGTCAGGGTCGTCGATGCCCTTCTTCGCGGCGTGCGCCTCCTGCATGTGGTCCACGCGGAAACGCTTGTGGCAGCTGAGGCACTCGGTCAGCGGGTCGCTGAACGTCGACAGGTGGCCCGAGGCCTCCCAGGTCCGGGTCGGCAGGATGATCGAGGAGTCGAGCCCGACGACGTCCTCACGCGCCGTGACGACGCTCTTCCACCACTGGCGCTTGATGTTCTCCTTCAGCTCCACGCCGAGCGGGCCGTAGTCCCAGGCGGACCGGGTGCCGCCGTAGATCTCGCCGCTGGGGAAGACGTAGCCGCGCCGCTTGCACAGCGAGACGACCTGGTCGAGGGCGGAGGCCTTGGCCTTGCTCATGGGGGATCTGCTCCGTAGGGGTAGGGGCGCCGGCTGGCTGACGGCGAACCCTCACAGTATCCAGGCGACTCCAGTCCCTGCCCCGTCGGGGCGGTGGGATGGACCGGTGGTTCAGCCGAGCTCGCGGGGCCGTGCCTCGTTGAGCCCGGCGGCTCCCTCGTCGCCCAGGACCTCGTAGGCCGAGGGCTCGTCCAGGGCCTGCGACAGCAGAGGTACGGCGCCGAGCTTCACGTCGTAGGACGACAAGGCCCGGCGGTAGCTGCCGACGTCGGCCCATCTGGTCTGGAGCACCCACAACGTGGGGTCGTCCACGTTGCGACCCACCGACCCTCCGGCGTACCCGGGTCGCCCCGCGAGCAGGGCATGGGCGCGCGCCAGGTCCTCGGCGAACGACGCGGCGTCCTGCTCCTCCACGCGGAACCTGTTCACCACCAGCACGCCCGCGACCCTACCCCCGACGGGTCGGCGTACTCCCGCGCGGCAGACGGGACGGGTCGACGATTTGAAAATGGTTGTCATTAGTGCTGAGAATGGTTCTCATGAACAAAGTTCCGGCCACCCGACTCCGCAACGTGGCAGCAGCCGCCCTGACCGCCCCCCTCCTCCTTGCCGGGTGCGGCGGGGCCATGGGGAACGACGACGCGGGAGATCGTCCCCGCGTCGTGGCGTCCTTCTACCCCCTTGCCTATGTGGCGGAGCGGGTGGGCGGCGAACACACTGACGTGGTCACCCTGACCTCGCCCGGTGTCGACCCTCACGACCTCGAGCTGAGCGTGCGGCAGACCGCGGAGATCGCCGGGGCCGACCTTGTCGTCTACGAGAAGGGCATGCAGCCCGCGATCGACGAGGCCGTCGACCAGAACGGACCGGACCAGGTCGTCGAGGCCACTCAGGTCGTCGACCTGGTCGCGTTCGAGGAGCACACGGCGGACGACCACGCGGACGACCACGCAGAAGACCCCCACGCCGACGAGCACGCGGACGACGACCACGCGGACGACCACGGCCACGGCGACAAGGACCTGCACTTCTGGGTCGACCCCGAGCGCATGGTCGACCTCGCCGCCGCGGTGCGCGACGAGATGTCCGTCGTCGACCCGGAGAACGCAGCCGACTACGAGTCCGCGTTCCAGGACCTGCGCGACGACCTGCTCGAGATCGACCTGGCGTATGCCGAAGGTCTCTCCAAGTGCGAGGTCGACACCGTCGTCGTGAGCCACGACGCCTTCCGCTACCTGGAGAAGTACGGCCTCCACTTCGAGCCGATCGCCGGGCTCTCCCCCGACGCAGAGCCGTCGGCGGCCCATCTGCGCGAGCTCCAGGACCTGATCCGGAGCGAGGGGGTCACGACGGTCTTCTCCGAGCGGCTCGCCAGCCCCGCCATGGCGCAGACCCTCGCCCGCGACCTCGGGATCGAGACCGACGTGCTCGACCCGATCGAGGGTCTGGGAGACGAGACCGCCGACGAGGACTACCTTTCCCTCATGCGCTCCAACCTCGAGGCCCTCAGAGCCGCGAACAGATGTCGATGACCGATCGCTCGGCGTCTTCCGACGCCTCGGTGGTCGCCGAGGTCCGCGACGGGTCCGTGGTCCTCGGCGGCCGTCCCATCCTTCGGGGGATCGACCTGACCGTCCGACAGGGCGAGGTCGTCGCTCTCCTGGGCGAGAACGGCTCCGGCAAGTCGACGCTCGTGCGCACGCTCATGGGGCTGGTGCCGACCAGCCGCGGTCAGGTCTCGCTCTTCGGGACCCCGCTCACCCGCTTCCGTGACTGGCGCCGGGTCGGCTTCGTCCCCCAGCGGGTCAGCGCCACCTCCGGCGTACCGGCGTCGGTGTGGGAGGTCGTCGCGGCCGGACGCCTCTCTCGACGCCGGCCGCTGCGCCCGCTGCGCAAGGCCGACAAGGCGGCCATCACCGACGCGATCGCCGCGGTGGGCCTCGGTGACCGTGCCCACGACGGCTGCGCCACCCTCTCCGGCGGCCAGCAGCAGCGCGCGCTGATCGCCCGGGCCCTGGCGGGCGAGCCGGACCTGTTCGTCCTCGACGAGCCCACCGCGGGCGTGGACCTCGCGAGCCAGCGGACCTTCGCCGACGCACTCGCGGGACTCGTCGAGCGTGGCGCGACGATCATCCTGGTCGCCCACGAGCTCGGGCCGATGGCGCCGTTGATCGACCGGACGGTCGTGATGCGGGACGGCCGGGTCGCGTATGACGGCCCGCCACTCGCCTCGGCGCAGGAGATCGACTGGCTCGGCCACGGCCACCACCACCCCGAGCTGCGCGAGGAGCGGCCCGACTACACACCCACCGTGGCCTCACCGATCGACACCGCCTCGGGCAGGGAGCAGCGATCATGAGCATCCTCGCCTACGACTTCGTGCTGCGCGGCCTCCTGGGCGCGCTGTTCACCGGGCTCGCCGCACCGGCGGTCGGCACCTACCTGGTCCAGCGCCGGCTCGCTCTGATGGGCGACGGCATCGGTCACATCGCGGTGACCGGCGTCGCCCTCGGCCTTCTCACGGGCACCTCTCCGATCCTGACCGCAGTGGTGGTGGCGGCCCTGGGTGCGATCCTCATCGAAGTGATCCGGGAGAAGGGCCGGGCGAGCGGCGACGTTGCCCTGGCGATGCTCTTCTACGGAGGCATCGCCGGCGGCGTGCTCATCACGGGCCTCGCCGGTCAGAGCGCGGCCACCTTGAACATGTACCTCTTCGGCTCGCTGCTGAGCATCTCCCCCACCGACGTGTGGCTGACCGTGGCCCTCGCAGCTGTCCTGGTCATCGTGGCCGTAGGGCTGTCCCCGCAGCTGTTCGCCGTCGCCCAGGACCAGGAGTACGCCAAGGTGGCGGGCCTCAACGTCCGGGCCTACAACATCCTCGTCGCGGTGATGGCAGCAGTGACGGTGACCGTCGCGATGAGGACGGTCGGCCTGCTGCTGGTCAGCGCGCTCATGGTGGTGCCGGTCGCCACGTCCCAGCAGCTGACCCGGGGCTTCCGCACGACGCTCCTGGCCGCCATGGCAGTGGGCACCGCAGCCTCGATCGCGGGGGTGCTGGCCTCTGTCTACATCGACGTCGCCCCCGGGCCGGCGATCGTGCTGATCGCACTGGCCGGGTTCGTGGTCGCCTGGCCGGTGGGCATGCTCCTTCGCCGCCGACAGCGGATGACGGCACCGTTCCCGCTGACACCGGGCGGTGTCGTGGACGATGAGCACACCGTCGTGCCGGAGGGCCACGACCATGAGCACGGGGAGGACTGCGGGCACCTCGCGGTACCGCACGGCGACCACGTCGACTACGTTCACGACGGACACCGGCACGCACCGCACGGGAGCCACTATGACGAGCACTAGCGACCAGATCCCGCTGGCCGGCGGCCGACCCACACGGCAGCGCAGGGCGGTCGCCTCGGCACTGCAGTCCTGCGACGACTTCCGCAGCGCCCAGGAGATCCACGACCTGCTGCGCCGCAACGACGAGAACGTAGGCCTCTCCACGGTCTACCGCACTCTCCAGGCGCTCGCCGACGGCGGAGAGGTGGACGTGCTTCGCACCGAGGAGGGTGAGGCGCTCTACCGGCGGTGCAGCACGACCCACCACCACCACCTCGTGTGCCGGGTCTGCGGACGCACCGTCGAGGTCGAGGGTCCCGCGGTGGAGAGGTGGTCGTCCTCGATCGCGAAGGAGCACGGCTTCACCGACGTGAGCCACACCCTGGAGATCTTCGGGACCTGCCCGTCCTGCCGGTGATCTGCAACACTCGCGCGGGCACGTCAACCTATTCGGTGCCCGCGCGTAGTACAGGTCATGAGGCAGTTGACGAGGGACGCGAGAGGGGCCGCGGGTGTGGACAGCCACGACTTCGCAGACCTCTTCTTCGCCCATGCCGCGCGGCTGGTCCGGTTGGCCGCCCTTCTCGGTGACCCCGACCCCGAGGACGTGGTGCAAGAGGCGTTCTGCAGGGTGTACGGCGCGCGCCGTCGGCTGTATGAGGACGGGACGGGCAACGTCTCGGGCTACCTCCACACCGCCGTGGTGAACCTGGTCCGCGACCGCTACCGCCGCCGCACGACAGCCCGGGACAAGCAGCACCTGGTGCTGGTCGAGGCGTCGGCTCCCGCCGTCGAGCCCGACAGCCGCACCGCTGTCATCGCCGCCCTGTCACGTCTTCCCCAGCGCAAGCGGGAGGCGCTCGTGCTGCGCTACTGGCTGGACCTGCCGCTCGCCGAGATCGCCACTGCGATGGGCGTGCGCACCGGCACGGTGAAGGCGCTGATCTCCCGCGGTCTCGACGCTCTCGCCCTGGACCTGGAGGTCGACCGATGAGGATCGAGCAGAAGCTCACCGAGGCCCTGCGCGAGGACGCCGAGAGCCGCGACGTGGACGTGGACGCCGTCTGGCACCGCACACGTGACCGTCTCCACGATCAGCCGACACTTCGTCGGGGGCGCTTCCCGATGGTCGCCGCCGCAGCAGCCGCGATCGCGGTCACCGCCGGTGGACTGGCGCTGGGAGAGGTGTTGACGACGGAGCAGGTCACGCCCTCCGCTCCTGGTGAGCGGAAGCCGGCACAGGGAGGGGTCGACGACGCGTTCAGCTGCCCGGAGCAGATCACCCACGACTGGACCCGGCCTGAGACGGTCACCGACGACCACTTCGTGGCAACCCTCCGTGGTGGCCCGGCCCACCAGGCGGAGGTCTACAACGCGCCCCGCTACGAGTACGAGGAGCAGGGCGACAGCGCGTTCCTTCGGTTCGGCAACGCTGACGGGACGCTGGCGACGCGGAGCGAGTTCCGGCGCGAGGAGGGCGAGTGGGTCCGCCAACGCAGCGACGTGTGCGTCGGGAAGAACGGCTCGGTCGCGGTGCCGATCCGCCACAGCCTTGAACTGGCGAACCACGCGGATGTCCCGTACGACCCGAGCGGGATGGCTCCCCGCCGAGGGGCCTCGTTGATCGACTCCCGGCCCTACTACGACACCACTGGCCTCGTGCGCGTGCGCAGCATCTGGGCGCACGCCTGCGGCCGGCGGATGTGTCTGACCAGCGGTGTGCCCGCTGAGTGGGGCCGCAGCCGCGTCCGGGCGGACACGGTGCCCTACGACGTGAGCTGGCTGTTCCTTCCGCGCGATCAGATGTCGACCCGGCACAACCCCTACGGTCTGTGGGCCCTCTACGACGACGACGCGACGGTCGAGTCCGTCGTGGCGTACGACGACAGCGGTCGCACCGTCGGCGAGATCACCGGGCGCTACGTCGACGGGTGGCCGGGGCAGCTGACCTTCCTGCTGGCGCCGATCGACGAGGTCGAGCAGATCACCGTCACCCGACGACCCGGTAGCACCGACCCGGGCGAGCCGACGACCCGGACCTTCACTCCAGAGGAGCTCCCCGGGCACGACGCAGAGCTCCGCCGCTGAGGAATCAGGGCGTGGGGTCGGCTCCGCCGTACCGCCGATCGCGGCGTGCGTAGGTGTCGATGGCCTGCCACAGGTGGCGCCGGTCGACGTCGGGCCACAGCACGTCGCTGAAGACGAGCTCGGAGTAGGCGGCCTGCCACAGCATGAAGTTCGACAGCCGCTCCTCCCCTGAGGTGCGCCAGACCAGGTCCGCGTCAGCCAGCTCGGGAACGTAGAGGTGGCGGGCGAAGACCCTCTGGTCGACCTTCTCGGGGTCGAGCCGTCCGGCGGCCACCTCGCGGGCTATGGAGCGGGCGGCGTCGGCGACCTCCGCACGGCCGCCGTAGTTGACGCACATCGTCAAGGTGAGGACGTCGTTGTCGCGGGTGAGCTCCTCGGCGGTCTTGAGCTCCTTGATCACCGAGCGCCACAACCGGGGGGCGCGACCGGCCCACCGGACCCGGACCCCGAGCTCGTGCATCTCGTCGCGCCGGCGTCGGATCACGTCCCGGTTGAAGCCCATCAGGAAGCGCACCTCATCGGGCGAGCGCTTCCAGTTCTCGGTGGAGAAGGCGTACGCCGAGACCGCCTTCACGCCGATCTCGATGGCCCCCTCGACGACGTCGAAGAGCGAGTGCTCGCCCTGCTCGTGACCTGCCGTTCTCGGCAGCCCGCGCTCCTGGGCCCAGCGGCCGTTGCCGTCCATGACGATCGCGACGTGACGGGGCACGAGCTCTGGCGGCAGGGCCGGTGGGCGGGCGCCGCTGGGGTGGGGTGTCGGCGGTCGTACGTCGACCGGCGCGGCGCGCTTTCCCTTTCGCAGCAACGTCCCACCGCCTCCTCGTCCCGCCACGTATGATCGCGACCAAACTTAGGGCCTCGCACCGTTGTTCGAGGCACAACCCCTGGGGAGGGGCAGTCATGGACAGCGCCACGGAGCAGATCGAGCAGCAGATGACGATGTTGCTCCGGCGCGTGCAACGCATCCACATCTCCACTTCCTCCGGCGAGATGGACCTCGAGCGGTCCGCCTACGGCATCCTGTGCCGTCTCGCCGACGAGGGTCCGCAGCGCCTCGGCCTGCTGGCGACGGCGTTCGGGCTCGACCCGTCGACGATCACCCGGCAGGTCCAGGCGCTGGAGAAGGCGAACCTGGTCAGACGACGCCCCGACCATGACGACCGCCGAGCCTCCATCCTCGACCTCACCGAGGAGGGGCGGGCGGTCCTGGAGCACACCCGCGCCTACCGACGCCGGCGGCTGGAGGAGGTCCTCGGCGACTGGCCGGCGTCCGACCGCGACGAGCTGGCCAGGCTGTTGACCAAGGTCAACGACTCGATCGCGTCGATGGTCGAACGGGACCGGGTCCGCGAGCCGCAGTGAGTCAGCGCTCGACGTGGCTCAGCGACCTGAGGCCGCGCTCGAGGTGCCAGGCCAGATAGGCCGAGACCAGGCCCGAGGCCTCCTTGCGGTGCCGTGGCTCGCTGGCCTCGACGACGGCCCAGTCCCCTGCGAGAAGGGCGCCGAGGAGGACGACGGTCTCGGCCGCGGGACTCGCCGTCCCGGGCACCCGGCAGGTCCCGCACAGCATGCCGCCCGCCGCGGGGCTGAACGCACGGTGCGGACCCTCGAGGCCGCATCGCGCACAGACCTCGAACGAGGGTGCGTAGCCGGCGACGGACAGGGAGCGCAGCAGGAACGAGTCGAGCACTGCCGAGGGTGATCGCTCTCCCGAAGACATCGTGCGCAACCCTCCCACGAGCAGCAGGAACTGCTGGAGCGCCGGCTGCTTGTCCTCCACGACGAGCCGCTCGGCCGTCTCGAGCATGACCGTGCCGGCGGTGTAGCGCTCGTAGTCGCTGCCGATCTTCGATCCGTAGGGGGCCAGCGTCTCGGCCTGGGTGATCACGTCGAGGGTGCGGCCCTCGGCCAGCTGGAGGTCGACGTAGGTGAAGGGCTCGAGCCGGGACCCGAACCGGGAGGTCGTCCGGCGTACTCCCTTGGCGACGGCGCGCACGCGGCCGTTGGCGCGCGTCAGGAGGGTGATGATGCGGTCGGCCTCACCCAGCTTCTGGGTGCGCAGCACCACGGCTTCGTCACGGTAGAGACCCACGTCTCGATTGTCCCTCAGGTGGGGCGTACGCCGGAGCGTCCGTTGCGGGTACGGCGTGCCTTGGCGGGGTGGTGACACTCGCCGAGGAAGGCTATCGCCTCCCGGTTCAGCCGGTCGGGGTACAGGCGCCACTCGAGGATGCTGCGGGCCTCGACGAACCGGGCTGCGGGGAGCTCCTCGGCGAGCAGCGCGGCGTCGGCCCAGGGGTGGATCGGGTCGCGGCGGTGCCCGACGACCAGGGTGGGCGCGGAGATCTTGCGACGCAACCTGCTCGACGGGGCGACCCGGCCGAAGAAGATGCCGTGGACGGCTGCCGCCATGGGCGCGGGCCGCTGCTTGAGAGTGTCGAGCCCGACCCCGACCCAGAACGGCACCACGCCGCGGGGGACGAGCTTCGTGACCGCACGGGTGGCGGTCACGGTCAGTGGCAGGAACCTCGCGACGAACATGAGGGGGGCGAAGGCGAGGATCCCGGCCTCCACCGCGTTGTCGAGGACCGGCATCTCCGCGATGAGGCCGCGCACCCGCTCGGGCGCGATGTCGGCAACCTCCAGGGAGACGTTGGCGCCGAGCGAGGTGCCACCGATGACGGCCTGGTCGACACCGAGGTGGTCGAGCAGCGCGACGACCTGCTCGCCGAAAGCGGTCATGGAGTAGAGCATCGGGTCGGCCGGGCGGTCGGAGCGGCCGTGGCCGAGAAGGTCGACGGTCACCACGTGGTAGCCGGCGCCGGCGATCGCCCGGGCGAGGGGCTGGTGCATGCGCCGCGGCATGAGCTGGCCGTGGACGAGCACGACCCAGTTGTCCCCACCTCCGTACTCGGTGTACTCGAGCCGGTCTCCGTCGATGAAGAACTGCCCGATCCGCTCGGACACCAACGCGGCCATCACGGCTTCCTTCCGACGGGGAGTCTGGACCTACCGAGGGTAGTCGAGGCCTCTGCGGCGGCCCCGCAGCCGCCCTCGCAACGGCCCTCACGAGCGTCCGAGGTCGCCGGAAGTCGGCCCTATGCCCGAAGATGGGTGCATGCACCTGGGAGGGAGCGCTGTGTCGTCGTGCGCCGGGGCGGGTCGATGAGCCGTCGGACCGCGCCCGCGAGCGCGCCCGCGCCACAGCTCCGGGCAGCCGAGGCGGAGCGCCCCGCCCCCCAGGAAACCGCGTCCGAACCGCCCCCCTGGGGGTTGACGCTCGCGGGAGTCGCCGGGGTGTTCGTCCTCTCCTACGGCGCGCTCCTGCTCACTCCCGCAGGCTTCGGCGTCGCGGCCTGGGGCCCGGCGGCCGGGCTCGCCGTCGTGCTCCTCCTCCTCACGCCGCGCCGCTGGCAGTGGATGTCCGCGACCGGCGTCGTGGCCGCCACTGGTCTGGCCCACTTCGTGACGGACCTGCCGGCCGACGCCGCTGCGGGCATCGGCCTGTCCCACGGCCTCGGGGCCTACGCCGCCGCGTTGCTGCTGACGTGGGGACGGACCGACCGGCCTCCGCTGCGCACGGTGGAGGACCTGTGGCGGGTCGTCTCGGCGACCCTCGCGGGCACAGTGGTCGCCGCCGGGGGCACGGGTCTCACCCTGGCCTACACGCTCGACGACCCCTTCCTGGCCACGGCGGTCACGGTCGCCGCCTCCTTCGCGGCGGCGACCCTCCTCATCACGCCGCTGGTCCTCCGGGTCGGCCCCTCGACCATCGCCGAGCGTCGTCAGGAGCTGGTGGCCCAGGTGGTCCTGCTGCTGGCCTCGGTCGGACTGGTCTTCGCCCCCGACCAGGACGCCAGCCTCACCTTCATCCCTCTGCCGCTGCTGCTGTGGGCCGCGCTGAGGTTCGGGCTGCGGGTGGTGACCTACGAGCTGCTCGCAACCGGCCTGCTCGCCACAGGTCTCACCGCGATCGGCGGCGGTCCCTTCTCGCAAGGGGCCACGACCGGTGCCGCAGGTGAGGCCGCCGCTGCGGCCCTGGTGCAGACGTTCCTCGTCGTGACGGTCCTCGTCGCCCTCCTGCTCGCCGTGGCCGTCGACCAACGCAGGTCTGCCCTGACCCAGATGGCGCAGAGCGAGGAGCTGTTCCACAAGAGCTTCAGCGAGTCGTTCGTCGGCATGCTCCTGCTCTCGCTGGCATCCGACGGGCTGCGCATCCGCGAGCTGAACCAGACGGCGGCCGACATCCTTGGCGCACCGGCCGAGACGCTCCAGGACCGCCTCGTCGCACCCCTGCTGGAGACCGGCACGTCCTTGAAGGACGTGGCGCAGCAGATGCTGTCCGGTGAGCTCGCCGGTTGGCGCGAGGAGCTGTGGCTCGCCGAGGAGCCGGGCCGCAGGGTGGCCTTCGCGATGTCGCCGATGTCCACGCAGGGCGAGGAGCCGATGTTCAGCGCCCAGATGATGGACGTCACCGACGTGTACGTCGCCACCACCCGCCTGCAGACCGAGAAGGACTTCACCTCGGCAGTCCTCAACACCACCGCGTGCCTGATCGTCGTCCTCGACGTCGAGGGGCGGGTCGTCGGGCTCAACCCGGCCGGTGAGCAGCTCAGCGGCCGGAGCGAGTCCGAAGTGATCGACAAGCCGCTCTGGGTGACGATCGCCCCCAGCTCCGAGCAGCACCAGCTGCGCGACCTGCTCGACCGGACCCGCCCGGGCCGAGAGCCGTCGCCGTACGAGGGCGACCTGCTCACCGGCGACGGCCAGCGTCGGCGGATCGTCTGGTCCAGCGCCCCCCTTCTCAACGAGTCGGGCCGGCGTACCCACGTGGTGCTCACCGGCATCGACGTCACCGACGAGCGCAACGTGCGCAGCATGACCAGCCACCTGCTCGACGTCGCGACCAGTACCGCCTTCATCGGCGTGAACCTCCTCGGCACGATCACGATCTTCAACGCCGGGGCGCAGGAGCTGCTCGGCTACGGCGCCGACGAGGTGACGGGCAAGCTCCAGCTGGAGGCCTTGCACGACCAGGACGAGCTGGCCCGGGTCGCACACGCGTCGGGGACGCCGTACGGGTTCCCGGCGATCGTCGAGGGCGTTGTAGCCGACGAGCACCTGACGCGCAACTGGACCTACGTCCGCAAGGACGGGAGCAGGGTCGCCTGTGCCGTCACGATGAGCGTGATCCGCGACGCCTTCGGCAGCCACATCGGCTACCTCGCGGTCGCCCGCGACATGACCGACTCGCAGCGCAGCCAGAAGCTCCTCCTCGAGACCCTCGAGAAGGA
>DATHVS010000284.1:0-35136 GCA_035461195.1 Nocardioidaceae bacterium
AACGGCCTCGCGAACCTTCTCTTCGCAGTCGGCCGCAAGGTCGAGCAGAGGCTGTGGCCATCGGTGTCGCGGCGCATGCCGACCGTGCTCGCCAGGCGCGAGGAGGACCCCGAGGCCAGGCACCGCGAGGACCCCGATGCCGCAGGGTCCGAGCTCGAGGTGGACGACACACAGGTGATCGACGCGGAGGAGGTGAGCACCCATGCCCCTGTTGGAGGTCGATGACGTCGTCGTGCAGTTCGGCGGTGTCACCGCGGTCAACGAGGCGAGGTTCTCCCTCGACGCCGGCCGGGTGACGGGCCTGATCGGGCCCAACGGCGCGGGGAAGACCACGTGCTTCAACGTGATCACGGGCCTGCAGAAGCCGACGCGCGGCCACGTCCGCTACCAGGGCAAGGACATCACGTCCATGCAGCCGCACGCCCGTGCCAAGCGCGGCATGGCGCGCACGTTCCAGCGGCTCGAGGCGTTCGGCTCCCTCACCGTGCGCGACAACGTGCGTGTGGCCCTCGACATCCACCTCGGCCTGCGGGGGCTGTTCCAGCGCACCTCGCCCGCTCACGTCGACGCCCTGCTCGAGCGGGTCGGCATCGGAGAGTACGCCGAGGAGCGTGCCGACTCGATCCCGACGGGCACCGCCCGCCTTCTCGAGCTGGCCCGGGCTCTCGCCGGTGAGCCGAAGCTGCTGCTGCTCGACGAGCCTTCCTCGGGCCTCGACGAGAACGAGACCGACGACTTCGGCGACCTGCTGCGCGAGCTCGCCGCCGAGGGCCGGGCGGTGCTCATGGTCGAGCACGACATGGACCTCGTGATGGGCGTCTGCGACGAGATCCACGTCCTGGACTTCGGCCACGTCATCGCCTCGGGGACGCCTGCGCAGATCCGGGCGGACCGGCGGGTGCAGGAGGCCTACCTCGGCCAGGCCGACGAGGACCCCGAGGAGGAGACCACGGTGATCGACCCGGTCACGACCGAGATCCCGGCGGTGAGGCAGGCATGAGCATCCCCATCCTCGAGATCATGGACCTCCACGCGGCGTACGGCCGGATCGAGGTGCTGCGCGGGGTGGACCTGACCCTGCCGCGCGGCGCGGTGGTCGCGCTCCTCGGTCCCAACGGCGCAGGCAAGAGCACGCTGCTCAAGGTGATCAGCGGGCAGATGCAGGCCACCAGCGGCGACATTCACATGGCGGGGGTCGCGGTCGACGGGGCGAGCACCGAGGAGCTCGCCCGCCACGGCCTGTGCACCATCCCGGAGGGGCGCAGCGTCTTCCCCAACCTGACGGTGGAGGAGAACCTCACCCTCGTTTCGTACGCGGGGGTGCCGGCCGACAAGGTCCTGGAGACCGCCTACACCTACTTCCCCCGGCTCGATCAGCGCCGCCACCAGCTCGCGGGCACGATGTCGGGCGGCGAGCAGCAGATGCTGGCGCTCTCGAGGGCACTCGCCTCGGACCCGGCGCTGCTGCTGCTCGACGAGCTGTCGATGGGCCTCGCCCCGCTCATCGTCGAGGAGCTCTACGACACCGTCGCCGCGATCGCCCGGTCCGGGGTCTCGATCCTGGTCGTCGAGCAGTTCGCTCGCACCGCCCTGCGCGTCTCCGACTACGCCGCGGTGATGACTGGTGGGCGGATCGTGGCCACGGGTGAGCCCGACGAGATCAACGCGAAGATGTCCGACGTCATCCTTGGAGGAGCAGCATGAGACGCCCCATCAGACACTGGGTCATGGTCTGCCTGGCCGCGGGGTTGGTGGGCACGGCTGCCCCCGTGCCCTTGGCGCACGCCGAGCCCGCGTTCGGTGGTTACTCCACCGAGGCGACGGCGACGCCGCTCAAGATCGAGATCTACGAGCCGGTCATCCCGATCCCGGCGAGCCCGCAGGCCGAGCTCGAGATCGCCTACACCAAGGTCGAGGCGGCCAGCGGGCCGACCGGCCGGGGCCTCGCGAGCTGGCTGTGGCCCGGTGACCCGATCGGTCAGGGGTGCAAGACGTTCGTCGAGCAGCTCGGCCTGGGCGACACGGGCCTGTGCGCCGATGGCTACCCGGTCCAGGTGAACTCCCGCACGCCGGGCGAGCAGAGCGAGCAGTCCGACGAGCCGTTCCCCGGCTCGCTCATGCGCACCAGCGCGGACCGCAAGGGTGTGCGGTCGACGGTCGGCTGGTCCAGCGACCGCGACGTCTCGGAGAAGATGAACAGGGGCGGCGAGGAGCCGGAGCTGCCGGACAACCCGCTGGACCAGCTCGGCTCGCTCGGGGCGGCCATCACCGGCCAGGACCGGACCTCGTCTGCCGAGCCGGAGCCCGGCGACGGCCTGCCTCCCGAGCTGGCCGTGCTCGTCGACGTCGACGGCATGGTCAGCAAGGCGCGCACCGAGACCGTCGGCAAGAGCGTGAACGCCGTGGCGACGAGCAAGCTCACCAACCTCTCCCTGCTCGGTGGCATCATCACCGCCGACTCGGTGAGCGTGACCACCCGCACCAGCGCGGACGGCAAGAGGCCCACCGCGTCCGGGGTCTCGAAGGTGGTGGGTCTCGAGCTTGCGGGCACGCCGATCGAGGTGGGCCGTGACGGTGTCCGGCTCGCCGACGAGAGTCACGAGATCCCCCAGATGCCGGACGACCCCGAGAAGGCGCTGAAGCAGCTCGGTGTGTCCCTGGTGCTGCCCAAGCCCGAGCGGACCGCCCGGGGCGACAGCAGCAGCGCGGAGTTCGAGGGAGTCCAGATCGTCATCGACGCCGGCCCGCTGCGCCGGCACCTCGACGACGTCCCGTTCGAGGACGTCCTGGGCCTGATCCCCGACCAGGCCGAGGAGCTCAGGAACCTCCTGGGAGCCGCGACCCAGCTGGCACCGCGGTTCGTGATCACCGCCGGCAACGCCGCCGCGGAGACGACCACGGTGCCGAAGATGGAGCTCGACCTCCCCTCGGTCGACGCCGGTGACCTCAACGGCGCCGCTGTGCCTCCTGCCTCGTCCGGCTCCGCCGGCGGGCTGTCCACGGGTAGTGCCGGCGGCGCACCGGTGGACTCCGGCGCCGTCGATGCCGCGGGGGCGGCGGGCGGTGAGTCCGGCAAGGTCGACGCGCTCGCCGCCGAACCCATGTCCGCGGGCCTCCCACCGCTGGCCAGCATCCCTGGGGCACTGATGGTGGGCGCGTTCGTCATCGCCGCCGGCATCGGCTGGTGGCTCCAGAAGATCGGCGGTCTCGTGCTCGGCGGGGCGGGCAGCTGCTCGCACGGCCTCGAGACCGGCGTCCCCGACCTCAGAAGGGCCTGATCACCCGTGACCGTGCAATCGCCCACCCACACCGGCCACGTGATGCCGCGCGCTCAGACGCGCAGCGACTCCTCGAGCGGCGCCGCTCCGTTGCGCAACAACGGCTACCGCATCCTCCAGATCGTGCTGTTCGTGGCCGGAGCGGTGCTCCTGCCGCTCGGGCTGATCGTGATCGTCCTCGGCTGGTACGGCGCCGCGCACACGCCCTACGCCTACGACCAGCTCTCCTACCTCGTCTCCGGCGGCCTGCTGGGGCTCGGGCTGACGTTCTGCGGCGGCTTCCTGTACTTCGGCGCCTGGCTGGCCCGGATCGCCTCCGACCAGCGCGACTCCGCCAAGCGTCTCTCGGACACGCTGCTCGTGCTCGCCGACGTTGTCTCCCGCAGCTCGGCCCCGGCGGGTGCGGCAGGGGCTGCCGGCGCGGTCACACCGGCAGCGGAGCGCGACCCCGGTGCCGTGCTGGTGGTCGCGGGGGAGGGGACGACGGTGCACCGCGCCGACTGCTCCCTCATCGCTCACCGCGACGACCTGCGGCCGGCCGGCCCGGACGCTCCCGGGCTCACAGCTTGCCGGCTGTGCCGGCCAGAGCGGATCTGACCCGCACGGTCAGCTGCCCCTGGGCCACTGGGAGGCCGGGGGCATGAGGACCTCGGGGTCGTCGGCGGCCGTGACGACCTCGTCGGGCCGCCGGGCGAGCACGTCGTCGATGTAGGACCGGGTGGTCTCCATGATGTCGACCTCGTGGCCGGCCCTCTCGGACAGGAACCATCGGTGCTCGAGGATCTCGTGGAAGATCTCGGGCGGCTCGAGCTTCACGCGGAGCTCGCGCGGGACCATGCGCATCATGGGCTCGTAGATCTCGGTGAGCCAGCGGTGGGCCACGACGGAGCGGTCCTCGTTGCCGAGGTCGAAGTGCGCGGTGAACGACGCGATGTCGTTCAGGAGCCTGCGCGCCTGGTTGTCCTCGACGTCGAGCCCGGTCAGGCCCTGGAGCTCGCGACGGTGGTGTCCGGCCTCGACGACCTTGGGCTGGAGTCGCACGGTCGCCCCGGACCAGTCGGTGACGATGTCGAGCTCGTCGACGTCGAACCCGAGCTCGTTGAGACGCTCGACCCGCTTCTCGATGCGCCACATCTCCCCGGCGTGGAACTCCTCGATGCCGGTCAGCTCCTCCCACAGCGCGGTGTAGCGGCGCTCCACGAGCTCGACGATGTTGTGGGGGTCGACCTGCTCGTCGAGCAGGCCGCCTGCCTGCAGGTCGAGAAGCTCGCCGAAGAGGTTGCCGTAGGCCACCTCGAGGTCATGGGCGCGCTGGCCGCGTGAGAGCTCGGGGTGGAGCTCTCCGGTCTCCGCGTCGACCAGGTAGGCGGTGAACTCCCCGGCACTGCGGCGGAAGAGCACGTTGGAGAGCGACACGTCGCCCCAGAAGAACCCGGCGAGGTGCAGGCGCACGAGGAGGACGGCGAGGGCGTCGATGAGGCGGGGGAGGCTGTCGGCGCGCAGGCCGTGCGAGAACAGCGACCGGTAGGGGAGGGAGTAGGTGAGGTGGCGGGTGACCAGCGCCGGCTCGATCTCCTCGCCGTCGAGGGCCTCCCGGCCGGCGATGACGGCGACCGGCTCGACGGCCGGCAGGTCCATGCGGCGCAGGTCCCGGAGCATGCGGTACTCCTTGAAGGCCATCGCCTCTCGCGTCTCCTTCACCGCGTAGACGTCCGGCCCCACGCGCACGATGCGTACGACGTGCCGGGAGATGCCGCGGGGGAGCGAAACGATGTGCTCGTCGGCCCACTGCTCGAGCGGCGTGTTCCAGGGCAGGGTCACGAGTGCCGGGTTCGGCTGTGTGGCCACGATGCGCACAGGCATGGGCCTCAGCGTAGCCGGGACCCCTCCTGGTCGGGCTCGAGCAGGACCGCCCCGGGGCCTTGGGGAGCCATCTCGTCGTCGGGGTTGCTCAGCCGGCAGGAGCGCAGGCTGAGGCAGCCGCAGCCGATGCAATCGTCGAGGCTGTCGCGCAGCCGCTCGAGCCGGGCGATCTGCTCGTCGATGCGGGGCCGCCAGCTGCGCGAGAGCCGGGTCCAGTCCGCCTTGGTCGGGGTGCGACCCTCGGGGAGGGTGGCCAGCGCCTGCTCGACCTCCTCGAGCGTGAGCCCGACCCGCTGCGCCGAGCGGATGAACGCGACCCTGCGCAACATGGACTGTGGGTACCTGCGCTGGTTCCCGACCGTCCGCTCGGAGCTGATAAGCCCGCGCGACTCGTAGTACCGCAGGGCCGACGTGGCGACGCCGGCCCGCTCCGAGAGCCGGCCGATCGTCAGCTGAGCCTCGCGCCTCGACACGACCTGGATCATAGCGTGGTTGACCTCAAGTCAACTTGAACTTGCATCCTCCTGTGCATGACATCGACACAAGCTGCGGCCGCCCTCGAGCGGTCTCCCGGGCTCAGGTACGACGACCTGCCCGGCCTGCTCGCGCTGATGACCGGTGACGAGAAGCACTCGGCAGCGGCCACCTCGACCCTCGACGTGATCTGGGTCCTCTACGACAGCGTCCTCGACGTCTCGGCCGAGACGGTCGCGGACCCCGCCCGGGACAGGTTCTTCCTCTCCAAGGGACACGGGCCGATGGCCTACTACGCGGTGCTCGCCGCCAAGGGGTTCCTCCCCGTGTCCTGGCTGGCGGACTGGGCGACGTACGACTCACGCCTCGGCCACCACCCCGACCGCACTCTCGTGCCGGGCGTGGAGATCTCAAGCGGCTCCCTCGGCCACGGTCTGCCGCTCGCTGTCGGGACCGCGCTCGGGCTGCGCGCCCAGGGACTGGAGTCACGGGTGGTCGTGCTGGTGGGTGATGCGGAGATGGACGAAGGGAGCAACCATGAGGCAGTCGAGCTGGCGGCCGCGCTGGACCTGGAGGCGCTCACCGTCGTGGTCGTCGACAACCGTTCGGCGTCCTACGCCGTCCCCGGCCGGATCGAGGAGCGGTTCGCGACGGAGGGGTGGCACGCCGTGGGAGTCGACGGGCGGGACCACGCGCAGCTTCGTCGGGTTCTGAGGCGCCGGCGTCGCGGGCCCGGGGAGAGGCCGCAGCCGTCGGCGGTCGTGGCCCACGTCGAGAGGGGAGGCGGTCATGAGGCGTGACCCCCGGGCGACGTTCGCCGCGACGGTCGCCGACCTCGTCGAGGAGGACCTGTCGGTCGCGCTGGTCTACGCGGAGATCTCCGGGCAGTACTTCGGTGAGGTCGAACGTCGCCACCCCGAGCGCGTCGTCAACGTCGGCATCCGGGAGCAGCTGCTGGTCAACGTCGGGGCGGGGTTCGCGCTGACGGGCATGCGCCCGGTGGTGCACACCTTCGCCTCCTTCCTGGTTGAGCGCGCCTTCGAGCAGGTCAAGCTCGGGTTCAACCACCAGGACGTCGGCGGCGTGCTCGTCGGGTCGGGCGGCTCCTACGACGCCGCGAGCAGCGGACGCACCCACCAGGCGCCCGGCGACGTCGCCCTGGTCGAGTCGCTGCCGGACTGGACGGTCCACGTCCCCGGCCACGCCGACGAGGTCGAGGCGGCGCTCCGGGTCGCCGCGGCAGGGTCGGGGAGGGACTACGTCCGGATCAGCGCCCACCAGAACAGCCGGGCGTTCCCGGTGACCCCGGGCCGCTTCCACGTCGTACGCCGAGGCGAGGGGGCGACCGTCGTCGCCGTGGGCCCGATGCTCGACCCGGTCCTCGAGGCGGTGTCGGACCTGGACGTGAGCGTGCTCTATGCGAGCACGGTCCGGCCGTTCGACGCGAGGACGCTGAGGGCGCTGGCCGGTACGCCGGAGGTGGTGCTCGTCGAGCCCTACCTCGAGGGGACCTCCGCCCGCTGCGTCGCCGAGTCGCTGGCCGACGTACCCCATCGGCTGCTGTCGCTGGGGGTCGGGCGCGGCGAGCTGCGGAGGTACGGCACGCCCGCCGACCACGCCATGGCCCACGGTCTCGACGCGGCAGGCATCCGGCGGGTGGTGACCGGCTTCCTCGCGGCCTGAGCCGGTGCGGACACAGCAGCGGGGCGGCCCCGGATGGGACCGCCCCGGCGTGTCTGCGAGCTCTACTTCTTGAACGCGTCCTTGGTCTTCTGACCCGCCTGCTTGAGGTCGGACTTGCTCTGGTCCTTCTTGCCCTCGCGCTGCAGGGACTGGTCGTCGGTCGCGTCGCCGAGCTTCTCCTTCGCCTTGCCCAAGGTCCCCTCGGCGGAGTGCTTCATCTTGTCGTCGGTACCCATGATGTTTTCCTCCTTGGTGTGGGGACCGAAGTGGTACCCGGGCAGGAGCGGCGCATGCGTCGGTCTACCATGAACCTCCGCGGCGACCTCGCGTGGTGGCCGCTGGCCGGCCTGGCGCAACTGGCAGCGCACCTAACTTGTAATTAGGGGGTTAGGGGTTCGAGTCCCCTGGCCGGCTCCATGTCTTTGTCCCCCGGGGGGGCTACCGCCGAACAGGGGGTGCTCTCTCGGCGGCGCGAGATCACCGGCCACACTTTCGTCCCACGGGTGAAGATCTGTGCGTAGGGTGCTCTCACCGGGCGAGGGAGCGAGAACGGGGAAGTCATGGCGCGAGGGCTTACGACGAGCACCACCCAGCACCTCCTGGTCGGGGCGCTGGCCCTGACCCTGGCTCTTCCGCTGACCCAGGTCGCGGCCCCGACGGAGGCGAACGCGGTCGACCCCGCGCCGAGCAGGGTCGCAGGGCCGGTAGGCGAGCCGCTCAAGCCGAACCTTCGCGCCATCCGTGCGCGAGACCTCTACATCTCCCGCGACGGCGGCAAGCGCAAGCTGCGCTTCGAGGCGGGCATCGCCAACATCGGCGCCGGGCCGGTCGAGGTGCGTCCCAACCAGCGACGCGACTGCCCCGAGGGCAAGCATCACGCGACCCAGGTGATGTACCGCGACACCAACGGCAACGGTCGCTACAACCCCCGGATCGAGACCGACGTGGCACGCCGCTCCGCCGGGTGCATGGTCTTCCACCAGTACCACGACCACTGGCACTTCGAGGCCGCCAGCCGCTACACGCTCTACAAGGCGAAGCGGCGCGAGATCAGCAAGATCGCCCAGCGCAAGATGAGCTTCTGCCTACGCGACAGCCGTCGTGTCCCGACGGCTCTGGGGAGCTACAACTACGCCGAGCGCTACGGCAACTGCAGCCGCCGCTCACCGCAGGGGATCTCCATCGGCTGGGTCGACGTGTACCCGTCCTACCTCGCCGGCCAGGCGATCACACTGCCGCCCCGGATGGGTGACGGGCTCTACTGCCTCCAGATCACCGTCGACCCGCGAAACCAGCTCGTCGAGACCGACGACCGCGACAACGGCTCGCTGAGAGCCTTCTTCATGCGGGGCGACCAGATCCACGTCAAGGACTCGGCGAAGTGCCGTCGAGCCGGCTGACCTCGAACTGCATCGCGGGCGTGGCGAGCGCGTCCTGGCTCGCCACGATGCGCATCTCCCTCGCGCCGGCCCGGGCGGTCGACTCCATGACGGCGTAGACCGACGAGGTTGTCCGCGCCAGAGCCGTGGGCAGATCGTGGCCGTCGAGCACGTTGGCGAGGAAGACCGCCGAGGTGAGGTCGCCGGCGCCCGGCGGGTTGATCGGCAGGCGCGGGGTGCGCACCGACCAGGCCCCCTCGTCGGAAACCGCGACCATGTCGAGGTCGTCCTCGGGCGTCTCGTCGGTGACCACGCTGGTCACCAGCACCGTCCTCGGCCCCGAGGCGCGCACCGCCCGGGCGGCGGCGACGACGTCGTCGAGGGTCTTGGTCTCGGTGTCGGCGAGGAAGTCGAGCTCGAACTGGTTCGGGGTGACCACGTCGGCCGCGGGCACCACCTGGTCACGCATGAACTCCGGGATCCCCGGCCGCACGAAGAAGCCACGGCCCACGTCGCCCATCACCGGGTCACAGAAGTAGATGGCTCCGGGGCTGCGCCTCTTGACCTCGCGGACCGCGTCGAGGATCACCGCCCCGACGTCCTCGGCTCCCTGGTAGCCCGAAAGCACCGCGTCGCAGCGGTCGAGCGCCCCGCGGTCCTCCACGCCGTGGATCACCTCGGCGATGTCCTCGGCCTTCAGGAGCGGGCCTCGTGCTGCGCCGTACCCGGTGTGGTTGGAGAAGTGCACGGTGACGACCGGCCACACGTCGAACCCGAGACGCTGGAGCGGGAACATCGCGGCACTGTTGCCGGCGTGGCCGTAGGAGACGAGGGACTGGATCGACAGGATGCTCACGCCCGGCATCATCCCATTCGTGCCTGGTCGCGGCTGGACGCGGTGCGCCGGGTCAGCGACGCAGCCGGAGGTACGGGTGGGGCCGGACGGCCTGGTGGTGCCCGGCACGCTCGGGCCGGACCTCGAAGTGCAGGTGGCAGCCGTCCGGGGCGCCCGCGTCTGAGGCCCGCGCGATCAGCTGACCTTTGCGCACGCGGTCGCCGGGCTCGACGTACACGCGGCGCACATGGGCGATCACGATGTCGACGCCGTGGCGGTGGTTGCGGATCCGGAAGGCCTTCGCGCCGTACGCCGGACCGAGCGCGCCGCTCGAGGAGGGGTTCACGACCCGTCCGGGCATCCCGGCGAACAGGCGGGTGCCACAGGGCATCGCGATGTCGAGGCCGTGGTGGTACCCGCGGCGGTCGGCGCACCGCGGATCCGGGCTGTAGTAGGGGGCCCGGGTGCAGCCGAAGCCGATCATCTTGCGGCGTTCGCCGGCGTACCAGGGGGAGGAGTAGCGGTGGGTGTCCTTCACCCAGAACCGGCGGGGCTCGTCAACCGCCGCAGCGAGTGCGAGGGTGGCCTCGGGCGGCACCGGCAGCAGCAGGCTCACCGCGAGCATCGGGGCCAGCAGGAGGGAGACGACTGCGGTCACCACACCATCTCAGCGCGAAGGCGCCCGGTAGCGGAAGCCTGTACGCCGGAAATAGAACGCGTTACAGTTCTTCCGATCCGGGCGGGACTGACCCTCCGGCGGGCGTGAGCGATCGAGGTTCGTGATGGGTTCTGAAGACGTGTACGACTACGTCGTCGTCGGGGCGGGAAGCGCCGGGTGCGCCGTCGCCCGACGGCTCGCCGACGCCGGGGCGAGCGTGCTGCTCCTGGAGGCCGGGCCGGGCGACCGGACCCGGTTCGTCCGCAAGCCGGGCATGATCGCGGTCTTCCACAACGTCCCCCAGCTCAAGAGGCGCCTCGACTGGGGCTTCTGCACCACCCCGCAGGAGCACGCGCTGGGCCGCAGGATCCCGCAGACGCGAGGCAAGGTGCTCGGCGGGTGCAGCTCGGTCAACGGCATGCTCTTCGTCCGGGGCAACGCGAAGAACTACGACGACTGGGCTGCCGAGGGCAACGAGGGCTGGGCCTTCGAGGACGTGCTGCCCAGCTTCAAGCGGATGGAGAGCTGGGAGGGCGGCGCCGACGACCTGCGTGGGGGCGACGGCCCGGTCAAGGTCACCCGCCAGCAGGACCTGACTCCCGCGACTCTGGAGTTCATGGAGGCCCTCAGCGAGACCGCGGGCGTGCCGAAGATCGACGACTACAACGGCAAGTCGCAGGAGGGGGTGAGCATCTTCCAGCAGAGCGCTCACCGGGGCCTGCGGTACAGCTCCTCGGTGGCCTACCTCGACGACCACCACCTCCCTCACCTGCACGTCGAGACCGGCGTCACGGTCGGCCGCGTCGTCGTCGAGGGGTCGCGGGCCGTCGGTGTCGAGGTCCACGACCGCCGAGGTCGCCGGGTCATCCGCGCCGACCGGGAGGTCGTGGTCTCGGCCGGGGCGTACGGCTCGCCCCAGCTGCTCATGCTCTCCGGGATCGGCCCGGCCGCGCACCTGCGCGAGCACGGCATCGACGTGCACGCGGACCTGCCGGTCGGCGACAACCTGCACGACCACATGTTCGTCCCGATGACCTACGTGATGGAGGGCGCGCGCAACCGCGGCACGGCGGCGTACTTCGCTCGAGGCATGGTCGAGGAGGCTTTGCGCGGCAACGGGTGGATGGGCCGCACGGTCTTCGAGGCGGTCGGCTTCGTGCACTCCTCGCGAGGGACCGAGGTGCCCGACCTCCAGATCCACGCGCTGCCGTGGTCCTACCCGTTCCCCAACCAGGACGCGCCGGTGCGTCACAAGGTCGACAGCGCCTCGGCCCTGACGATCATGCCGACGCTGATCTACCCGCAGAGCCGCGGCACCCTGCGTCTGGCCTCGGCCGACCCGAGCGCCGCGCCCCTGATCGACCCGGGCTACCTGTCGGAGCAGGCCGACCGCGACCTCCTGCTCGAGGGGATGCGGCTGGTGCGCGAGACCATGGCGAACCGGCTCGTCGCGGCCGGCGTCAGCGCCGAGCTGAACCCGGGCCGGGACTTCCCCGACGAGGCCTCGCTCGCCAAGGAGCTGCCCAACCGTGCCACGACCGTCTACCACCCGGTCGGGAGCTGCCGGATGGGCGTGGACCAGCGCGCGGTGGTCGACCCGGAGCTGCGGGTGCGCGGAGTGGAGGGCCTGCGCGTCGCGGACGCCTCGATCATGCCGTCGATCACCGGGGGCAACACCAACGCCCCGGCGGTGATGATCGGCGAGCGCTGCGCGGAGCTGATGACCTCGTCGTGAGGCCTGTACCCACAAACTAGAACGCGTTACAGTTGCGCGCGGGAGGGGTGACCCGCGACACAGGCAGCGAAACCCGAGGAGCTTCACATGGCCCGTCAACCACGTTCCCTCTCCGGCAAGGTCGTCGTCATCACAGGCGGGGGCCGAGGGATCGGAGCGGCCACCGCGGCCCTGCTCGCCCAGGCGGGCGCAACCGTCGCAATCGGCGACCTCGACGGGACCCTCGCCAAGGAGACCGCGGCGAGCATCGGCGGCCCGGCCATGGGTCGGGCACTCGACGTAACCGACCATGCCGCCTTCGACGCCTTCCTCGACGACGTCGAACGTGAGCTCGGCCCCGTGGACGTGCTGGTCAACAACGCCGGGATCATGCCGCTGAACCGGATCGAGGCGGAGAGCGCCTCCTCGACGTACGCCCAGGTTGCGGTCAACGTCCTCGCCGTCATCCACGGCACCAAGGAGTTCGTACGCCGGACCAAGGCCCGCGGCGGCCAGGGCCACGTCGTCAACATCTCCTCGGCCGCGGGCCGCGTGCCCGTCGCGGGCGGCGCGACCTACACCGGCACCAAGCACGCCGTCTCGGGGTTCTCCAACGCGCTGCACATCGAGTTCAAGGCCGACCGAACCCCCATCGACATCACTGCGGTCCACCCCGCGATCGTCCGGACCGAGCTCTCGAGGGGACTCAAGGACAACAAGGGTGTCTCGCCGGTCACCCCCGAGCAGGTTGCGGCCGCGGTCGTCGAGGCGCTGAAGCACCCGCGCCCCAACGTCTACGTGCCCAAGAGCCTCGGTGTGGCCACCAAGACCGGTGCCTTGTTCCCCCAGCGGTTCGGCGAGTGGCTCAACCGGGTGCTCGGTGGTGAGCGGGCCGCGCTCGACGCCATCGACTCGCCCGATCGCAAGGACTACGAGAGTCGGGTCGCGCAGAGCGCCCCCGCTGCTGAGAAGGAGCGCATCGCATGAGCCTGCCCGCAAACATCGACGAGGCCCTGCTGAAGCGGCTGACCGACCTCGTGGCCTCCTCGGGCGGCGACACCTACAAGATGACCGAGGTCTACACCGGCGAGGTCATCACCGCCCTGCCGCAGTCGAGTGCCGCGGACGTCGCCGGGGCCTTCGCCGAGGCCCGCAGTGCGCAGGCGGAGTGGGCATCGTGGCCGGTCGCGAGACGGATGAAGGTGTTCAAGAGGTTCCACGAGCTGCTGCTGGCGCACAACGACACGATCGTCGACCTCGTCCAGGCCGAGAGCGGCAAGGCCCGTCGCATGGCCTTCGAGGAGACCTGCGACGTCCCGATGGTGATCAGCCACTATCTCCGGCGGGCGCCGAAGCTGCTCCGGCCCGTCAAGCGCGGTGGACCCGTTCCGGTGGTCACCACGTCGACGGAGATCCGTCAGCCCAAGGGGATCGTGGGCATCATCGCGCCGTGGAACTTCCCGTTCGCCACCGGCCTGTCGGACGCCGTGCCCGCCCTGATGGCCGGCAACGGTGTAGTCCTCAAGCCCGACAACAAGACCGCGCTCTCGCCGCTCTACGGCGTCTCCTTGCTGTACGAGGCCGGTCTGCCTCGGGGCCTCTTCCAGGTGGTCTGCGGCGAGGGTCCGGTTGCGGGACCCCCGGTCATCGACCACGCGAACTTCGTGATGTTCACCGGCTCCACCCAGACCGGCCGCTTCATCGGCAAGCGGGCCGGTGAGAACCTCATCGGCGCGACCCTCGAGCTCGGCGGCAAGAACCCGATGATCGTGCTCGACGACGCCGACCTCGAGGAGGCGATCCCCGGCGCGATCGAGGGCGTGTTCCGCAACACCGGCCAGGTCTGCATGCACATCGAGCGGATCTACGTCCCGGAGCAGATGTTCGACGAGTACGCCCGCCGGTTCGTTGCCGCCGCCGAGAACATCGAGCTCGGTGCGGCGTACGACTTCGGGCCCGAGATGGGGTCGCTGATCTCGGTCGACCACAAGGACCGCGTCGCCTCCCACGTCGAGGACGCCCGGGGCAAGGGTGCGACCGTGCTGACCGGCGGCCGGGCCAGGCCCGACATCGGTCCCGCGTTCTACGAGCCGACCGTCCTGACAGGGGTCACCAAGGAGATGCTGGCCGGCTCGTGCGAGACCTTCGGCCCGGTCGTCGCGCTGCACCCCTACCGGACGGTGTCCGAGGCGATCGCGCTGGCCAACGACACCGACTACGGCCTCAACGCGAGCGTCTGGGGCGGCGACCTGAAGCGCGCCACCGAGGTCGCCAGGAAGCTCCACGCCGGCAACGTCAACGTCAACGAGGGGTTCGCCGCGGCGTACGCCTCGAAGGGCACCCCGTCGGGCGGCGTCAAGCAGTCCGGCGTCGGTGCGCGCCACGGCGACAACGGCCTCCTCAAGTACACCGACGTGCAGAATCTCGCCGTGGTCAAGAAGCAGGTCATGGGCGTCCAGCCGGGACAGTCCTACGCCGACTACGCCAGGACGACGCTCAAGTCGCTCGCGATCATGCGCAAGACCGGCATCCGCTAGGTCTCTGCCCACTTCGCATCACAGGGCGCGTCGGAGTCCGACCTGTCCCCAGGTCCCGCCGGTGTGATGGTCGTGACCGGCACGTCTCGGCCAGGCTGCGCGGATGGACGAGGTCGAGGTGGTACGCCGTCGGCGGCGCGGTCCGAGATGGCGCCAGGTGGCGTACGGCCTGCACCGGCCGGCACCACGACCCCCGCCGGATCGACCCGTGGCGGGCAGCGTTGCGGGAGTCGCTCTTCACCAGGGAGGCCGGAGGCGGCTGGAGGGCCGGTGGGGGCTCGCATGAGCCCGGCGGCACGGCAAGTGGGCAGAGACGGCAGATCGGCTGCCCCGGAACCTGTCGTCTCTGCCCACTTTGCGGTGGAGCAAAGGTCAGGCGACCTGGAGGGAGCGCTTGGCCAGGCCCATCCAGTAACCGTCGATCCGCTGCTCACCCGGGGCCTCGGGGGTGGATGCGGCGCCGAGGGTCACGAACAGGGGCGTGAAGTGCTCGACGGTCGGGTGGGCATAGGGCATCCCGGGGGCCCGGTCGCGGTAGGCCGCGAGCTCGTCGAGGTCACCCCGGGCGAGGGCGTCGGCGGCCCAGGCGTCGAACTCGGTCGACCAGCCAGGGGCAGCCGCGTCGATGCGCCACTCGCGCAGGAAGGGCAGGCCGTGGGTCAGGAAGCCGGACCCGACCACGAGGACGCCCTCGTCGCGGAGGGGGCGCAGCCGGCGGCCCAGGTCGAGGAGCCTGGCCGGGTCCTGGGTGGGCAGGGACATCTGGAGGACCGGGATGTCGCCGGCTGGGTACATCACCTTCAGGGGCACCCAGGCGCCGTGGTCGAGCCCACGGCTGGGGTGCTGGTGGACGGGTTCGGTGTCCGGCATGAGCGAGGCCACCCGAGCGGCGAGGGCAGAGGCGTCGGGGGTCTCGTAGGTCATGGCGTAGTACTTCGGGTCGAAGCCGCCGAAGTCGTAGACCAGGGGCGTGGCCGGACCGGTGGCACTCAGGCTCACGGGGGCGGACTCCCAGTGCGCCGAGACGACGAGGATCGCCGTGGGGCGGGGCAGGTCGGCCGCCCAGGAGGCGAGCTCGCCGCTCCAGACGGGGTCGTCGAGCAGCGGCGGTGCGCCGTGGCCGATGTAGAGGGCGGGCATGCGGCTCGGGGTCATGGCTCCAACCTTAGCGGCTAACACTTGAAGGTTCAAGTGTCTTACGATGGGTCGATGAGCGACACCACGCGATGGCTCGACGACGACGAGCGACGGGCCTGGCTCCGCCTGGCGGGGGTGATGCTCAAGCTGGCACCCGCCCTCGACTCACAGCTCCAGCGCGACTCGGACATGACGCACTTCGACTACCTGTGCCTTGCGATGCTCTCCGAGGCAGAGGACCGGACCCTGCGCATGAGCGCGCTCGCCGCGCAGGTGAACGCCTCCCTCTCCCGCCTGTCCCACGTCGTGAAGAAGCTCGAGCTGCGAGGTTGGGTCGAGCGCTTCCCCTGCCCCGACAGCCGCCGGGTGACGATGGCGCGCCTGACCGACGAGGGGTGGCGGGTGCTCGTCGAGGCGGCGCCGGGACACGTCGAGACCGTGCGGTCGCTGGTCTTCGACGGACTCCCGCCCGAGGACGTCGCGGCCCTCGAGCGGATCGCGGGCCACGTCGTCGGGCGCATCGAGTCGGCCGGCCTCCGCACCGTCACCTAGGGAAGGCGCCAGTCCACGGGCGATCCGCCCTGGCGCACGAGCAGGTCGTTGACCCTGCTGAAGGGCCGCGAGCCGAAGAAACCGCGCGACGCCGACAGCGGGCTCGGGTGCGGCGACTCGACCCACGGGACCCTCCCGAGCATGGGCTTGAGGCTTTGCGCGTCCCGGCCCCACAGGATCGCCGCCATCGGACCCCCGCGCTCGGCCAGGGCGGTGATGGCGCGCTCGGTGACCGCCTCCCAGCCCTGACCGCGGTGCGACCCGGCCGCGCCGGGTGCGACCGTGAGCACCCGGTTCAGCAGCAGGACGCCCTGGTCCGCCCACGGCGTGAGGTCGCCGTTGCTCGGTGGCCCGAAGCCGAGGTCGTCGTACAGCTCCTTGAAGATGTTCACCAGGCTGCGGGGGAGCGGGCGCACGTCCGGGGCCACCGAGAACGACAGGCCCACCGCGTGGCCGGGGGTGGGATACGGGTCCTGCCCCACGACGAGCACGCGTACGCCGGCCAGCGGCCTCTCGAAGGCACGCAGGATGCGCTCGCCCGGGGGGAGGTAGGTCCGACCGGCGGCGATCTCCTCGCGCAGGAACGAGCCCATCCGGGAGATCGTGTCCTCGACGGGGGCGAGCGCCTCCGCCCAGTCAGCGGCGACCAGGCCGCGCTCGACCAGCCCTGCCAGTGCACCCATGGCGCCCAAACCTACACACGCCCGACGGCCTCGGCCGAACCGTCCCAGCGCCCCGACGCGCGGGCTATCGTGAGGCGCATGGCGGGATCAGCGGTCGTCGTGGGCGGCGGCATCGGCGGTCTGGCCGCCGCAGTCGCGCTCTTCCGGCAGGGCTGGCGGGTGACTGTCCTCGAGCGGGCCCCCGATTTCACCGAGGTCGGCGCCGGCCTGACGCTGTGGTCCAACGCCCTCGCCGCCCTCGACGAGATCGGCCTCGGCGACCAGGTGCGTGACACGGGCAGCATCAGCGGCCCCGGCGGCACCAGGACCCCCGACGGGACCTGGCTCAACCGGATCCCTGCGGGGCAGATCGAGAAGCAGCTCGGTGTCACCGCCGTGGGGATCCACCGGGCGACCCTCGTCGACATCCTGCGGGCACCGCTGGCCGAGCGGGCCCTCGTCGCCGGCGCGGAGGTGGTCGACGTACACCCCGACTCGCCGGTCTCGGTCGCCTACCTCCGTGACGGCGAGCCACACCAGGTCCGTGCCGAGGTCGTGGTGGCCGCCGACGGGATCAACAGCCACGTCCGCCGAAACCTCTGGGAACGTCCGGGCAGGGTGCGCTACTCCGGAGCGACCGCATGGCGGGCGGTGACTGCCGACCCGTGGCCCGAGGAGCTCGCGGCCGGGCTCACCTGGGGCCGGGGAATGGAGTTCGGCACGGTGCCGCTCGGCGACGGCCGGGTCTACTGGTTCGGGGCCGTCAACGCGCCGCAGGGCGGGCACGGCGACGACGAGCTGGCGGAAGTGCGCCGACGGTTCGGGCACTGGCACGACCCGGTGCCTCGCCTCATGGACGCGACGCCGCCGGAGACGGTGCTGAGGAACGACCTCTTCCACCTGAGCCCGGGCCCGGACAGCTACGTGCGGGGCCGCGTGGTGCTGGTCGGGGACGCCGCCCACGCCATGACCCCCCACCTCGGGCAGGGGGCCTGCCAGGCGATCGAGGACGGCGTGGTGCTCGCGGGACTGCTCGCAGACGCCGACGACCTCGACGACGCTCTCGCGGAGTACGACCGGCTGCGGCGCTCGCGAGCCCAGAAGGTGGCACGGATGTCGCGGGCCGCCGCCCGGATGGGCCAGCAGCTCGCGAACCCGCTGGCGGTGGCGGTGCGCAACCGCCTGATCCGGGTGACGCCTCCGCGCAGGTCGCTCGCGCCGATGGCGAAGGTGTCCTCCTGGCGCCCCTGACTCCTCTCAGCGCACCGGGCGTGAGAGCCGGTCGAGGAAGGCGATCAGCAAGGCCTCGCGCAGGTGCGGGGAGGCGACGTCGAGCAGCGCGTTGATCTCGGCCATCCGCTCGGGAAGGCCCGGCTCCTCGCCCCCCATGCCGACGGCTGCGAGCAGCCCGTCGAAGTCCGACTCCGTCAACGCCGCGGGGTCCAACGCGCGGACGAAGTCCTCGAGGTCGGGCGCCACCTCGACGGGACCGGCGGCGACGGCCACCGATACGGCCGAGGCGAGGGCGGCGAGGAACTCCTCGACGTGTGCCGCGGTCGCCGCACTCAGCGTGAGGTGGAGCGTCGGTGGTCGGCCCTCGAAGCTGAGCTGGGGCTGGACGTACCAGCCGGTCGTCGCCATCGCGTCGGCGATCGTGAAGACGTCGCAGGTGCCGTCGGCCCGGAGCGTCACCAGCGTGGAGTCCGGCGGAGCGACGACGTGCAGCGCGGGGATCTCCGAGAGGCCGGCCAGCAGCCGGTCGACCCCGTCGAGGACCTGCTCGGTGAGCCGGAGGTAGCCCTCGTCGCCGATGGTGCGCACGACCGCCCACGCGCCCGCGACCGGGCCACCCGACCGCGTGGACTGCATGGTGCTGTTGAGCATCGTGTAGCCGGGCCAGGCCGCGCTCGCGAACAGCTGGGGCCGCCGCATCTCGGCGTCGCGGTGTAGCAGGACCGAGGCGCCCTTGGGGGTGTAGGCGTACTTGTGCAGGTCCACCGAGATGCTGGTGACGCCCTCGACGTCGAAGGTCCACGGCGACACGTCCCTGCCCAGCCGGGCTGCGTAGGGCAGCACCCAGCCGCCGATGCAGGCGTCGACGTGGCAGCGGACCCCGCGCTCCTTCGCGAGCGAGGCCAGTCCGTCGACCGGGTCCACCACCCCGTGGGCGTACGACGGCGCGCTCGCCACGACCAGCACGGCGGACCCGCCCAGCTCGTCGAGGGCGGCAGCGGTGGCGTCGACCTCCGCCCGGAAGTCGTCACCGACCGGCACCACGACGGGTCGCACGCCGAAGTAGTGGGCGGCCTTGTGGAAGGCGGCATGGGCGGTCGAGGGCAGGACCATGGCCGGGTCGGCCACGTCAGGCCGGGCGTCGCGGGCCGCCTGCACCGCGAGCAGGATCGACTCGGTCCCGCCCGAGGTGACGGTGCCGACCGTGGACCCCGGAGCCCCCAGGAGCTCGCAGGCGGCCCCGACCAGCTCGTTCTCCATCTGCAGCAGGCTGGGGAAGGCGGTGGGGTCGAGGCCGTTGGTGCTGGAGAACGCCGCGACGGCGGCCCGGCCGACCTCGTCGGCCTCGGCGAGTCCACTGTCGTAGACGTAGGCGAGGGTCCTCCCGCCATGGGTGGGAAGGTCGTGGGCGCGCATCGTCTCGAGCGCGGACAGGGCGTCGGTCATGCGGTCTCCTCGGTCGGTGCGGCGGCGACGGCAGCCGCGACCTCGTCGGGGGTCAGGGAGTAGCGGGAGAGCCACCACAGGCTCAGGACGGTCAGCGTGGCGGGGAGGACGGAGAAGCCGAGCACGATGGCGGTCACGGCCGAGTCGGGCTGCTGGACGGTCTCCGCCCGGGTGGACACGTAGCCCCCCGCGGCGAGGACGAGACCGAAGATCCCGGGCCCCAGGGCGAGCCCGAGGGTTTCCCCGGCGGTCCACACCCCCGTGAAGACGCCGGCCCGGTTGCTGCCCGAGCGTGCCGCGTCGACGGCCGCGGTGTCGGGGAGCATCGCCATCGGGAACACCTGCGCCCCGGCGTACCCGACGCCCACCAGGGCGGTGGCGAGGTAGACGACGACCGCGGGCACCTGGGTCGCGAGGACGAGGAGCAGCGCCCCCGCGGCGAGGAACAGGGAGGCGGCGACGTACCCCTTCTTCTTCCCGACCCGAGAGCCTACCGCTGCCCAGACCGGGGTGAGCACCAGCGCGGGGCCGACGAAGCACACGAACAGCACCGTCGAGGCTCCCCGGTCCCCGAGGACGACCCGGGCCATGTAGTCGACACCGGCCAGCATCGCGCCGATGCCGAGGGCCTGGACCACGAAGGTCGTGAGCAGCATCCGGAAGTCGCGGGACGCGGCGACGATGCGCAGCTGCTCGCCGAGGGTGCCGCCGGCCGCGGTGACCCGGCCGACCGGCGCGCGCCGGGTGCCGTGGTAGACGCCAAGGACGCCGACGAGGATGAGCCCGGCGACGGCGAGCCCCATCAGGCGGTAGCCGTCGCGCCCCCCGACGGCGTCGCGGATGGCCGGCGCGGAGGCGCCGCTGAGGAGGATGGCCAGGGCGAGCAGTGCGACCCGCCAGGCCATGAGACGGGTCCGCTCGGCGTAGTCGTCGGTGATCTCGGCGGGCATCGCGACGAAGGGCACCTGGAAGAAGGCGTACGCCGTGGCGCAGGCCAGGAAGGTGACCACGACCCAGCCCGCCTCGAGCACCACCGACCCCATCTCGGGAGCGGCGAAGAGCATGGCGAAGCAGACGGCGAGCGCTGTCCCGGCCCGCAGGAGGAAGGGACGCCTGGGCCCGAGCGGGGAGGTGCTGCGGTCGCTGATGCGTCCCGCGATCGGGTTGAGCACGACGTCCCACGCCTTCGGGAGGAACACGATCACCCCGGCCAGGGCGGCGGCCACGCCGAGGGAGTCGGTGAGGTAGGGGAGCAGGAGCAGGCCTGGAACGGTACCGAACGCTCCTGTGGCGACCGACCCCATGCCGTAGCCGACACGCACTCCGCGGGGCAGGGCCGCTGCCGGGGTCACGGTCATGGGACCGCACCCTAGCGGCCGGGCGGCTCAGCCGGTGACCGCTTCGACGACCTCGTCGGCGACGGCCTCCATGCCGGAGGAGAACGGGTGGAAGGCGATCGCCTCACCCTGGACGGTGTGCCTGCCGTTGACCCACGGCTCCTCGGCACACACGTCGTGGTCCTCCGACGCGCTGTGCATGTCCGCGAACGCCACCCCGGTGCTGCGGGCCGCCCGGGCGAGTGCTGCGTTGAGCGACTCGGCGACCTCGCGGCCGAACTCGTAGTCCTCACGGGCCAGCGACAGGTCCGGGCACCGCCCCTCGCTGGGCGCGAGCCTCAGGTAGCCGACGAGCACGACGGTGGCGTCGGGGGCGCGTCGCTGGATCTCACGCAATGCCACCTCCACCCGGTCGCCGATGTCGTCGGTGCGGGCGACGAGGTCCACCCCGCGCCGGTCGAGCTCGTCGGCGCAGGGGGAGCCGGCCGGATCCTGCTGCCGCAGCTGCGAGCAGGTGGAGACCAGCGTGTGGAAGAGGCTGAAGTCGTTGCCGCCGATGCCGAGCGTGACCAGGTCGGTGTCGGGGCGCACGGCCCGGAGCTGGGGCGGCACGGTGGCCTGGCCCGCGGTGCTCTGGCGGCCGTTCAGGTCGTGGGTGGCGGCACCGCTGCAGCTGACGTCCATGACCTCGTCGATGTCGAGCCGCTCGGCGACGAGGGCGGGGTAGTTGCCGTCGGAGCGGAAGCAGCCATCGGCGATGTCGGTCTCGGGGATGAGCGGCCCCGCCGTGTAGGAGTCGCCGAGCGCGACGTAGGTGTCGATGTCGGGCGGGGAGGCGTCGACGGCGTCCTCGACGTCCGCACCCGAGCAGGCACCGAGAAGCAGCCCACCCGCGAGCACCGCTGCCGTCCAGCGGCCGGTCCGCCTCATCGTGGGTACCTCTCTCTCATGTCCTCCCGCACCACCTTGGCATCGGCGACCAAACGCAGCAGCGCCGCGCTGGTCACCGCCTGGGCGGCGACGATCCCGACGAGGACCAGCACCTGGGCGGCGCCTGCCTCGAGCGGTGTGCCGCCGCCGAGCAGGACCCCGACGAACGCGCCCGGCAGGGTCACGAGGCCGACCGTGCGGGTCTTGTCGAGGTTGGGGGTGAGCGCCTCCTTGGCGGTGGGCTGGATCACCTCCGTCGCGGCGTCCTTGCTCACCAGGCCCAGGGCGAGCCCGGCCTCGTACGCCCCGATCTGCGAGGAGAGCTCGTCGTAGGCACGCCGCCCGGTCAGCGTCGCTGCGGTCATCGTGTTGCCGATGATGATCCCCGCCGTGGGCACGAGGCCCGGGCCGTTGAAGGGAATCACCCCGGAGCCGAGGATCAGCACGAGCACCGGGAGCACCCCGGCCAGGATCGCCACGCCGACCCAGAGCGCCTCGCGGCCCCGCGCGTCGATGCGCCGGGCCGAGGTCCGGGTCGCCACCGCGAGCATCAGCAGCGAGAACAGCAGTGACCACCACAGCGAGCCGAGCACCGCGGCGATCACCAGCGAAACGATCGCCAGCTGCACGATCGCCCGCGCGCTCGCGGTGACGGTCTCGCGCTCGACCCCGAGGCGGCCGACGCGCGACGCGACGACCCCCACCCCGACCAGGGCGACCAGGACGACGGCGAGCCGCCAGTCCGGGGAGGGGGCTATCGCGCTCGCGGCCGCCGTCACGACCGGGCGGCCAGGGACCGCGACGAGGCCGAGCCGTAGCGACGCGACGGGTTCGACCCGATGGCGTCCGCCCGCGGGACGGCCTTCCTTGCGGGCCTCTTGGCCGCCGCCTTCTTGGCCGTCGGCTTCTTCTGGGCCTTCTTTGCGGGCGACTTCTTGGAGGGCGACTTCTTCGTGGGTACGCCGGAGGGCGAGGCGTGCTCGTCGAGGAACTCGTCGATGATCGGCCAGGTCGTGGTGCGGGAGTCCCGACCGGTGAGCATGCCGAGGTGCCCGCCCGGGACCACCTCGAAGCGGACCGAGGCGGCGTTGGGGACGAGGTCGACCATCGGCTGGATCGCCCTCACAGGTGCGATGCCGTCGCCCGCGCCGGCGAACACCAGCATGGGCACCGTGATGTCGGCGAGCGCGATCTCGCGCCGGTCGCCCATCTTGACCACGCCGGTGGCGAGCTGGTTGCCCTTGAGGATGCGGTGGTAGAGCTGGCCGAAGGTGCGACCGGGGTAGGCGATCATGTTCGCGGTGAAGCGGTCGACGGCCTCGATCTGGGCGAGGAAGTCGGCATCGTCGAGGTTGGCGGCGATCGCGAGGGGCTTGGTGACGAGCTTGTCGATGCTCGACAGCTGGAACGCCCGGCGTACCAACGGCTTGGGGGCACCGCCCATCAGGCGGTACAGCTGGGTGACCAGGCCGCCGCCGTCGGTCAGGTTGAGCAGGGGGCGGATCGGCGCGACCAGGGGCACGCGCGTGACGTCCACGGGCGACCCGACGACGGTGAGCGAGGCGATGGGCAGGTCGGGCCGGTCGGCGGCGACCAGCAGCGAGAAGATCCCGCCGAGGCTCCAGCCGACCAGGTGCACGGGACGGCCGCCCGCGTGCTCGCTGACCTCCTCGATCGCGGCCGGGATCACCTCGTCGACCCAGTGCTCGATGCCGAGGGTGCGGTTGGCGAAGGAGACCTCGCCGTACTCCACGAGGTAGGTGGGGCGGCCCTGCTTCACGAGGTGCTCGACGAGGGAGCAGCCGCGGCGCAGGTCGAAGCACAGGGCGGGCGCGGCGAGCGGGGTCACGAGCAGGACCGGGTCGCCGGACTCCTTCACCCGGCCCTGGGGGCGGTAGTGGTAGACCTCACGCAGCATGCCGTCGTCGATGAGCGTCCGCGGCATCGGACGGAGGTCGGCCACCCCGCCGTAGAGCATCTTGTGGGCCACGTTGCTGGCCGCCGAGACGACCTGGTCCGGCTTGGGGATCAGATCCATGGGGCGAAGGATACCGCCGAGTCGAACGTCCCGAGCGGGGTACAACGGGACCATGAGATGGTCCCGTGTCCTGAAAGCTGCCCCGGTCGCGGCGCTCGCCGGCGTGGCCGCCCACGACGTCCTCCAGAAGAAGCACGCGCTCTTGCGCAACTTCCCGCTCATCGGCCACGGCCGCTACGTGCTCGAGTCGGTCGGGCCCGAGCTGCGGCAGTACATCGTGACCGACAACAACGAGGAGCGGCCCTTCAGCAGGGACCAGCGGCGCTGGATCTACGCCTCGTCGAAGCTGGAGAACAACTACTTCGGCTTCGGCACCGACAACGACGTCGAGCACACCGAGGGCTACCCGATCATCAAGCACCGCACGTTCTCCGACGTGGTGCCGCCCTCGGCCCCAGGGGTCGGCGTCTCAGCCGACCTGCCCTCGGCGAAGGTCCTCGGTGGCCCTCGGGGACGCCGTCACGCGTTCCGGCCGAGCTCGCTGGTGAACATCTCCGCGATGAGCTACGGCTCCCTCTCGGGCCCGGCGGTCGAGGCGCTCAACCGTGGCGCCGCCCTGGCGGGGTGCCTGCACAACACCGGTGAGGGCGGGATCTCGGCCTTCCACCGCAACGGCGGCGACCTGGTGTTCCAGATCGGCACCGCGTACTTCGGCTGTCGCGACCAGGCCGGTCGCTTCGACCTCGAGCGGCTGAAGGCCCTCGTCGCCTCGGCACCGGTGAAGGCGCTGGAGATCAAGCTCAGCCAGGGCGCGAAGCCCGGACTCGGCGGCCACCTGCCCGGCGCCAAGGTCACCCCCGAGATCGCCGAGATCCGCGGGATCCCCGAGGGCGTGGACTGCATCAGCCCCTCGCGGCACGCGGAGTTCAACGACGTGGACAGCATGCTCGACTGGGTCGAGCTGCTCGCCGACGAGACCGGGCTGCCGGTGGGCATCAAGTCCGCTGTCGGGGACCTCGTGTTCTGGGAGAACCTGGTCGAGCACATGGCGCGTGGCGACCGAGGCGTCGACTTCGTCACCATCGACGGCGGCGAGGGCGGCACGGGCGCCGCGCCGCTGGTGTTCACCGACTCGGTCTCGCTGCCGTTCCGGGTGGGCTTCAGCCGCGTCTACCGGCTCTTCGCGGCGGCCGGGATCACCGACGACGTGACGTTCGTCGGCGGCGGCAAGCTCGGCCTGCCCGACAACGCGGTCGTGGCCATGGCGCTCGGCTGCGACATGCTCAACCTCGCCCGCGAGCCGATGCTCTCCATCGGCTGCATCCAGGCCCAGAAGTGCCACACCGACACCTGTCCCACCGGTGTGGCCACCCAGAAGGCCTGGCTGGCACGCGGGCTGGACGCCGACCTGAAGTCGGTGCGCGCCGCCAACTACATCAAGAGCCTGCGACGCGACCTGCTGCAGATCTCGGAGTCCTGCGGGGTGGCCCACCCGGCGCTGATCGACGCCGACGACATCGACATGCTCTACGGGAGCGAGTCCGCCCGTCCGCTGCGCGATGTGTACGGCTACGAGCCGGGCTGGGGCCGGGTGTCGGAGACGCGTGCGAAGGAGGTCGGTGCACTGATGGCCGACGCGCCCCGGGGCGGTTCGGTGCCCACCTCGCCGACCACCCGGAACGGTCGCTAGCAGGTACGTCGGTCAGCTGCGCCGGGCGGGGCGCAGCTGCTTGTCGTGGGCCGGGATGTCCTGGGAGAGCGCGTGGAGGAACCCCGACGCCCAGTCGGCCACGTCGTGCTCCGAGACCGTCTTGCGCATCGCGCGCATCCGGCGGTGGAGGTCCTTGTGGTCGGCGTGGATCGCCTCGAGCATCGTCGCCTTCATGCCGTTGATGTCGTAGGGGTTGACGAGGAACGCCTGGCGCAGCTCGTCGGCGGCTCCGGCGAACTCCGAGAGCACGAGGGCGCCGTCGTCGTTGAACCGGCAGGCGACGTACTCCTTGGCGACGAGGTTCATGCCGTCGCGCAGAGGGGTGACGACCATGATGTCGGCGGCCTGGTAGAGCGCGGCCATCTCGTCGCGGGGGAACGACGAGTGCAGGTAGGAGATGGCCGGTCGGCCGATGCGGCCGAGGTCGCCGTTGATGCGGCCCACGAGCCGGTCGATGTCGTCGCGGAGGACGCGGTACTGCTCGACCCGCTCGCGCGAGGGCGTGGCGACCTGGACGAAGACGGCGTCCTCGACGGTGATGTGGCCCTCGGCGAGGAGCTCGCTGAAGGCACGCAGGCGGGCGTAGATGCCCTTGGTGTAGTCGAGGCGGTCGATCCCGAGCAGGATGTGCTTGGGGTTGCCGAGCTGGTCGCGGATCTCCTTGACCCGCTGCTGCACCGACTCGCTGCGGGCGAGCTCCTCGAAGGAGGCGCAGTCGATGGAGATCGGGAACGCGCCGGCCAGCACGGTGCGGCCGTCGGGGAGGTAGACGGTGTCGCGGTGCGTCTTGTGGCCCACCCGCTGGCGCACCAGCCGCACGAAGTTCTGAGCGGCGCCGGGGCGCTGGAATCCGACGAGGTCGGCGCCGAGGAGGCCTTCGAGGAGCTGGCGGCGCCAGGGCAGCTGTTGGAAGAGCTCGGCGGGCGGGAACGGGATGTGCAGGAAGAAGCCGATCCGCAGGTCCGGGCGGAGCTCGCGCAGCATGGCCGGCACCAGCTGGAGCTGGTAGTCGTGGACCCAGACCGTGGCGTTCTCGGCGGCGACCTCGGAAGCTCGCTCCGCGAACCTCCGGTTCACGTTCACGTAGGACTCGAACCACTCGCGGTGGAACTCCGGCTTGGCGACCACGTCGTGGTAGAGCGGCCAGAGGGTGGCGTTGGAGAACCCCTCGTAGAACTCCTCGATCTCGGATGCGCTGAGCGCGATCGGGACCAGCGACAGCCCGTCCTCGACGAACGGGTCCAGCTCGGTGTCGGTGCCACCGGGCCAGCCGATCCAGGCTCCGTCGTTGGCTCGCATGACCGGCTCGAGGGCGCTGACGAGTCCTCCCGGCGAGCGCCGCCAGGTGCTGGTCCCGTCAGGGTTCACGACCTGGTCCACCGGCAGTCTGTTGGCGACGATGACCAGGTCCGCGGACTGGGTAGGTGCGTGCGATCGGCTCACGGTCTCGACCCTAGTTGGTCAGGCAATGGAATGGAGCCCTGTGATACCCCTCGGGCGAGGTGTCACACGGGTCCCGACGCCAGGTCGTCGGCGGCGTACCGCAAGCCGATCCGCTCCCGGACCCGGTCCATGAGCCGCATGATCGCGAGGCTGTCGTCGAGCGGCACCAGGGGGCTCTCGGTCTCGCCGTTGCGCAGGCACCTCATCACCTCCGCCGCCTCGTGGGCGAGGCCGGTGCCGAGGACCTCCTCACGGATCACGTGGGTCTGCCCGTTCTCGACCCACCGGGCCTCGGTGGGGTGGTGGAACGCCTCGCCGAGGTCGACCCGGCCCCGGTCGGTCGCGATCGACGCGGTCCGCGGCGACCAGGCGGTCATGGTGGAGGACAGGGCGGCCACGGCACCGTCGGCCCAGCCGAGGCTGAGTGCGATGTTCAGGTCGATGCCGTTCGACGACATCTCCGCCACGGCCTCGACCTTCTCGGGGTCGCCGAGGAACAGGTGGGCGAAGGTGAGGGCGTAGACCCCCATGTCGAGCAGGGCGCCGCCGCCGAGCTCGGGCGCGAGCAGGCGGTGGGTCTCGGGGGCGTCGACGAGGAAGCCGAGGTCGGCGCGCACCTGCTGGATGTGGCCGAAGGCACCGCGGTCGGCGAGCTCCTTGAGCCTGCGGATCACCGGGTTGCAGCGCATCCACATGGCCTCCATGAAGAACAGGCGGCGCTCCCGGGCCACCCGGACGAGGTCCTCGGCCTCCCTGGCCGTGAGCGTCAGCGCCTTCTCGCACAGCACCGGCTTGCCGGCGTCGAAGGCCAACATCGTGTGCTCGTGGTGCAGGGCGTGCGGCGTGGCGACGTACACCACGTCGACGTCCGGGTCCTCGACCAGCTCGCGGTAGGAGCCGTAGGCGCGGGTCTCGCCCACCGTCCCGTGCTTGGCGGCGAAGTGCACCGCGGTCTCGCGGCGTCGTGACGCCACGGCCGCGAGCTCGGCATCTGGGAGCAGCCTGAGAGCGACCGCGAAGTCGTTCGCGATGCGGCCTGTGGCGAGGATCCCCCACCGCACCGGGCGGTCCGCGGGCAGCGGGTCGGCGAGGGACGGACCGGGGGAGACGGACAGGGGCGAGGCGATATCGGAGGGCAGCGACATGTCACGATGACACCGTGCGCGAAACGCCCGATGCAAATGACATCGATGTTGTTCGCGCCTACCATGAAGCGAACGACTCAGTCCCGAGCCCCACGCAGGAGACCACACAGATGGATGCCGCGAACGCCCTCAACCGGGGCCAGGAGGCCCCCTCGGAGAACGCACTCTCCGAGCGGGACTGCGAGATCCTCAACTTCGAGCGTCAGTGGTGGAAGTACGCCGGGGCCAAGGAGCAGGCGGTCCGAGAGAAGTTCGACATGTCCTCCACTCGCTACTACCAGGTGCTCAACGCCCTGATCGACCGGCCCGAGGCGCTCGCCTTCGACCCCCTGCTGGTCCGTCGGCTGCGCCGCCTGCGCGCCACGCGTCAGCGCGCCCGCTCCGCGCGGCGCCTCGGCTTCGAGGTCTGACATGCGTGCCCGGAGGCGTGACGAGCGGGGGATCGCACTCCCGTCGCCGGTGGCGGCGCTGAGCCTCGCTGCCGTCCTACTTGCCGGCATCGCCTTCGTGTCCACCTCCGGCTCCGCCGAGGAGCCGCCCGTCGACGCGGCCCGCCCGGTCACGGCCACTCCCACCCCGGCTCCGACGAGCACGGCGCCGGCGCCGGTGATCGAGGAGAAGAAGGAGAAGAAGAAGGCCAAGCCGAAGCCGAAGCCCAAGCCCGAGGTGCGCCGCGGCGAGGTGTACGTCGAGGTCTACAACAACTCCGGTATCTCCGGCCTCGCCGGAAAGACCGCGAGCACCGTCTCCGGAGCGGGCTGGCAGGTCGTGGGCTCCGACAACTGGTACGGCACGATACCTGCGAGCACCGTCTACTACCCCGACCGGCTGGAGACCGCGGCGCGGATGCTCGCCCGCGACCTCGGCATCGAGCGCCTGAGGCCGGCCATCTCCCCGATGCGCTTCGACCGGCTCACGGTGATCCTCACCAGCGACTACGCCTGACCGGCCCCTGTCCCGGCGCACTCTGGTTGAGTAGGAGCATGGACTTCCGGACCCCCGAAGGACAGCAGCGCTACGACGAGCTCGTGACAGATGCCTCGCGTGTGGTCGTCGGCCTCGACTTCGACGGCGTCCTCTCCCCGATCGTGGAGGACCCGTCCGCAGCCGTCATCCACCCCGACGGTCCCAGGACGCTCGTCGCGCTCGCCGAGCAGGTTCGCGGAGTCGCGGTGATCACCGGTCGTCCGGCACGTCAGGCCATCGCCCTCGGCACCTTCGACGAGGTGGGCAGCGCCCTCGCCGAGAAGCACCGGACCCTCCATCTCCTCGGCCAGTACGGCAACGAGCGCTGGTCCTCCGCCGAGGGCCGCGTGGTCTCCCCGAGACCGCCGAAGGGTCTCAGCAGCTTCATGGCCGAGCTGCCCGACCTGCTGCGCCGTCACGACGCCGCCGAGGCGTTCGTGGAGGAGAAGGGCCTCGCGGTCGCCGTGCACACCCGCCGCCTCCCCGACCCGGACGGCACCTTCGAGAGACTGCTCCCGGTCCTGACCGAGGCGGCGACGAGGTTCGACCTCGGTGTCGAGCCGGGCCGGATGGTGATCGAGGTGCGGGCGCCCGGGATGCACAAGGGCCAGGCGCTGCGCACGATCCACGGCGAGCTCGGCGGCCACGGGGTCGTGTTCGCCGGCGACGACCTCGGCGACATCGAGGCGTTCCGTGCGGTGGACGACCTGCGGGGCCAGGGGCACCCGGGCCTGCTTATCTGCTCGGGGTCGGAGGAGCAGAGGGCTTTGGTGGAGCTCTCCGACATCGTGGTCGACGGCCCCGACGGGGTGCTGGCCCTGCTCAGGCAGTTCGCGCGAGACGCCGCCGCTGCCGCCGGCTGATCGTCGCGTATCCGCCGTCGGCGAGCCCGGCACGGGTCTCGAACGCGTTGTACGTCGACCAGTCCCCTCCGCGCAGGTAGGACCAGGCAGCGGCGAGGGCGTACAGCGGCAGCATCGGCAGGCCGAGCGTCATGGCGTACTGCCGGCTGTGCCGCTCCTCGTGGAGGAGCACCCGGGGGCGCTCCTCCCACCAGCCGGGGTCGTGGCGGGTGATGACGACGTTGCCGAGGGTGAACGCCCCGGCGGGCGGGAAGCGGTACCGGTAGCCGGTGGCCAGCACGAGCCCGCGCGGTCCCCGGGAGGTGCGGGCGCCGCCCGCCGCAGCGACGGCCAGCCCGAGAAGCGTCGAGCCGTTGAGCAGGTTGACCGCCGACTGCACCCGCCACCACCGCATGATCAGTAGGGCACCTTGTCGGGCTTGGCCTCCCACGCCTCGAACGGGTCCCGGGCGTTGGGCACGGGGACCTGGGTGACCGGGGCGGGCCACCGGTCGGGCGGGATCGCGAACAGGTCGGCGAACCGTCCGTCGTCGAAGCCGGCCGCCACAGCGGCGCCACGGGGGGCGGCGTAGAGGACCCGGTCGACGCGTGACCAGAGGGCGGCGGCGAGGCAGAGCGGGCAGAGCTCGCAGGAGGAGTAGAGGGTCGCGCCGGCGAGCGTGAAGTCGCCGAGCTCACGACAGGCGTTGCGGATCGCCACCACCTCCCCGTGTGCCGTCGGGTCGAGGGTGGGGACGACCTGGTTGACGCCCGTGGCGACGAGGCGCCCGTCGTGCACCACGATCGCGGCGAAGGGGCCGCCCCCGGCAGCGACGTTGTCCACGGCGAGCTCCACGGCGCGCTGCAGCCAGCCGGAGTCGTCGCGGTGGGGGCCGGCCTCGTCGACCGGCCGGGGAGGAACGGCCATGAGGCGACGCTAGCGCCACGGGGGTGGATCTCGTGGGTAACCTCGCGGCATGGCTCGCAAGATCGCAACCGCGGAGAAGGTCGACCGCCAGACGCTGCTCGAGTTCGTCAGGCCCCGGCACAAGGGCACGCTTGTGACGACGCGCAAGGACGGCCGACCGCAGATGTCACCGGTGGCCTGCGGCCTCGACGGGGACGGACGGATCGTCGTCTCCACCTACCCCGAGCGGGCGAAGGCGGTGAACCTCCGCCGCGACCCGCGGGTCTCGATCCTGGTCCACTCCGACGACTGGAACGACCCCTACGTCCAGGTCGACGGCACCGCGGAGGTGCTCGACATGCCGGAGGCGCTCGAGCCCCTCGTCGAGTACTACCGCTGCATCGCCGACGAGCACCCCGACTGGGACGAGTACCGCGAGGCCATGGTCAGGCAGGACAAGTCCCTGATCCGGATCACCGTCGAGCGCTGGGGCCCGGTGGCCACCGGCGGATTCCCGAGGGACCGGGCATGACCGACGTGCTCCTCGCCACCTGCTCCGGGCTCCCTGAGGGCGAGGCTGGTGGCCACCTTCTCGTCGACGAGCTCGCCGCGCGCGGCCTCGGCGCCTCGTGGGTCTGCTGGGACGACGAGGACGTCGACTGGGGCGGAGCGCGGCTCGTCGTGGTGCGGAGCACCTGGGACTACGAGTGGCGCCGCGAGGAGTTCCTGGCCTGGGCTCGCAAGGTCGAGTCCCTGGCCCGGCTGGTGAACAGCTCTCGCGTGCTGGAGTGGAACACCGACAAGGTCTACCTGCTGGGCCTTCTCGAGGCGGGGCTCCGCGTCGTCCCCACCCTCGCCGCCGAGGAGGAGGGGGAGCTGCACCCGGCGATCGCTGCCTTCGACGCCGCGGTCGTGAAGCCGCGCGTCGGCGCCGGTGGCCGCGGCGTCGTGGTCTTCGACGGCGTCCCGGGCGGCCCCGAGGCGCTCGACGAGTCCCAGCTCGACGTCGGCCCGTGGATCGTCCAGCCGTTGGTGGAGTCGGTCCGGACCGAGGGCGAGACCTCGGTGTTCGTGCTCGGCGGGCGGGGGGTCTCGCAGGTGTGCAAGCGTCCCGCGGGCGGGGACATCAGGGTTCACGAGGAGTACGGCGGACGGACGCAGGCCGTGACGCTGACCGAGGAGGCCCGGACCCTGGCCGAGCACGTCGTCGCCGAGGTCGAGCGGCTGCTGGACGTCGAGCTGCCCTACGCCCGCGTGGACCTGATGCGGATGCCGGACGGTGAGCTCGTGCTGAGCGAGCTGGAGGTGGCCGAGCCGGGGTTGTACCTAGACCACGTGCCGGAGAACGCCGCGGCCTTCGCCGACGTGGTGGCGGGGCTGATGCCGGAGGCCGGAGACCAGGGGCCCGGACACTAAAGAGGCCGGAGAGCGGTATCGATGACGATGCCGCTGCTCCGGCCAAAACCCCGTCGCACCCACGAGGTGTTTTCAGGTTAGAACCGGCGGGGATGGGCGGTCAATGGTCGAGCAGGTCGCTCGGGCCAACCTCCTGCCGCGGTCTAGACACAGGTCTCACGGACGGTGCCGGGGTCGCCTTGCACTCGACCCATGCGAGTGCTAAACATTGGTTAGCACTCTCCCAGTGAGAGTGACAGTTCAAGGACCGGGAAGATGAGGTCTCGAGCGCCGGCGGGAAGGGACTGCCGGTCTGCAGGGATCGTCCGTCGCGGGCATCGGCTCGGACCATCACAACTCTACGCGTGAGGAACCGCAGGAGTTATGTCGAAGCTTATTGCTTTCAACGAGGAGGCCCGGCGCGGCCTCGAGCGTGGCATGAACACGCTCGCAGACGCCGTCAAGGTCACGCTCGGGCCCAAGGGCCGCAACGTCGTTCTGGAGAAGAAGTGGGGCGCCCCCACCATCACCAACGACGGCGTGTCCATCGCCAAGGAGATCGAGCTCGAGGAGCCGTACGAGAAGATCGGCGCCGAGCTCGTCAAGGAAGTCGCCAAGAAGACCGACGACGTCGCCGGTGACGGCACGACCACCGCCACCGTCCTGGCCCAGGCCATGGTGCGTGAGGGTCTGCGCAACGTCGCCGCCGGTGCCAACCCGATGGCGCTCAAGCGCGGCATCGAGAAGGCCGTCGAGTCCATCTCCGAGCAGCTGCTCGGGATGGCCAAGGACATCGAGACCAAGGAGCAGATCGCCTCCACCGCCTCGATCTCCGCTGCTGACACCCAGGTCGGCGAGATCATCGCCGAGGCCATGGACAAGGTCGGCAAGGAAGGTGTCATCACCGTCGAGGAGAGCAACACGTTCGGCCTCGACCTCGAGATGACCGAGGGCATGCGGTTCGACAAGGGCTACATCTCGGCGTACTTCGTCACCGACGCCGAGCGTATGGAGACCGTGCTCGAGGACCCCTACATCCTCATCGCGAACCAGAAGGTCTCCAACGTCAAGGACATGCTGCCGCTCCTCGAGAAGGTCATGCAGTCGGGCAAGCCGCTGCTGATCCTGGCCGAGGACGTCGACGGCGAGGCCCTGTCGACCCTGGTCGTCAACAAGATCCGCGGCACCTTCAAGTCCGTGGCCGTCAAGGCTCCGGGCTTCGGTGACCGCCGCAAGGCCATGCTGCAGGACATCGCGATCCTGACCGGTGGCCAGGTCATCTCCGAGGAGGTCGGCCTCAAGCTCGAGACCACCGGCATCGAGCTGCTCGGCCAGGCCCGCAAGGTCGTCGTCACCAAGGACGAGACCACCATCGTCGAGGGTTCGGGAGACGCCGACCAGATCGCCGGTCGCGTCAACCAGATCCGCGCGGAGATCGAGAACAGCGACTCCGACTACGACCGCGAGAAGCTGCAGGAGCGTCTGGCCAAGCTGGCCGGCGGTGTCGCGGTGATCAAGGTCGGCGCGGCCACCGAGGTCGAGCTCAAGGAGCGCAAGCACCGCATCGAGGACGCCGTCCGCAACGCGAAGGCTGCTGTCGAGGAGGGCATCGTCGCCGGCGGTGGCGTGGCGCTCGTCCAGGCCACCGACAAGGCGTTCGAGAAGCTCGAGCTCGAGGGCGACGAGGCCACCGGTGCCGCGATCGTCAAGCACGCCACCTCGGCCCCGCTGAAGCAGATCGCGATCAACGCCGGCCTCGAGGGCGGCGTCGTGGCGGAGAAGGTGCGCAACCTCGAGGCCGGCTTCGGTCTCAACGCCGCCACCGGCGAGTACGTCGACATGGTCGCCGAGGGCATCCTCGACCCGGCCAAGGTGACCCGCTCGGCGCTGCAGAACGCTGCGTCGATCGCCGCTCTGTTCCTCACCACGGAGGCTGTCGTCGCCGACAAGCCCGAGAAGGCTCCGGCCATGCCGGGTGGCGGGGACATGGGTGGCATGGGCGGCATGGACTTCTGAGTCCAGGCACGACCTTGTTCCATCAGCGAAGGGGCTCCGGGATCTCCCGGGGCCCCTTCCGCATGTCAGCGGACGCCTCGCGGGCGGAACTGAACACTGATCCGCGGCCCGACGGGGCGCGACGTCTTCGGCACGGCGTGCTCCCAGGTGCGCTGGCACGAGCCGCCCATGACGAGCAGGTCGCCGTGGCCGAGCGCGAAGGAGACGGTGCTGCCCCCGCGGCCGCTGCCACCGCGGGGGCGCAGGAGCAGGCGGCGGGCCTCGCCGAGGGAGACGATCGCGACCATGGTGTCCTCGGTGCGGCTGCGGCCGATGGTGTCGCCGTGCCAGGCCACGCTGTCGCGACCGTCTCGGTAGAGGCACATGCCCGCGGTCGTGAACGGCTCCCCGAGCTCGTCGGCGTAGTGCTCGCTGAGCCGGTCACGAGCCTCGATGAGCAGCGGGTCCGGGAGCAGGTCGTCGGCGCCGTAGAACTTCAGCAGGCGGGGGACGTCGACCACGCGGTCGTACATCTGCCGCCTCTCGGCGTACCACGGCACGTCGTGCACGAGGCGCACGAACAGGTCGTCGGCACCGGTCACCCACCCGGGCCGCACGTCGACCCAGGCGCCGTGGCTCAGCGGGGTGCGCCGCACGCTCGACCCGAGACCGGCGAGGGCGGGCGCTCCGGCCGAAGGCGCGAGGCCGTCGAGCAGCGAGGCCTGGAAGTCCACGGGCATGCCGACAGCGTACGACGCACTCGAACACATGTTCTAGTCCTCGAGGGGGAGTTCTGCGTCGATGCAAGGAATCCCGTGGCCGGGGTGCGCCAGATCACCCTTCGGTGTCGTAGCCTCGTGCGCGGTCGACGGGCCGTGGCTCCTTGCCAATCGCAACCGGATCGTGCAAGGCGAGCCACACCCTCCGGTCTCGGGCTAAGGTGATAGGCGGGGGAGATGGGGAGTCGGCGATGGGAGAAGTGATCACGCCTGACCGTTCCCGCCAGCCGGTGCTGAAGCACGTGCAGGTGCGGGAGT
>DATHVS010000285.1:0-18991 GCA_035461195.1 Nocardioidaceae bacterium
GGGCCCCCGTGAACGAGTCAGCGGCTGTGTTCTCGTCGGCGGCGAGGACGTTCTCGGTGCACGTCACCGATGCCACGTCGCCGCGGACGCTCACCTCGACATCGGTGAGGAAGAACTGGATGTAGGGGACGTTGGCCATGATCACCGCCCACGACCGCGTGATCGAGGACGTCCCGTGCAGCGGCTCGGTGCCCGGGTGGATGCACAGCGTGTGCGGGTCGTCGAGCCAGATCTGCGTCATCGCGTCGAGGTCGCCGTGCTCGAAGGCGGCGTAGAAGTCGCCGTTCGACCGCTCGACCGCGGCGACGTCGCGCTGAATCTGGTCTGCACGCTCGGTCATGGAGAACCTCCAGGGTCGACTCGCCCCGGCCGAGGGGTGGGCGTCCGTGCGGCCGCGGCCCAGCGGGCGGCGACCCGGACGGCGTCGGCGGTGCGTCGTACGGAGTGGGCGCGGATGCACCAGGCACCCGCTGTCGCGGCGAGGGCCGTTGTCGCGGTCGTTGCGTCGTCACGCTCCAGGGGAGGCCGCAGCGTGCCGTCGGACTCGGCGAGCAGGTCGCCGAGGAACCGCTTGCGGCTCGTCGCCACGAGCAGGGGGTGGCCGAGCTCGTGGAGCCGCTCCGTGGCCGCCAGGACCTCCCAGTTCTGGTCGGTGGTCTTGGAGAACCCGATGCCCGGGTCGAGCGCGATGTGCTCGGGTGCGATGCCGGCGGCCAGCGCCAGGTCGAGCTGTTCGCGAAGCTCCGCTGCCACGTCGGCGACCACGTCGTCGTAGTGCGTGCGCTGCTGCATCACCGCCGAGTGGGCGCGCCAGTGCATCAGGACGTACGGCGCGCGGTGGCGAGCCACCGTCTCGAACATGTCCGGGTCCGCCCGGCCCCCCGACACGTCGTTGACCAGGACCGCCCCCGCCTCCAGGGCGGCCGCCGCGACCTCGGCGCGCATCGTGTCGACCGAGACCGTCAGGCCGTGGGAGGCGAGCGCGCCGATGACGGGAAGGACCCGGTCCATCTCCTCCTGGACACTGGGTCGAACCGCCCCCGGTCGGGTCGACTCACCCCCGACGTCGACGAGGTCCGCCCCCTCCTCGAGGAGATGCCGGCCGTGCTCGACGGCGCGCTCGGCGTCGAACCATCGACCGCCGTCGGAGAAGCTGTCCGGGGTCACGTTGAGCACGCCCATGACGAGCGCGCGGTCGAGCTGGGGCAGCCCCGCGACGTGTCTGGGCGGTCCGACGTACATGAGCCCGACCCTATCGCCGGTGCACCCTGCACCGGACCGGCTGTCACCCTCACCCCCGAAGCGACTCCGTCCGCCCCGAGCCCGAGAGCCCCCGAGGAGTCAGCGGACTCCGCTCATGATCAGGCTCATCGCCTCGGACCGGGTCGCGGCGTTGTGCATGACACCGCGAACGGCCGAGGTGACCGTCTTGGACCCGGGCTTGCGCACCCCGCGCATGGTCATGCACAGGTGCTCGGCCTCGATCACCACGATCGCGCCGCGGGCCTCGAGGATCTCCATCATCGCGTCCGCGACCTGGGTGGTGAGCCGCTCCTGCACCTGGGGCCGCCGGGCGTAGACGTCGACGAGCCGGGCGAGCTTGGACAGGCCGGTGATGCGGCCGTTCTCGTTGGGGATGTAGCCCACGTGTGCCACGCCGGTGAACGGCACGAGGTGGTGCTCGCACATCGACCACAGCTCGATGTCCTTGACCAGGATCATCTCGTCGTGGCCGAGGTCGAAGGTGGTGGTGAGCACCTCCTCCGGGTCGATCCGCATGCCGGCGAGGAGCTCGCGGTAGGCGCGGGCGACCCTGGCCGGGGTCTCTCGCAGCCCCTCGCGCTCGGGGTCCTCCCCCACCGCGGCGAGCAGCTCGCGGACCGCCGCCTCCGCCCGCGGCTGGTCGAAGGGCGGGACCTCGTCGCGCGCGACCTGGGTGATCCGGTTGACCGTCACGAGACCGACGGGTCCCCGTGTACGTCGCCGCCGCTCCCGGGCGGGGTGAGGATCACGCCGCTCGACGGCTGGTCGGGCTTGGCGCCGTTCGCGGCCGCCTTGGGCACGTCGATCGGCGGGATCTGCGACGGCTCCCGCTCCGGCGACCCGGTCCACGCGGGACGGACCGGACGGCGACGCAGCGGCTCGAAGATCTCCGCGACCTCCGCCTTGTCGAGGGTCTCGTGCTCCATGAGGGCGCGGACCAGCGCGTCGAGGACGTCACGGTTCTCCTCGAGGATGTCGAACGCCTCCTGGTGCGCCGTCTGGAGGAACTTCTTGGTCTCCTCGTCGACGATCGCGGCGACGTCCTCGGAGTAGTTGCGGGTGTGCCCCATGTCGCGGCCCAGGAACGGCTCGCCCTGGGCCTCGCCGAGCTTGATCGCGCCGAGACGCTCGGTCATGCCGTACTGGGTGACCATCGCCCGGGCCAGCGCGGTGGCCTTGTCGATGTCGTTTCCGGCACCGGTGGTCGGGTCGTGGAAGACCATCTCCTCGGCCGCGCGGCCACCGAGCATGTAGGCGAGCTTGTCGAGCATCTCCGAGCGGGTCTGGGAGTACTTGTCCTCGTCGGGCAGCACCATCGTGTAGCCGAGCGCACGGCCACGCGGGAGGATCGTGACCTTGTGAACCGGGTCGGTGCCGGGCAGGGCCGCCGCGACCAGGGCGTGGCCCCCCTCGTGGTAGGCGGTGATGAGCTTCTCCTTCTCGCTCATCAGACGCGTGCGCTTCTGCGGACCCGCGATGACCCGGTCGATCGCCTCGTCGAGGTCCTCGTCGGTGATCAGCTTGCGGTTGGACCGCGCGGTGAGCAGCGCGGCCTCGTTGAGCACGTTCGCGAGGTCCGCACCGGTCATGCCGGGGGTACGCCGGGCGACGGACATGAGGTCCACGCCCTGCGCCATCGGCTTGCCCCGTGAGTGGACCCTCAGGATCTGGTGACGGCCTGCGAGGTCGGGGGCCTCCACTCCGATCTGCCGGTCGAACCGGCCGGGGCGCAGCAGCGCCGGGTCGAGGATGTCGGGGCGGTTCGTCGCAGCGATCAGGATGACCCCGCCGCGGACGTCGAAACCGTCCATCTCCACGAGCAGCTGGTTCAGGGTCTGCTCACGCTCGTCGTGGCCGCCGCCCATGCCGGCGCCGCGGTGACGGCCCACGGCGTCGATCTCGTCGATGAACACGATCGCAGGGGCGTTCTCCTTCGCCTGCTCGAACAGGTCGCGGACCCGCGAGGCACCCACGCCGACGAACATCTCGACGAAGTCGGACCCGGAGATCGAGTAGAACGGCACACCCGCCTCACCTGCGACCGCACGCGCGAGAAGCGTCTTGCCGGTGCCGGGAGGGCCGTAGAGGAGGACACCCTTGGGGATCTTGGCGCCGACGGCCTGGAACTTCGCCGGCTCCTGGAGGAACTCCTTGATTTCGCCGAGCTCCTCGATGGCCTCCTGGCAGCCCGCGACGTCGGTGAAGGTCGTCTTGGGCATGTCCTTGCTGATCAGCTTGGCCTTGGACTTGGCGAACTGCATGACCCGGCCGCCGCCGCCCTGGACCTGGTTCATCAGGAACAGGAAGAGCAGGATGATCAGGGCGAAGGGGATCAACGTGGCCAGGACGGAGCCGAGGAGGCTCGGACGGGGGACCTCGACGTTGAACTTCTCGATCTCGCCCGAGTCGACCTGGCGCTGGACCTCCTCGACGATGCCGCGCTGCTGACCGGTCACCCACGAGGCCATGACCTGGTCGCCGTCCTTGAGGGTGGCCCGGATCTCCTGGTCCCCGTCGACGAAGACGATGCTCTCGACCTCGTTCGCCTCGATGTGGGCGACCATCTGGGAGGTGTCGACCTCCTGGTAGCCGCCGTTGGGTGCGAGGTACTGCAGGGCGACGAGGACGCCGACCACCGCGACGACGATCCAGACCCACGGACCTCGGAAAATGCGCTTCACGTCAACTTGTCAGGGCTCTCGGCCCCGTCCTCCTGCCCGGTAACACTCCAGAGACCTCCGACGTTACACGTCAGAGCCAACGCGCGGCCCCCGTCCGCACGAGCATGCGGCCGACCGTCGTACCCCCATTGTTCCCCGTGATCGGGCAGGGGGCTAATCGGTCCACCGCAGCGCCGGACCGGCCTCAGGAGTAGACGTGCGGGGCGAGGGTGCCGATGCAGCGCAGGTTGCGGTACTGCTCGGCGTAGTCGAGGCCGTAGCCGACGACGAACTCGTTGGGGATGTCGTAGCCGACGTACCTCACGTCGACCTTCATCCGCTGGGCCTCGGGCTTGCGCAGAAGCGTGCAGATCTCGACCGAGGCCGGGCCGCGGGAGGCGAGGTTGGCGACCAGCCACGACAGGGTCAGGCCCGTGTCGATGATGTCCTCGACGATCACCACGTGCCGGTCGGTGATGTCGGTGTCGAGGTCCTTGAGGATCCGCACCACACCCGAGGACTGGGTGCCCGAGCCGTAGGACGAGATCGCCATCCAGTCCATCTCGACGTGGCGGCCGAAGTGGCGGGCCAGGTCGGCCATCACCATCACGGCGCCCTTGAGCACGCCCACGAGGAGGATGTCCTTGCCCTCGTAGTCGGCCTCGATCGTGGAGGCCAGCTCCGCGAGACGGTCCTGGATCTGCTCCTCGGTGTAGAGGACGTCGACCAGATCGCCCTCGACGTGCTTCGCGTCCATGGCGTCAGCCTGCCACAGGGGTTTCGACGATCCGGAGTCTGCCCCCCTCGCGGACCAGGCGACGCCCGCCGGGCAGGTCGACCCCCACCTGGCCCCGCCAGTCGGTGACCATCAGGTCCATGGCGTCCACGTGCACCGCGAACAGCTCGGTGCCCGGGCAGCCCGCCTCCAGCGCGGTACGCCGGAGCACCCGGCGCCGGATCGCAGGTGCCTCTCGCCGCAGCCGCCCGGCGTCGAGCGCGCCGTTCTCGTCACATGTCGCGACGCGGACGGTCTCGGCCAGCTCGTCGAGCGCGTCGGCGTCGTCGCGCAGCAGCCGGGCGGTCCGGGCCAGCGCCTCGGACACCCCGGGGCCGAGCTCGTGCTCCAGGACGGGCAGCACGTTCCTGCGCACGCGCACCCGCGCGTAGGCCGGGTCGTCGTTGTGCGGGTCCTCCCAGGGGATGAGCCCCTCGGCGGCGCAGGCCGCTCTCGTGTCCTCACGGGTGAGGTCGAGCAGCGGCCTGCGATAACGGCCCGCGTGGAGAGCCATCCCGGAGAGCGACCGGGCCCCCGAACCCCGGGCGAGACCCAGCAGCACCGTCTCCGCCTGGTCGTCGCGGGTGTGGCCGAGCAGGACGACGTCGGCGCCGTGCTCCTCGGCCGCGGCGTCCAGCGCCCCGTAACGGGCGGCCCTCGCCGCAGCCTCCGGTCCCCCCGACGTACCGACGGTCACCGCGACCGAGCCCGCCTCGGCGCCCAGGGCACGCATCTGCTCGACGACGCGGGCGGCACGGTCGGCCGAGCCCGGCTGGAGACCGTGGTCGACCGTCACACCGACGACGGTGTGGGCGGGGCGGCGGGCCTCGAAGCAGGTCGCCGAGAGCAGCGCGAGCGAGTCCGCCCCGCCAGAGCAGGCGACGAGCACGCGCGCACCCGGGTCGAGGTCGGAGAGGACGCGACGCACCGCGCGGCGTACCGCGGCGACCGCGGGGTGCGGCCCCATGGCCTCAGCCGTGCACGCGGCGTACCCAGGCCTCCGGGTCGCCGATCTCCTCCCGCGAGGGAAGGTTCTCCGGCGCGGCCCACACCTGGTTGAAACCGTCCATGCCGACCTTGTCGATCGCACCGCGGACGAACACCGCCCCGTTGCGGTACTGCGCCATCTTCGCGTCGAACCCGAGCAGCTTGCGGATCACCCGGTCCATCGTGCTCGCGCCCTGGCGGCGCCGGTTGAACTTGCGGCGGATCTCCGCGACCGACGGGATGACCTCGGGGCCGACCCCGTCCATCACCACGTCGGCGTGGCCCTCCAGCAGCGACATCACCGCCGTGATCCGGTCCAGGACCACCTTCTGCTCCGGGGTCTGCACGAGGTCGATGAGGCTCACCTCGTCGTCGCCGCGCACCAGGTCGCCGATGCGCTTGACCCCCTCGCCGATCATGGACGCCAGCTTGCCCGGGTCGACCTCGACCGAGTCGATCAGTGCTGCGATCTCCCCGTGGATGTGGTCGCGCATCCACGGCACCGCCGTGAACTGCACCCGGTGGGTCTCCTCGTGCAGGCACACCCACAGCCGGAAGTCGGTGGGGTCCACACCGAGCTCGTTCTCGACGTGCACGATGTTGGGCGCGACGAGCAGCAGCCGACCGGCGGTGTCGGACCCGGCAGGGGCGTGGAACGGGTCGAACTGCCCCAGGACCTTCGTCGACATGAAGCCGAGCAGACCCCCGAGCTCGAGCCCGGTGACCCGCGAGCCCACGGCCTCCGCCATCGGGGACGGGGTCCCCCGCCGCTCGCGCATCTTCTCGACCAGCGGGGAGATGATCGTCGCGAACCCGTCGACGTTGGCCTGGATCCAGCCGGGCCGGTCCACGACCAGGATCGGTGCGGTGCGCTCCTCGGCCACCAGGCCGGTGTACTCCCGCACGAGCGGGGTGGATCGGTGGGCACCTGCCCGCAGCTCGTCGACCACGGCCTCGGCCTCGGTACGGCTGACCATCGGCCCGGGACCGGAGAGCTTGGTCGCGGCGAGGACGGCGAGGTCCCAGTCGATCATCGTGGAACGATTCGGCATGGCTCGACCCTACGCCCGGCGCGCAAGCACGCCGACCCGTCCCATCCGCCGCGCGGGAACCCGCCGACCTGTCCCATCCGCCGCGCGGGAACCCGCCGACCCGTCCCATCCGCCGCCGTCACGGAGGATGCAGGCGCACAACTGCTCGGCCAGGCGGCGAGGCAGGACGAGGGCTGGGGGGCGCACCTCACCGAGAGCACGTGCTGCGGGGCAGCCCCGGCGCGCGCGGCAGACCAGCCGGGTCGACGTACCCCGGCGCGGCAGACCAGCCGGGTCGACGTACCCCGGCGCGGCAGACAAGCCGGGTCGCGCTCAGGCGGAGCAGGAGCAGGCGGCGAGCGCGGCGGCCAGCTTGTCGATCTGGTCCCGGGCGTCGAGGGTGTCCTCGACCTTGACCCGGTCCGCGATCGCCACGAAGGAGAGGACCGTGCCGTCGCGGTCGGTGACGACACCGGCCAGACCGTGTACGCCGGTCAGGGTGCCCGTCTTGGCCCGGACCAGCCCCAGCCCCTCCTCCTCCCCGGTCGAGAACCGGTAGGTCAGGGACCCGGTGAACCCGGCGACGGGGAGGCCCGAGACGACCGTGCGCAGCCCGGGGTGCTCCTCGGCCGCGGCGACCTCGACCACCGACAGGAGGGTCCGGGGCGAGAGCCGGTTGCGTCGGGACAGGCCACTGCCGTCGAGAATCCGCTCGCCGGAGGTGTCCACGCCGAGGCGGCGCAGGACGTCTCGGACAGCGGTGGATCCGCCTGAGAACGAGCCGGGGAGCCCCTCGGCAATCGCCACGTGGCGGAAGAGGACCTCGGCGGCCTCGTTGTCGCTGACCTCGAGCACCCACTGGGCGATCTGGGAGAGGGGTGCGCTGCGGACGGAGGCGTACTCGAGTGCCTCGGGGTCGGCAACAGCCGGCCGGGCTCGGCCCCGGACGACGATCCCCTGTCGCTCCAGGACAGTGGCGAACGCCGCGGCCGCCGCGGCCGCAGGGTCGTCGGACCGGGCAGGGTTGCCCTGCCGCTCGCGCCCCTCGTCGACCCAGAGCGGGGAGATGGGGCTGACGACGTCGTCGGGGAGGTAGGAGGCCCGCCAGGCAGGGCTCACGTCCGGGCCGCTGAACAACGAGGTGTCGTAGCCGATCCGGACCCGGACCCGGCCGAGGTCCTTCAACGAGCGTGCGGTCGCCTTCGCGAGGGTCACGATGTCGGCACGGGAGGGGTAGGCGTCGCTGACGGGGGTCCGGGCCAGCAGCGGGTCGCCACCCCCGACGAGCACCACGTCCCGCGGCGTGTCCCCGGCCACCGTCGTCGTGCTAAAGGTGTGGTCGGGGCCCAGGGCGGCCAGTGCCGCTGTCGCGGTCAGGACCTTCATGGTGGAGGCGGGGATCACGGGCGCGGGGCCGGCCTCGAAGACGGTGGCTCCGTCGGAGAGCTGGCCGACCGCCACGGATACCCGAGGCCCGAGGTCCTCGTCGCGCAGGAGCGGGGCGATCGCCCGGCGTACCGCTGCGGGGTCCGCGGACTGCTCACCCGGTGCGGAGGCGACCGCGGCCGCCGGCGACGGCGCAGGCAGGGTCAGGCCCGGCGGCGGGGCCACCTCGGCGGGCTCGGTGATCGGCGAGGGGTAGTCCCAGCCGAGCACGCGCGGACCGAGCTCGAAGACGTGGGCGACGACGGCGAGGACCAGCAGGAACGCGACCAGCCCGGCGCTCCACCGGCGAACGCGGCGCCCGGAGGGTACGTCGGAGTGGTGTACGTCACCTCCTGCCATGTGAGACCCCTCTCGACTGCGCATTTTCTGTGCGCGTGCGCGACACTAGCCAAACCGCATCGGAGATCATGAGTTGGAGGAACCGTGGAGTTCGACGTCCTGGTTGAGATTCCCAAGGGTCAGCGCAACAAGTATGAGGTCGACCACGAGTCGGGCCGCATCCGCCTCGACCGGACGCTGTTCACCTCGACGCAGTACCCCGCCGACTACGGCTTCATCGAGAACACCCTCGGCCTCGACGGCGACCCGCTCGACGCGATGGTGATCCTCCAGGAGCCCACGTTCCCCGGCTGCCTCATCGAGTGCCGCGCGATCGGGATGTTCCGCATGACCGACGAGGCCGGCGGCGACGACAAGGTCCTGTGCGTCCCCTCGCACGACCCGCGCCTGGAGCACCTGCGCGACATCAGCCACGTGTCGAAGTTCGACCGCCTGGAGATCCAGCACTTCTTCGAGGTCTACAAGGACCTCGAGCCCGGCAAGTCCGTCGAGGGCGCGGAGTGGGTCGGCCGCACCGAGGCAGAGGCAGAGGTCAAGGCCTCCTTCCAGCGCTTCAAGGACCAGGGCGGCCACTGAGCACCCTCCATCAGCTCTCCCCCCGAACGAACAGAGCTCACTTCCCACGACGAGCACGTCGTGGGAAGTGACGTGTTTCCGGGGCAGGTCTGCCGGCCGACCGCCGCCGACGCCCGCCGATCAGCTCATCACCGAACACGCGTGCCGAGGTGCGGCCGTCGTGCACCTCACCCACGAATGCCAGACCGTCCGCGGCGACGCCCCGCGCCGAGTCGCGGTCGGCGAGCAGACGCTCGATGACCGAGGTCAAGGTCGCTGGCGTCGCCTCGACGATCGGCAGGCGCCTCCCCGTCTCGCGTTCGACCTGAGCGCGGACGAAGTCGGAGACGTGGCTGACCACGACCGCGCCGGACGCCATCGCCTCGCAGGCGGCGGCACCGTAGTTCGCGGTTCCGACCAGATCGACCATCACGTCGGCGTCGCGATAGACATCGGGCATCTGCGCAGGAGGAACACCCTGGACGCGGCGGTAGTCGATCCACCCGCGGCCCGACAGGTCCTCGAGGATCGGGTCGAGCTGGTCGGACCCCTTCAGCGCCGAGTTGCTCGGCGCGTGGACGACCACCGGCCTCTCGTGGGAGAAGGAGGACGGTTCGTGACGCCAGTGGTCGATGTCGATCACGACGGGCAACCACCGGGCGTTCGGCACGAAGCGGAGCAGGGCCGGTGTGGAGACGAACACAGGCCCGAGGAAGTTGGCGAAGTACTCCGCCGCGGCCCGCGACCGTTTCTCCAGCTTGGCGACGTAGTCGCTGTCGAGCGACGGGAACGGGGACCAGGGCTCCCAGGCCGAGTGGACGCTGGGGATCCTCACGTCGGAGCCGTGGGCGAGCAGCGCCACCTCGACGCCGGCGTCCCTCAGGACCGGCACGTCCCGCGCCGAGGTCGCTCCACCCGCCCCGAAGACGGAGGCGTTGGACTCGATCACGACGTGGGTGAAGCTGTCCGTGACGTGCCGCTGGAACCGCTTGGACCACTTCCTGTCGTGGCGGAACGTCTCGTTGGCGACGACGTAGTCGGCAGGGAAGTTGAGGGCCGTGCCGGGGCGCCGGAACGTCATGTTCTGGGCCGCGACGCCCTTGCAGTGCCTGCTCGTCGCCTCGGCCCACGCGCGCCCCTGCCCGGCTGAGTTCACCGGACCGATCAGCACCCGGTGCCGGGCCGCAGGGACTGCGGGCGGAGGCCACTCAGGCTGTACGTCGGACTCCACCCCAGGCTCCTCTACCACGGGCAAACCCTAGAGGATCTAGGAGATGATCTCGGCCCGGAGCATCTCCCGCGGGATGTCGAAGGCGTCGACGAGCTGGTCGGCGATGGGCCGGAGCCGGCGGCACAGCTCGTTGACCATCGCGGTCACGGACTTGGACCGTGCGTTCGAGAACCGTCCGTGCTCCATGAACCAGGCCCGGTCGGCCTCGATCGCGGACAGCGCGAACAGGTCGCACACGAGCTGCATGGCGAGCTTGTTCTGCCCCTCGGGCATCGCGCTGATCCTGTCGACGAACGACTCGAGCAGGAGCCGCTCGGCGTGGGCGCGGGCGGCGCCGATGACGTGGTCCTGCACCAGGCTGAACACGACGGTGGGCTCGTGACCGTCGTCCATGCCTTTCTTCAGCCGCCGCGCGACGGAGGCCAGCATGTGCTCCTCGCGCCAGCACATGAGGTCGAGGTGGTAGGAGGTGTCGAGGATCCCAGCGTCGGGGTCGGTGTCGGTGTCGCCCTGGGGGAACACGTCGCGGACCCGGGTGAGCAGCTTGTGCACACTGGTCCGCTCGATGACGGTCTCCACGGCCACCGACGCCACGAAGCGCATCATGCCGAGCTGGTCGAGGTTCTCGAACTCGTCGGCGTAGTTGGTGAGCAGCCCCTTGGCGACGAGCTGGAGGAGGATGTGGTTGTCACCCTCGAAGGTGGTGAACACGTCGGTGTCGGCGCGCAGGGCGTCGAACCGGTTGACCGACAGGTAGCCGGCACCGCCGCACGCTTCACGGCACTCCTGGATGGCTCTCGTGGCGTGCCAGGTGGCGAGCGCCTTGGTGGCCGCCGCGCGCGACTCCAGTGCCCGCCTGTCCTGCTCGGTGGCGTCGTCCTCGAAGCCGTCGCGGGAGAAGACGTCGTGCAGGTCCGAACGGACCCGGTCCTGGGCGAAGTGGAGGGCGTAGGTGCGCGCGAGCAGCGGGAGGAGCCGCCGCTGGTGCATGCCGTAGTCGAGGAGGATCTCCTCGCGGTCCGCGCCGGGCGCTCCGAACTGCCGCCGGACCAGGGCGTACTTGATCGCCACGGTCAGCGCCACCTTGCTCGCGCTGACCGCGGCGCCGCCGACGCTGACCCGCCCCTGGACGAGCGTCCCGAGCATGGTGAAGAACCGCCGGTCGGGGTTCTCGATGCTCGAGTAGTACGTGCCGTCCTCGCGCACCTCGGCGTACCGGTCGAGCAGGGCGTCGCGCGGCACGCGCACGTCGTCGAACCAGATCCGACCGTTGTCCACGCCGTTGAGGCCGATCTTCTGGCCGCAGTCCTCGACGCGTACGCCGGGGAGCAGGTTGCCGTCGGTGTCGCGGAGGGGTACGACGAGGGCGTGCACGCCGCGGGCCTCGCCACCCACCACGAGCTGGGCGAATACCGCCGCGAGGCGAGCATGCCTCGCGGCGTTGCCGATGTAGTCCTTGCGAGCCGAGTCGTCGGGGGTGCGGACGACGAGCTCACCGGTCTCGTGGTCGTAGGTCGCGGTGGTGCCGAGTGCCTGGACGTTGGAGCCGTGACCGGTCTCGGTCATCGCGAAGCAGCCGAGGAGGCGTCCCCGGATCGTGTCCTCGAGGTAGGCCTCGTGGTGACGGGCGGTCCCGAGGTGGAGGATCGCCCCGCCGAAGAGGCCGAACTGCACGCCGGCCTTGACCAGGACGGAGAGGTCGCCGAACGCGAGGGTCTCGAACGCCGCGATGGACGCGCCGATGTCACCCCCTCCGCCGTACTCCTTCGGGAAGCCCATGCCGGTCTGGCCGGTCTCGGCCATCAGCCTGAGCACCTCGAGGACCCGTTCACGAAAGTCGTCGCGGCTCAGGGTCTCGGCGTCCTCGAGGATCTCGGCGTGCTCGGCGAGGTTGCTGCGCACGAGGCCCCGCACCTCGGCGTACTCACCGTCGAGGAGCTCGGTGAGCGCGGGCACGTCGACGGCAGGGGTGACGTAGGAGGTCGGTGTGAGCGACATGTCCCCACCCTGCCAGCCCGTCGGCCGGGTCGGAAGGATCACCGCGTCAGACGCGGGCGAAGAAGTTCGGCGGCGTCCAGTAGTACATGCTGTCGATGGAGACCGGTCGTCCGGTGCGCGGCGCGTGGATGATCTGGCCCGCGCCGATGTACATCGCGACGTGGTGGATCGACTCGGGGCTGCTCGACGTACCCCAGAAGACGAGGTCGCCGGGCCGCAGGTCGCCCACGGAGATCGGGGAGCCGGCGTAGTACTGCGCGACGGAGTAGTGCGGGAGCGGGACCCCCGCCTGCGCCCACGCCCGGAGCATCAGGCCGGAGCAGTCCCAGGCGTCGGGCCCGGCGGCGCCCCAGACGTAGGGGTCTCCCAGCTGTGCCTTGGCGAAGGCGATGGCCCGATCGGCTCCGCCACTGCCGCCTGGGGGTGTCTTCGGCAGTGGCGGAGCCGGTGCCGGCGGGGGGGATGCCGGCTGGGGGGTGTTCGGGCTGGTCTGGTTGCCCTGCTGGGCCGGCGGCCGAGGGTTGCGGGGCTGGCGGTCCCGGGTCGCCTGCTCACGGGTCTCGCGGTCGGCGCGTGCCTTGGCCCGGGCGTCGCGGCGGGCCTCGGCACGGTCGCGGGCCTCCTCGGCGGCCTGCTGCCGCGCCGCCTCCTCGGCCTCGGCGCGGGCCCGTTGCGCAGCGCGCTCACGAGCGATCTCCTCGAGTGCGGCCTGGCGCTGGTGGGCCAGCGAGACCGAGATGTTCTGCGCGCGAGCGAGCTCGCGGATGAGCTGGTCCTTCTCCGCGGCAATCCGGCTCGCGGCAGCCTGGGCGGCCCCGGCCGCATCGGCTGCGTCGCGCCTGGCCTCCCTCGCCTCCTCGGCAAGGCCGGCCGCCTCGCCGCGCACCTGTTCGGCCCGCTCCTCGAAGGCGTTCGCGAGCGCGTCGGCGGCGACGAACCGGTCGTAGTCGGCCTGCAGCGACTCCGAGGCGCCCTGGAAGGTCGCCAGCTGGTCCATCACGCCTGCGGGCCCGTCGGCGCCGACGACTGCGGTGAGTGCGTTGAGGTCACCGCCCTGCTGGTACGACGAGGCGACGAGCGCGCCGATCGTCTCGCGCTGCTCGGCGACGGTACGACGTGCGGCAGCTGCCTGCTCGCTCGCAGCGGCGAGCTCCTGCCGCGCGAGCCGGAGCCGCCACATCGCGCCGTTGTAGGCCTCCGATGCCATCTCGGCCTCGACCGCCGCGGCCTCGAGTCGCTGGTTCGCGAGGAGGAGCGACGCCTTGATCGCCCCGACCGAGCGGGCGGTCTCGGCCACGCGCTCCTGCGCCGCGGTCACGTCGTCGCGGGTCGGGAAGGGCCGCTCGGTCCTGTCGGCGGAGGCGGAGGGGACCACGCCGAGGACGAGCACTGCGGACAAGAGCGCCGGCACGAGAGCTCGAAGGGCCGGGCGGAGACCTGCGCGCAGCGAGCGATGGTCGTGCCCGTCGTCTCGGCCGGGCTGCTCGCGCACGGTGCCCATCTGGTGCTCCTCCGGTGTGTCCGCGAGCCCCATCCCCGTGGGCTCGCGGACGCTGCGTCACTGGCTTCGTCTCGCACCGGCTGCTGGCCCTCCCAACGCCAGCTGCCGATGGAGCAACGGGCCCCCGAGCAGCGCCGTTGAAAGCACGCTAGTACTCATCTGTCACACACGGAACACTTTTCCCAATAAAAACTTCCGCACCACGGTGCGTCGGCTTGACAAACTACATCATTGTAACTCTCCGCGTTGGACCGACGTCCTCGCGTCCAGATGTGCGACAGCCACAACGGGCTGGTATCCCGTTGTGGCTGTCGATGTCCTCACCTCTGCCGGCCGAGGACGGAGGGCGCCCCCGCTCCCCTGGGAGGAGAGGAGCGGAGGCCCCCGTTCGGTGCCGCCCGACTGGGAGGAAAGGGCGGAACCGAGCTCTGGGCCGGTCAGTCCGGCATCATGCTCGTGACCCTCCTACGACCGAGCAGCAGCGCCACCCCCGCCGCCAGCAGGCCGAGGCCGGCCCCCGCTTGGAGCGCCAGGTGGTCGTCCGCACCGGTCTGCGGCAGGACCGTCGCCGCGGACCGGTTCGCCGTGGGCGCCTCATCGACCCCGAGGATCTCGTCCGAGTCGCCCGCATCGCCCGCGCGCCGGTCGTCCTTGCCGAGCACCTCGTCGCGGTCGTCCTTCTTTGCCTGCTTGTCGGCGGCCTTCTCGGCCGCGGCGGGCTTCTGGTCGGTCGTCGGCTTCTTCACGGCAGCAGGCTGCTCGACGTTCTCGTCCTCCGTGTTGCCTCCGGAGTCGCCCTCCTGAGAACCGCCCTCCTGAGGGCCACCCTCCATGCCGCCCTCCTGGGAGCCACCCTCTTCGGAGCCACCCTCTTCGGAGCCACCCTCTTCGGAGCCACCGTCCTGGGAGCCACCCTCTTCGGAGCCGCCCTCCTCCGAGCCGCCCTCGTAGGTGTCGGATTCGCAGGCCCCGAGCTCGTCGCCGTGATCGAGGTGCGCGGAGAGAGCGGGCTCACTGACCCAGATGGTCTGACCGTCGTGGCACACGGCAACGAGGCTGCCGTTCTCGATGCCGGACTCGTTCGGCTGGCCGTTGCCGCTGGCCTGGGCCGTGCCGGTGAACCCGACGGTCAAGAAGACTGCGAGACCGGCTGCGGCGAGACGCGATGCGCTGCCGGCGACGGGACGGGACAGGTGGGCCGTTGAGGCCTTGGAGGCGTGCGAGCGCACGCCGTCGTACATCGACATGATGTCTGAAGCTCCCCCCAGCCCTTCCGGGCCAGATCAATGTGAACCGGCCCCCCGACCGGCTGTGGAGCTTCCCCAAGCCCCACAATTTCCCTGGAGCAACACTAACCCGGCGATGTGTCCGATATCGGACATCCCGACCAGGCCATTCGGGTCATTTGTCCTGGCCCGGACGGACTACGTGCGGGCCCCGTGATCCTCGACGGGGACGTCGGCCGTGCTGGTGGTCGGGTGGGAAGCCAACCCGTGTCTGTCGAACTTCTGGCCGGTCGCGAGGCCGCCGACGTAGACCGACACGATCGCGATGAGCACACCGGCGATGTCGTCGACGATGTAGTGCCAGCCGAAGTAGATGGTGGCGACGACCGTAGTGGCGAAGAAGATCCACATGCTCCAGCGGATCCAGGCGTGACGGACCGTGTAGTGGGCGACGAGTGCGGCGACGAGGGTGATGGCGACGTGCAGGGATGCGAAGCCTGCGACGCTCTGCACGCCGTCGGAGTTGAGCGGGTCGAAGCGGACCTCGGAACGTCCGTAGAACAAGGAGTCCTGGAGCTGGGTCACTCCGGTGTGCTCGAGGCCGGAGTAGAGCCACACGTAGTAGAACGCCGGCCCGAGCGAGGGGATGGCGTAGTAGCTCGCGGTGCCCAGCGCCCAGGCGAGGCACTGTGCGGTGACGTACCAGTAGCCGAAGCTGATGTTGCGCGACCACACGAGCCAGGCGGTCACCGAGATCGGCACGAACGGCAGGAAGATCAGGTAGATGAAGGAGAGTACGTGCGCGCTGATCCCCTCGCCGAGCACCGTGTGGAGCAGGATCGCCGGGTCGTGGCCGAAGAGCATGGCCTCGTCGATGGCCTTGAGCAGCGGGTCCTGGGTCCCCTCGCGGAGGAAGGGCAGGTAGTTCTTGAGGTTCCGGTAGCCGACGTAGGTGACGTAGAAGCTGACCAGTCCGATCACGACGAGTGTGATCCGCTCGCGGGTCCAGTGCTCGCGGACGATCCTGCGGGCCTCGTCGAGGAAGAGCGACGGCTTTCCGCGCGAGCGCCACAGGGAGCGTGGCAGGACGTCGGCGAGGAACGCGCCCAGCACCAGTAGGGGTAGGCGGATCCAGGCGGGGCCGAGGAAGCCTTCGGGGTCGCGCAGCGGAAGTCCGAGCCGCTGGCCGACGACGACGGCGAGCAGACCCGTCATCAGTGCGACTCCCACCAGGAGCCCGTATGCCCGCCGCTTCACAAGCGCGGAGTCTAACGAACCGGAGAGTCCGCTCTCCGTGCAGGAGACGGCCCCGGAAGCACGGCGGTCCTGGCCATGTCGACGCGCAGGTGCACGTCGTGGTCGATGCGGACGTCGGCGGCGTGGGTGGCGACGGCGTGCATCTCCCCGAGCCCCTCGACGAGCACGCGCAGGCGTACGACGTCGGGGGTCAGTGTCGCGGCCATGACGCGGCCGCCGAGGTGGCCTGAGTCGTCGACGCGCAAGGCGGACCGGCGCAGGGCGATCGCACCGACCGAGTCGACGTCCGGGTGGTCCCCCGCCCTGGCCAGCATCCGCGCCGCGTCGCCCTCGAGGATCGTGGGATAGCCGAGGAGCAGCGCGGCCTCTCCGCTCACGGGGGCCCGCCACACCTCGTCGAGCGTCCCGGCCTGGAGGATCCGCCCGGCCTGCATGACGGCAACCCGGTCGGCGACGGTCCACACCTCGTCGTGGTCGTGGGTCACGAGGAGTGCGGTGGTGCCGGCGGTCTTGAGGATGCCGCGGAGGTCGCCGGCGAGACGCTCGCGGAGCTCGCGGTCGAGCGCGGACAACGGCTCGTCGAGGAGCAGCAGCTTCGGCTCCGCGGCCAGCGACCGGGCGAGGGCGACCCGCTGCCGTTCGCCCCCGGACAGCTCGACGGGCAGCCGGTCCCCGTGTCCGGGCAGGCCCACGAGCTCGAGCAGCTCGGCGACCCTCCCGGCGGCCTCGGCTCGTGGCGTGGCGCGCAGGCGGAGCGGATAGCCCACGTTGGCGGCGACGCTCTGGTGCGGGAACAGCTGCCCGTCCTGGAACATCAGCGCGAACCCGCGCTTGTGCGTGGGCACACCGGCGAGGTCGCGCCCGTCGTAGGCGATCGTGCCCGCGTCCATCACCTCGAGCCCGGCGACGGCTCTCAGCAGGGTGGACTTGCCGCACCCGGAGGGGCCGAGCACGGCGAGCACGTCACCGGTGGGCAGGTCGAGCGACACGTCGTCCACAGCGGTGACGCCGTCGAAGCGGACGGTCAGGTCGCGCACGGTGAGCATGTCAGAACGATCCCATCGACCCGACGCGGAGCCGCTCGACGGCCCCCATCACGGTCACGGTGACCACGCCGAGGATCACCGAGGCGGCCAGAGCCATGCCGAAGTTCTCGGCCCCCGGCCGCGAGATGAGCTGGTAGATCACGACCGGCAGGGTGGGCCGGTCGGACCGGGCGAGGAAGCTCGTGGCGCCGAACTCCCCGAGGGACACGGCGAAGGCGAACCCCGCTGCGGCCAGGGCGGGTCGCCACGCGGCGGGGAGGTCCACGACGAGGAGCGTCCGCAGCGGGGAGGCACCGAGAGTCGCCGCGGCCTGCCGCTGGCGGGGGTCGATGGAGCGGAGCACAGGCACGAGCGTGCGCACGACGAGCGGCAGCGCCACCATGGCCTGGGCGATCGGCACGAGCACCGGCGACGAGCGCAGGTCCAACGGCGGCCGGTCGAGGGTGATGAGGAAACCGAAGCCGATCGTCACCGCGGAGACACCGAGCGGGAGCATGAACAGCCCGTCGAGCAGGGCCCGTCCTCTCCGCTGGGTGCGACCCCGAGCGGGCCGCGAGACCAGGAAGGCCACGGCCAGGCCCAGCGACAGCGCCAGGACCGTGGCGTCCACCGCGGTGCGCAGGGAGTTCTCCAGGGCGGTCCACACCGGGACGAGCAGCGCGGTCCCCTCTCCCGTCGTTCCGAGGCTGCCGTAGTTGTCGAGCGTCCACCCGCCGCGGTCGCGCAGGGACCGGACGACCAGGGCGACGATCGGCATGGCCAGGAAGGCGACGACGAGCGCGGTGACGGCGAGGGCAGGGGTGTCGCGACGGCCGGGGCGTCGTCGATGACCGGCCTGCGCTCCCGTCCGCTCGAGCGCGTGGGCCCGCGCCCCACGCGTGCGCCCCGCGAGCAGCAGCAGCACGACGACCGCGAGGAGCTGTACGACGGACAGGACCGCTGCCGCGCGCAGGTCGAGGAACTGCGTGGTGAGGATGTAGATCTCGGTCTCGACGGTCCCGTAGCGCAGCCCGCCGAGGGTCAGGACGACCCCGAACGCCGTGGAGCAGAACAGGAACACCACCGTCGCCGCCGAGATGATCCCCGGCTTGAGCGCGGGCAGCGTCACGGTGCGCAGCACCTGCCAGGGGGAGGCGCCGAGAGCCGCGGCAGCGTCCTCACGTCGACGGTCGAGACCCTCCCAGAGACCGCCGACGGTGCGGACGACGACGGCGAGGTTGAAGAAGATCAGCGCCATGAGGATGGCCACCGCGCTCCCGTCGAGGCCGAGGAACCCGAGCGGACCGGCGGGGGCGAGGAGAGTGCGGAAGGCCACGCCGACCACGACCGTGGGCAGGACGAACGGCATCACCACCAGCGCGCGCAGCGCCTGGCGGCCCGGAAAGTCGAGCCGGTACAACACGTAGGCGACCGGCACGCCGAGCACCGTCGTGATCGCGGTCGCGCTCAGCGCGGACCAGGCGGTGAACCACAGCACCCGGTGCACGCGGGGCCGCGCGAGCGTCTCGGTCAGCCCGGAGAGGTCGAGGCGGCCGCCGACGAAGAACCCCTGGGCGAGCATGCCCGCCAGCGGCAGCAGGAAGAACGCGCCGAGGAACGCGACCGGGACCACCGCGAGCGCGACGGTCCCGAGCCGCGGACCCCAGAGCCCTCTCACCGGGTGGTGATCTCCCCCC
>DATHVS010000286.1:0-26068 GCA_035461195.1 Nocardioidaceae bacterium
GCCGTCTCGGCGGCGGCGAGCAGCTTGGCATAGGTGAACTCGGGGCTGTGCGCCATGAGCTCCTTGGGGGTGCCGCCGACCGTGATCAGCCAACCCTCGGCCTCGGCGCCGGTCGGGGACTTGATGCCGGTGACGTGGCTGTAGGTGAAGGGAGGGGCGTAGGCGACGGCCTTCTCCATCAGGTCCATGGCGAAGCCGGGGGAGACCTTGCTGATGGTCGCCAGCGGCTCGACGTTGGCGAAGAACTTCTGCGACAGCGGGTGGATCACGAACGCGAACCTGCTCTTGCGGCGAGGCCCGTTGGGCCGGAGGACGCGCGGCTCGAGACCCGCCGAGACGATCATCTCCAGCAGGTCGTCGTTGGTCAGCGACCCTCCCGTACCCGCGACGAGAGCCAGCATCATCGCTTCCAGCAGGGCGCTGTTCACCGTCACCCGGAACGGCTGCGGGACGGAGTCGAGGACGAGGTCGACACCGCGACCGGCGAGCTCGGTGAGCTGCTCGCCGGAGACGGCGGCACTGATCACCATCTTGCCGGCCAGGTCCTCGAGCCCGAACCCGGAGAGCTCGTCGTAGGTGGCCACGATCACGTCGCAGTCGCGGGCGGCCTTCCGCGCCAGCGCGGTGGAGATGCGCGTCCCAGGTGTACCGACCCGGGACTTGATCTGGGAGGGCAGCATCCTGATGGGCAGCGTGCCGGTGTGCATCACGAGGCCGAGCACGGGGTTGGACTCCATGGTCCCCGGAAGGTCCAGCCGGAGGATCGGGTCGGTGAACTCCAGGTTGGACGTGAACTCCCGTAGTACTCGCGTGGTCTGCGCATGGTTGGCGCCGCCGAGCACGACGGTCCGGGCGTTGTTGAAGATCCCGGGCATCTCCGCCTGGACCTGGCGGACGGCCCACTCCTCGAGCACCCGCCCGAGTGCCTGGCCGTCGGTGACGGGTACGTCCGTCGTGGCCGCACGCAGCTCGTCGAGGGGGTCGGGGGTGCCGTCGTAGAACCGCTTCTCCCGCGCCTCCACGATTCCGGTCACCGCGATCGCGTCTGATCCGCTCGACCAGTCCTGCACGAGTCTCGTCGCCCGGTCGACGTCACCGGAGGTCCCGATCCGGACGATCCGAAACCTCTTGTGCAGGAAGGTCACCGTCTCGTCGTAGTCGCGCTCCGGCCCCGCGAGGCTCACATTGACCACCGTCAAGCGTCGTGACCCTGCCATGGCTACTCCTCAGTCTCTGTCTCTGGCGTTGCTCAGACCATGGCCTTCGCATCGATCTCCGGGTGGGCTGTCATGAAGTCGATCAGCGTGTCGGCGTACTCCTCGAACCGTGGGCATGACAGGCCGGTGCCGGCGAGGTCGGTGACCGTGTTGGTCGTGGAGTACGTCGTCGGCGAGTCGTAGTAGTCCAGGACCTCGGCGGGCAGGCCGATCAGACGTTCCAGCCCGGGCACCGAGTCGACGACGAGCCTCGTCAGGCGCAGCGGCATCGGCACCCACACGACGCGCTTGCCGAGGCGCCGGGCGAAGGTCTCCACGAGCTCGCGGATCGTCGGCGGCATCGGGTCGGTGAGGGCGTACGTGCGACCGACGGACCGGTCGAGGACGGACAGCTCATCGATCGCCTCGATGACGAAGTCCCGCGGCACGACGCCGACCGTGACCTCGTCGACCTGGCCGATGGAGGGCACGACGACCAAGGGCAGGGGCTGCCGCCTGAGGAGGGTCGCGACGAAGTAGGGGCCGTCGTACTTCTGGGTCTCGCCCGTCCGGGAGTCGCCCACGACCATGCCGGGCCGGTAGATCGTCGCGGGCAGGCCGTCGGCCATCGCCTTGCGCACCAGCACCTCGGCCTCGTACTTCGTGGCCACGTAGTGGTTCCGGAACTCCTGACCCTCCTCGAGGGCATCCTCGGTGAACACCCCGTCGTAGTGCCCGCTGACGTAACAGGTGCTGGCGTAATGCAGCCGCTGGAGCCTGGTGCGCGCCTGGCAGAACTCGAGCACCCGGGCAGTGCCCTCGACGTTGACCCGATGGGCGACCTCCGAAGACACGGTGGGGTCGTACACCGCGGCCAGGTGCCATACCTCGGTCACCTTGTCCAGGAGTTCACCGACGTCGGGGGCTACCCCCAGGCCCGGCACGGTGATGTCGCCGAGAACGAGGTCGACGCGTCCGGCCAGGTGGGGGTCCGTCCCTTCGAGCTCCCGGACCCGCTCCTCTGCCGCCTCCCGGTGCTGGGGCTGCACCAGACACACGGCGCGGGTGCGCGATCGACGCGCCAGCAGCCGGGGCAGCAGCGCGGACCCGAGGAACCCCGGAAAACCGGTCATCAACAACAGCGCCACGTGGCTCGCCTCCGCCAACTCGTCGTCTGGTCGAGACGATGCCTTGCCGGAGCACGCACGGGCAGGGCCGAAGGCCCCGCATTCGCCTTCCGTCGGACCCGGCTTCGCGACGTAGACTGGGCGGTCAGATGCACAGGCACGAGGACCCGCCCCGGGTCACCGAGGTACGCCCCGGGCTCAGCGAGCGACAGCGTCTCCGCAGGCGCTGGTACTTCGCCATGATGGGGGTCTGTCTCGTCCTGATCGTGCTGGCCTGGAACGTCGTCCGGTTCTGGTCGACGACCGTGGCGGTCGTCATGTCCATGGTGGCCGCCGTCCTCCCGCCGATCGCGGCGGTGGTGGCCAACTGGCACGCCGACCGGCGGTAGCCCTGGCTCGCGGGCGTGGCGTCACGTCTCGTCGCCGCGGAACTGGCCGACGGTGCGGGGGAGGGGCGCGAAGCCCGGGTGGCCCGCCAGCTCCTCGTTGAGCGCCGCGACCGCTCGCGCATGCGCCCGACGGAGGCCTGTCGGCTGCAGAGGCATGCCGGCGGGTCGACGTACCCCGAACCCGTCGTGGTTGGCGGCTACCGACACCCAGAGGGACCCGGTGCGAGGCGTCCACGCGGTGAGCTCGGCGCGTACCTGCATCCAGTGCCGGAGCACCGCCACCGCCGAGGCAGTGAGTTCCACCGTCCTGGGCGGAGGTGGGGTCCGGGTCGCGGGCGGGCGCGGCTGGTAGGTCAAAGTGGCGGTCTCGAGGTCGAGATCGCCAGGGATCAGCGCGGCGAGCTCTCCGCTGCGCATGCTGGCCTCCCTGATCAGCACGGCCATCGCGGCGGTCCGAACCTGGCCGGGCCTCGCGTCAGCAGGTAGCGCCTGGCCACGCCAGTGGCCCAGTGCCCGAGCGGCGCTGGGCTCCTCGACCCGGGATCGCAGGGCAGGGAGTGCGATGTCCGAGGGGACGGTGTCGCCTCGGCCAACTGTCGCGGCCAGCAGACGGAGGCAGGCCCGTCGGACCCGGCGCGTGGCATCGGGGGAGGGGCATTGCACGTTGCCGCGTCTGCGGAGCGCCCCGCTGTCAGCGGCCGTGAGGTACGCCGTGAGGAAGTCATGCGCGAACCACTCCTCTGCCGAGGTGGGACGGCGCGCTGTCTCGGGGAGAGCCGCAAACGCAGCGACCTCTGAGGCCACCCAGGACAGCTGGCGGACGCGGCTGGCGCTGTGTGCGGCGCGGACTGTGGCCAGGCAACTCGCCAGCGTGGGCGGTAGCTCTTCGTCGGCGTCCATGGGACGAGATAACAGGCCCACACGCCCCTATTCAATCGGACACGCGGGGCCGGCTACGTGAACGCCTTCGGTTCGGGGCAACGACGGGGCTGCAGGCGGGGCTCTGAGCAAGCCTGATCCGCTCGGGCAGTTCTGCGGGCTCCAGGTAACGCGCGGATCGGGAGATCTCCCTCCGCGGAAGGACGTCTGGCCGCACCGGCCCGTGGCCAGCTGTGGCCTTTGGCAGACGTCGCCAAGAGGTGCAGTACACGCGGCCACAGGCTCTCCATGAGCGGCCCCCGGGGGCACGAAATGGGGCATACTGACCCTGCTCGTCCGGCCCGTCGGACGGGCAGGGAGCACGAGAGGACGGGGACGGTGACGATCGCGTGGAGACGCGGGTCACGTGTGGAGCGCACCGAGGACGACGCCATCTGGCGCGCAGGGTGGTACCGGCGCCACGGGTCGTCGAGGTGGAGTACCTGCTGTGGGAGGTCGAGCCCCGCCCCGGTCACAGCGCCATGGTGATGGTCAACTGGGACACCGGCGAGGTTGTCTGCCCCTAGCGGGCCCCACCTGCGAAGTATGTGTCGCCCCCGGTGGCAACACCGGCCCGCGTGAGCCGCCGGAAAGCGAAGGAGCAGAGGCGCGTGCCGTGCTGGCTCATCAAGACAAAACCCCAGGTCATCCCTGGGGCGTCTTTGTGTCCGAGGGGGGACTTGAACCCCCACGCCCGATAAAGGGCACTAGCACCTCAAGCTAGCGCGTCTACCTATTCCGCCACCCGGACAAGGTGCCGCCCCCGCAACCGTGTTTCGTTGCGAGCGCGGCGGTAACTGTAGCAAAGAACGGAGCCAGAACTCGCATCGACCCCGGCCCCAGTCGGCCTGTAAGGATGGTCCCATGACCTCGATCCCCGTGAACCCCGCGTCCGCCCGGGCCTACGACCCCGCCTCAGAGGTGGTGGAGATCTGTCGCGACCTGATCCGGATCGACACCACGAACTACGGGGACGGGTCGGGCCCGGGGGAGCGGAAGGCCGCCGAGTACGTCGCGGCCCTGCTCTCGGAGGTGGGGATCGAGCCCGAGATCCACGAGTCCGAGCCCGGACGCGCGTCGGTGATCGCCCGGTGGGGAGGCGCCGTAGACGGAGCCGGGCGAGACCCTCTTCTCCTGCACGGCCACCTCGACGTGGTGCCCGCGGATGCCGACGACTGGCAGGTCCATCCGTTCTCCGGGGAGATCCAGGACGGCTACGTGTGGGGGCGCGGCGCGGTCGACATGAAGGACTTCGACGCGATGCTGCTGTCCGTCGTACGCGCCCGCCAGCGTGCTGGAGCGGTCCCCGAGCGGCCGATGGTGCTGTGCTTCACCGCGGACGAGGAGGCGGGGGGCCACAAGGGGGCTGAGTACCTCGTCGAGAACCACGCCGAGCACCTCGCCGACTGCACCGAGGCGATCGGGGAGGTCGGCGGCTGGAGCGCCACCATCCGCGGTCGGCGGGTCTACCTCATCGAGGCGGCTGAGAAGGGCATGGCCTGGATGCGGCTCACGGCGAAGGGCAACGCCGGGCACGGCTCGATGCGTCACCCCGACAACGCGGTCACCGAGCTCGCCGCCGCGGTCGCCCGGATCGGACGGCACGAGTGGCCCGTGCGCCTGACACCGTCCATGCAGGTGCTGCTCTCGGCGGTCGGCGAGATCGCCGGTACCGAGGCGACACCCGAGAACGCCGAGGCGCTCGTCGAGGAGTTCGGATCAGCGGCCAGGATGATCGGCGCGGTCATCCGCCACTCGACCAACCCGACCATGCTCGAGGCCGGCTACAAGGTGAACGTGGTTCCCGGAGAGGCGACCGCTCATGTCGACGGCCGCTTCCTGCCCGGCTACGAGGACGAGTTCTTCGAGACGCTCGGCGAGCTGGTGGGGGAGAACGTCTCCATCGAGTGGGTCAGCAAGCAGCACGCCCTCGAGACCACCTTCGACGGTGACCTGGTCGAGGCGATCACAGCCTCCATCCTCGACGAGGACCCCGGGGCGAAGGTGGCGCCGTACCTCATGTCCGGCGGCACCGACGCCAAGCACTGGCGCAAGCTGGGGATCCGCTCGTTCGGGTTCGCACCGCTGCGACTGCCCGCCGAACTCGACTTCACCGCGCTCTTCCACGGGGTCGACGAGAGGGTCCCGGTGGACGCGCTGGAGTTCGGCGCACGGGTCTTCGACACGTTTCTCGACCGCGCCTGAGCACACGCCGCCCAGGCGCGTCAGAACATCAGGTAGGGCACCCGTTGCTGGCGGATGATCTTGCGGCGGAGCACGACCCGCCGGGTGCCGTCGGGGGAGAGGCGCACTCGGTCGAGCTCCCACCCGCCACGCTCCGCGAGGTCGGTCAGCATCCGGGTCACGGCGTTGCGTGAGAAGTCCCGCGAGATGGTGAACCGGTCGAACTCGTACTCCACGCCGGGGTTCAGCGCACGTCGCCGGGGCGTCGTGTGGATGGGTGCACGGGACATGCGGTCATGGTGACACGGAAGTCCAGGACGTGGGGAGCAGTGGCTCAAGTGGGGGTCGAGGAGACGTCCTCGAGCGCGATGGCGATCTCGGTGGGGAGCTCGCACTCCTCGGCAGTGATCGAGCCGCGGAGCTGGGCCGCCGTGCGGGCACCGACGATGGGCGCCGTCACGCCGGGGCGGTCGCGCACCCAGGAGAGCGCCACCTCGACCGGCGACCAACCAAGACCGTCCGCGGCCCTGGCCACCGCCTCGACGATGCGCGCGTGCTGGTCGCCGAGGTAGGCGCCGACGAAGTTGGAGAAGTGCGGGGAGGCCGCTCGCGAGTCCGCCGGAGTGCCGGTGCGGTACTTCCCGGTGAGGACGCCCCGACCGAGGGGTGACCACGGGAGGATGCCGAGCCCCAGGTTCTCGGCGGCAGGGATCACCTCGGTCTCGGCGGATCGGTTCAGCAGGGAGTACTCCACCTGGTTCGACGCCAGCACGGCTCGCCCCGGGATCGCCGCCTGCCACGTGGCCGCCTTGGCGCTCTGCCAGCCCGAGTAGTTCGAGACCCCGACGTATGCCACACGGCCGGTCGCCACCGCGTAGTCGAGGGCGCTGAGCGTCTCCTCGAGTGGTGTGTCCTCGACCCAGGTATGCACCTGCCACAGGTCGATGTGGTCGACACCGAGCCGCTTGAGGGAGGCGTCCAAGGTGGAGATGAGGTAGCCGCGCGAGGCGTTGGTCTCGTGGACCCCGCGTGCCCGGGTGGTGCCGGCCTTGGTGGCGAGGACGACGTCCTCGCGGGCGACCACGTCACCGATCAGGGAGCCGATGAGCTCTTCGGAGGCGCCGTCGCCGTAGCCGGCCGCGGTGTCCACCAGGGTCCCGCCCGCCTCCGTGAAGGCGATGAGCTGGTCGCGTGCCTCGTGCTCGTCGGTGTCCCGTCCCCAGGTGAGCGTGCCGAGCCCGAGACGGGAAACACGCAGGCCGGTGCGACCCAGGTACCTCTGCTGCATAGGGACACGCTATCCACAGCGGTCTGTCCGGAGGCGGTCGCCTCGCCGGGGGTCGCGGGTGCGTAGGCTGTGGCGCGCCCGTGCCCGCCCGTCCAGGAGTTCTGCGTGCTCGACTTCCTCCAAGCTGCCGTGCTCGGCCTGCTCCAGGGGCTGACGGAGTTCCTGCCGATCTCGAGCAGCGCCCACCTGAGGATCTTCCCCGAGCTGTTCGGCTGGGGTGACCCGGGCGCCGCTTTCACCGCAGTCATCCAGATCGGCACCGAGGCCGCGGTGCTCATCTACTTCCGCAAGGACATCTGGCGCATCGCGTCGGCCTGGACGCGTTCGTTGTACGACGCTTCGTGGCGCGGCAACTTCGACGCTCGCATGGGCTGGTTCATCATCATCGGCTCGTTGCCGATCGTGCTGCTCGGGATCACCCTCAAGGACATCATCGAGAACGACTTCCGCAACCTCTGGATCATCGGCACCACCTTGATCGTCCTCGGCATCATCCTGGGCATCGCCGACAAGGTCGGCAGCAACGACCGCAGCATCCGGCAGCTCAACGTCAAGCACGCCGTGTTGTTCGGTCTCGCCCAGGCCATGGCCCTGATCCCCGGCGTCTCCCGATCCGGTGCCACGATCAGCATGGGGCGCTTCCTCGGCTACGAGCGTGCGGCCGCGACCCGCTACGCCTTCCTCCTCGCGATCCCGGCGGTGGTCGGGGCCGGCCTCTTCGAGCTCCCGGAGATCTTCCACGGGGAGAACATCTACGGCCCCTTGCCCACGGCCTTCGCGACGTGCGTCTCCTTCCTCGTGGGGTACGCCGCGATCGCCTGGCTGCTCCGCTACGTCAGCACCCACTCCTACCTGCCGTTCGTGCTGTACCGCGTCGCGCTCGGCAGCTTCACCCTGCTCATGCTCAGTGTCGGGGTGTTCTCGGCCTGACTCCGGCCTAGAGTCGGATCCCATGGCAACCCTGATCCTCGCCCGGCACGGGCGTACCACGGCCAACACATCCGGCGTGCTGGCCGGACGCAGCAAGGGGGTGGCGCTCGACGACCAGGGTGTCGAGCAGGCCCGGGCCGCCGCGGATCGCCTCACCGGTCTCTCGCTGGCGGCGATCGTCACGAGCCCGCTCGAACGCTGCCGTGCCACAGCCAGGGAGATCACGCGGCTCCAACGAAACAGTCCGCGCGTGACGAGCGAGCGGCGCCTCCTGGAGTGCGACTACGGCAGCTGGACCGGCAAGGAGCTCAAGACGCTGACCAAGGAGCCGCTGTGGGAGGCCGTCCAGGCGCACCCGTCGTCGGTGACATTCCCCGACGGGGAGTCGATGGCCCAGATGACCGCCCGCAGCGTGGCCGCCGTCCGCGACTGGGACGCACGCCTTGAGGCCGAGCACGGGCCGGACGCGGTGTGGCTCGCGGTCACCCACGGCGACGTGATCAAGGCAGTCCTCGCCGACGCCCTCGGTATGCATCTCGACCTATTCCAGCGGATCGCTGTCGATCCCGGCTCCCTGTCGGTCGTGCGCTACACCCCGCTCCGTCCCTTCGTGCTCTCCGTCAACTCCGCCGCCGGCGACATGACGGGGCTGGCGCCGCCGAGGAAGAGATCCAGGCATGGCCGCCACGACAGTGACGCAGCTGTCGGCGGGGGCGCGGGCAGTGTCGGACCGGCCACGCCTCGCAGGCGCCCTGGACGCACCCCCTAAGGTCGAGGACATGGCCCCTGTCATCCACTCCTACGACCCGCCGGAGCGTTTCGTCGCCGGGACGGTGGGCGAGCCAGGTCAGCGCACCTTCTTCCTCCAGGCGCGCTCGGGCTCCCGGGTCACGAGCATCGCACTGGAGAAGCAGCAGGTCTCGGTGCTCGCGACGCGCATCGACGAGCTGCTCGACGAGGTCATGAAGGCGGTCGGCGCGGAGAGCACGATCCCTGCCGTGGCTCCTCTCGACCTCGAGGACGCCGAGCCGCTCGAGCAGCCCATCGTCGAGGATTTCCGGGCCGGCACCATGACACTGTCGTGGGACGGTGCGGACGAGCGGATCGTGGTGGAGGTGTTCCCCTACAACGAGGAGGCGGTCGCCTCTCCGGACCAGCCGGAGGAGGAGATCGAGGAGCCCGAGCCCGAGGAGCTACTCGTCGTACGCCTCCCCGCCGGCGCAGCGAGGGCCTTCAGCAAGCGAGCCCAGGCCGTGGTCGCAGCGGGACGCCAGCCCTGCCCGTTCTGCGGCAACCCGATCGACCCGGAGGGTCACCTGTGTCCCCGCGCCAACGGCTTCAAGCGGACCTCGGCCTGAGCCCCGACGAGGTGCTCGCCGTCCTGCGCGAGGGCGAGCTCGAGCTCGAGGCGAGGATCCTCCCGGCATCCAACGTCACCGTCGTGGCTTCGGCCTCCCTCGACCGGCGGCACCTGCGCTGCGTCTACAAGCCGGTCTCCGGCGAGCGGCCGTTGTGGGACTTCCCCGACGGGTCGCTCGCCGGCCGCGAGGTGGCGGCGTACCTGGTCTCCGAGAGCCTCGGCTGGGACGTCGTCCCGCTGACCGTCGAACGCGACGGCCCGCTGGGGCCGGGCATGGTGCAGGTGTGGCGGGAGCCGGACCACGACCAGGACCCCATCGACGTCGTTCCGGAGGGGGAGATCCCCGACGGCTACCTGCGCGTCCTGGACGCTGCCGACGGCGACGGGCACCCGGTCTCGCTCGTCCACGAGGACTCGGCCGCGCTGCGCCGGATGGCGGTGTTCGACGCGGTGGTCAACAACGCCGACCGCAAGGGTGGCCACGTCCTCGCGATGGCCGACGGACACCGCTACGGAGTCGACCACGGGGTGTGCTTCCACGAGGACCCCAAGCTGCGCACCGTGCTCTGGGGGTGGGCGACGCTGCGCCTTCGGCAGGAGGACCGGGACGGGCTCACCCGCCTGACCGGGGAGCTCTCCGACCCCGACGGGGCGCTCCTGCAGGCGTTGGAGCAGCGGCTGAGCGACGCCGAGGTCGCTGCCCTGCGCACGCGCTGCGAGGACCTTCTCCACCACGACCGGATGCCCCTTCCATCGGGGGACTGGCCGGCCATCCCGTGGCCGGCGTTCTGAAGGCCGAGGGCTAGGCTTTCGGGCATGCGTGCATGGCAGAGCCCGGACGTCCCTTCGCTCGAGCAGTTCGGGCCTGGCCCCGCCGTCTCCGTCTACAACACCGCGTCCGGGAGGGTCGAGGAGACCAGCCCCCAGGGCACCGCCCGGATGTACGTCTGCGGCATCACCCCCTACGACGCCACCCACATGGGTCACGCCGCCACCTACGTCGCCTTCGACCTGCTCAACCGGGCCTGGCGCGACGCCGGCCACGAGGTGCGCTACGTCCAGAACGTCACCGACGTCGACGACCCGCTCCTCGAGCGAGCGGCCGCGACCGGCGCCGACTGGCGCGAGCTCGCCGAGGAGCAGACCGAGCTGTTCCGCTCCGACATGGAGGCCCTCCACTCGCTGACCCCCGACGCCTACGTGGGTGCAGTCGAGTCGATCCCCCTCGCGGTCGGGCTCGCCCAGCGCCTGCGGGACCGTGGACTTACCTACGACGTCGACGGCGACCTCTACTTCTCCGTGCACTCCGACCCCCGTTTCGGAGAGGTCTCCGGGCTCGACGAGCAGCAGATGATCGAGATCTTCCCCGACCGCGGGGGCGACCCGGACCGGCCGGGCAAGAAGCACCCGCTGGACTGCCTGTTGTGGCAGGCCGAGCGCCCGGGGGAGCCTGCCTGGGACTCCGAGCTGGGCCGTGGGCGCCCGGGGTGGCACATCGAGTGCTCGTCGATTGCACTGGAGTACCTCGGGGAGAGCTTCGACGTGCAGGGTGGCGGCAGCGACCTCGTCTTCCCCCACCACGAGATGAGCGCGTCGGAGGCGCAGGCCGCGAGCGGCGGTACACCGTTCGCCCGCCTCTACATGCACGCCGGCATGGTCGCCTACGAGGGCGAGAAGATGTCGAAGTCCCGTGGCAACCTCGTGTTCGTGTCGCGGCTGCGCAGGGCAGGCACCGACCCGATGGCGATCCGCCTGGCCCTTCTTGCCCACCACTACCGCAGCGACTGGGAGTGGACCCGCGAGGACCTCGAGCAGGCCGAGACGCGGCTCGCAACGTGGCGGGAGGCGGCCCGAAGCACCACGTCAGCCCACGCCGAGTCGCTCGTCCACGACGTACGCCGCCACCTCGCCCACGACCTGGACGCCCCGGCCGCCCTGGAGGCGATCGACACGTGGGCCCGGGCGGCTCGCCGGGAGAGCGGCGACGGGGAGGGGTGCGGTGTGGTGTGTGACCTGCTCGACGCCCGCCTGGGGATCAGGGTCCAGGCCTACTGATCGCCGGTCTCCCGGCGCTTGAGGTATCTCTCGAACTCCCGGGCGATCGCCTCACCGCTGGCCTCGGGGAGCTCGGCCGTGTCCCGGGTCTCCTCCAGTGCCCGGACGTAGTCGGCGATCTCCTCGTCCTCCTCTGCGAGCTCGTCGACCCCGCGCTCCCAGGCCCGCGCCTCCTCGGCCAGGTCGGCGAGGGGGATCGAGACCTCGAGCAGGTCCTCGAGCTGACCGACGAGCGCGAGCGTCGCCTTGGGGCATGGCGGCTGGGCGACGTAGTGGGGGACTGCGGCCCAGAACGACACCGCGGGTATGTCGAGCTGCACGCACGCGTCCTGGAAGACCCCGACGATGCCGGTGGGTCCCTCGTAGTTGGACTGCTCGAGCTTGAGCCGGTCGGCGAGGTCGGGCTCGGTGGCGGTGCCGCTGACGGGGATCGGCCGCGTGTGCGGCGTATCGGCGAGCAGGGCACCCAGGGTCACCACCAGCTCGGTGCCGAGCTCATCGGCCGCTGCCAGCAGCTCGGCGCAGAACTGCCGCCAGCGCATGTTCGGCTCGATCCCTCGTAGGAGGATCACGTCGCGTCGCGCACCCGGCGGCCGGGCGACGGAGAGCTGGGTGGACGGCCAGGTGATCTTTCGCATCCCGGCGTCGTCGGATCCGACGACCGGCCGGTTCATCTGGAAGTCGTAGAAGTCCTCGGGGTCGATGGCCGCCACCACCCGGGCGTCCCAGACCTTGATGAGATGGTCCACGACCGCCGAGGCGGCGTCGGCGGCGTCGTTCCAGCCCTCGAACGCGGCGATGAGGACGGGCGACTCCAGGTCGGGCACTTCTTCGAGCTCGATCACCCTGCCAGCGTAGTCTCTGCCGCCTCGTCCGACTCACGACCCGGGGTGTCAGCATCCGGAATCCCCGGCCCTGATGACCGACCCCGTCCTAGCCTGGGCAGAGGCGCACCGCCTGCCCGCCGATCAGAGGAGCTTCGTGACCCAGCCCCAGCACGTCCGACCCGATGCCACGGAGAAGCTGGCGACAGCCCTCCGCGACCGGATCCTCGTGCTCGACGGGGCCATGGGGACGATGATCCAGCGTCACCGGCTGGAGGAGGCCGACTACCGCGGGGAGCGCTTCGCGGACTGGCCCTCGGACCTCAAGGGCAACAACGACCTCCTGAGCCTCACGCGCCCCGACCTCGTCACGGCCATCCACGAGGAGTACCTCCGGTCCGGGGCCGACCTCGTCGAGACCAACACCTTCAACGCCCAGAGGATCTCCCTGGCCGACTACGGCATGGAGGACCTCGCCTACGAGATGAATCTGGCTTCAGCGGGCCTGGCCCGCGCCGCCTGCGACGCGGTGACCGCGGCGGACCCGAGCCGGCCACGGTACGTCGCCGGAGCACTGGGCCCCACGAACCGCACCGCCTCGATCTCCCCCGACGTCAACGACCCCGGCAAGCGCAACGTCACCTTCGACGAGCTCGTCGACGCCTACCACGAGCAGGCCCGCGGCCTCGTGGGCGGCGGTGCCGACCTGCTGCTCGTCGAGACCATCTTCGACACCCTCAACGCCAAGGCGGCGATCTTCGCCCTGGAGACGCTCTTCGAGGAGCACGGACGTCGTTGGCCGGTGATCGTGTCCGGCACCATCACCGATGCGTCCGGACGGACCCTGTCGGGACAGGTGACCGAGGCTTTCTGGAACTCCGTGCGTCACGCGCGCCCCCTGGCCGTGGGCCTCAACTGTGCGCTCGGCGCCAAGGAGATGCGTCCCTACCTCGCCGAGCTCTCGCGGATCGCGGACTGCTTCGTGTCCGCCTACCCGAACGCCGGGCTGCCCAACGCGTTCGGTGAGTACGACGAAGCCGCAGAGGAGACCGCCGAGGTCGTGGAGGAGTTCGCCGCCAGCGGGCTGGTGAACCTCGTGGGTGGGTGTTGCGGCACGACCCCCGAGCACGTGGCCGCGGTCGCCGCCGCAGTGGAGGGCAAGGCACCTCGCCTCCCTGCGGAGGTGGGCCCTGCGTGCCGCCTGTCCGGTCTGGAGCCGCTCAACATCACCGACGAGTCGCTGTTCGTCAACGTCGGGGAGCGGACGAACATCACCGGGTCCGCACGGTTCCGGCGTCTGATCAAGGAGGGGGACTACGCCGCCGCCCTCGCCGTGGCCCGGCAGCAGGTCGAGGCAGGCGCCCAGATCATCGACGTCAACATGGACGAGGGGATGATCGACGGCGTCGAGGCGATGGACCGGTTCTTGAAGCTGATCGCCGGTGAGCCGGACATCTCCCGTGTGCCGGTCATGGTCGACTCCTCCAAGTGGGAGGTCATCGAGACCGGGCTCAAGTGCGTGCAGGGCAAGGCCGTCGTCAACTCCATCTCCATGAAGGAGGGGGAGCGTGCGTTCGTCGAGCAGGCTCGACTGTGCCGCAAGTACGGTGCCGCGGTGGTCGTCATGGCCTTCGACGAGGCCGGTCAGGCCGACTCGCTCGAGCGGCGCACCGTGATCTGCCGTCGGGCCTACGACCTGCTCACCGAGGAGGTCGGCTTCCCGCCCGAGGACATCATCTTCGACCCCAACATCTTCGCGATCGCCACCGGCATCGAGGAGCACTCCAACTACGGCGTCGACTTCATCGAGGCCACCCGGTGGATCAAGGAGAACCTGCCGGGGGCGCTCGTCTCGGGCGGCGTCTCGAACGTCTCGTTCTCGTTCCGGGGCAACAGCCCTGTCCGCGAGGCGATCCACGCGGTGTTCCTCTACCACGCGATTCGTGCCGGCATGGACATGGGCATCGTCAACGCGGGCGCCCTCGCGGTGTACGACGAGATCGACCCCGAGCTGCGTGAGCGCGTGGAGGACGTCGTTCTCAACCGCCGGCCCGACGGGACCGAGAGGCTGCTCGCGATCGCCGAGAAGTTCAACGGCGAGGGGCGCGAGGTCCAGGGGGCCGACGACTCGTGGCGGCAGCTGCCCATCGAGGAGCGCATCACCCACGCGCTGGTCAAGGGCATCGACGACCACGCCGAGGCCGACACCGAGGAGCTCCGCCTCGAGATCGCAGCTCGTGGCGGTGAGCCGATCGAGGTCATCGAGGGCCCGTTGATGGCCGGCATGAACGTCGTCGGCGACCTCTTCGGCTCCGGCAAGATGTTCCTGCCCCAGGTGGTGAAGTCCGCCCGGGTGATGAAGAAGGCCGTCGCACACCTGATCCCCTACATCGAGGCGGGCAAGCGTCCCGAGGACGCCGGCCGGAGCAACGGCCGGATCGTCATGGCGACGGTCAAGGGCGACGTCCACGACATCGGCAAGAACATCGTGGGTGTGGTGCTCCAGTGCAACAACTACGAGGTCTTCGACCTCGGCGTGATGGTGCCGGGCCAGAAGATCCTCGACAAGGTCAAGGAGGTGGGCGCCGATCTCGTCGGCCTCTCCGGCCTGATCACGCCCTCTCTCGACGAGATGGTCGGCTTCGCCGCCGAGATGGAGCGGCAGGGCTTCGACATCCCGCTCCTGATCGGCGGAGCCACCACCTCGCGCGCACACACCGCCGTGAAGGTCGCCCCGAAATACCACGGCCCTGTGGTGTGGGTGAAGGACGCCTCGCGGTCGGTCCCCGTCGCCTCCGCGCTCCTCTCCGAGGACCAGCGGCCCCGGCTGCTCTCGGAGGTCGAGGCCGACTACGAGTCGATCCGGCGCCGCCACGCTCAGAAGCGCAACGACCGCCCACTGGTCCCGTTCACAGCCGCGCGAGCGAACCGGACCCCGATCCAGTGGGAGGGCTACGAGCCGCCCCGCCCGGCGGTTCTGGTGGGGGAGCGGCCCTACGTCCGGAAGTTCGAGGGCTACGACCTCGCTGAGCTGCGGGAGTACATCGACTGGCAGCCGTTCTTCAACGCGTGGGAGATGAAGGGCAGCTTCCCCGACATCCTCAACAATCCCGCCTCCGGAGAGACCGCCCGCAAGCTCTTCGAGGACGCCCAGCAGATGCTCGACCGCGTGGTGGAGGAGGGCTGGCTCACCGCCAACGCGGTGGTGGGCCTCTTCCCCGCGAACGCCGTGGACTACGACACCGTTGAGGTCTACACCGACGAGTCGCGCACCGAGGTGCTCCAGCGCCTGGAGCACCTGCGCCAGCAGGGGCGGCACCGAGAGGGCGTGCCGAACCGCTCGCTCGCCGACTTCGTGGCACCCAAGGAGACCGGCCTCGCCGACTACGTGGGGGCCTTCGCGGTCACGGCCGGCCTCGGGTCGCACCGAAAGATCGAGGAGTTCAAGGCCGAGCACGACGACTACAGCGCCATCCTGCTGGAGTCCCTCGCGGACCGGCTGGCCGAGGCGTTCGCCGAGCGGCTCCACGAGCGGGTACGCCGCGAGTTCTGGGGCTACGCGAGCGGCGAGGACCTCGACAACGACGCACTCATCAAGGAGCGCTACCAGGGAATCCGTCCCGCCCCCGGCTACCCGGCGTGCCCCGACCACACGGAGAAGCAGGTCCTGTGGGAGCTCCTCGACGTGGAGGCGGCGACGGGTATCGAGCTGACCGAGTCCATGGCGATGTGGCCGGGCGCGGCCGTGAGCGGCTGGTACTTCTCCCACCCGCAGTCGCAGTACTTCGTCGTCGGCCGGGTCGGGCAGGACCAGGTCGAGGACTACGCCCGGCGCAAGGGATGGACCCGCACCGAGGCGGAGCGCTGGCTGTCGCCGAACCTCGGCTACGAGCCCGAGGACTGAGGTGGGACAGGGGCCGGATGCCGTCCTCTGGGACATGGACGGCACGCTCGTCGACACCGAGCCCTACTGGATCGAGGCGGAGTTCGAGCTCGTCGAGCGGCACGGCGGGTCCTGGAGCACCGAGCACGCGCTGAACCTGGTCGGCAACGACCTCATCGAGTCCGGTCGCTACATCCGCGAGCACGCGGGCATCGACGTCGAGCCGGCCGACATCGTCGAGGAGCTGCTCGACGGCGTGGTCACCCGTGTCGAGAAGCGGGTGCCCTGGCGCCCTGGAGCCGTCGAGCTGCTCGCGGACCTGCGGGCGCACGGCGTCCGGTGTGCTCTCGTCACGATGTCCTACCGGCGATTCGTGGCGCCGATCCTGGCGGTCCTGCCGGAGGGCACCTTCGAAGTGGTCGTCACCGGGGATGGGGTGAACCGCGGCAAGCCGCACCCGGAGCCCTACCAGAAGGCCGCGGCGATCCTGGGAGTCCCGCCGGCGCGGACGCTGGCGATCGAGGACTCCAACACCGGGGCCCGCTCTGCGGAGTCGGCCGGCTGCACGGTCCTGGTGGTGCCGAACCACGTCCCGGTGCTTGCGGGGGAGCGCCGGATCTTTCGCGACTCGCTCACAAACGTCACGTTTTCCACACTCCCGGAGCCTCTCCACCACTGATCGTTGCGAGATTGCGACCTCGTCCGAGGCGTAACTCGGTTCCTGGTCCCCGGCGGGGCGAGTAGGGTCCGAGCGATCCGCCCTGACATCCGTGTGGGGGCACGCAACTGTGAGGTGGCATGTTGAAGACCAGAATCAAGCGAGGTAGATCACTCGCGACCGTGGCACTGGCGAGCGCCGCACTCGTGCTGAGTGGCTGCGCCGAGAGCGAGCGCGACAACGGCGGCGAGGGGGAGGCCGGCGACGAGGGAGCCGGCGGCACGTTCGTGTTTGCAGGCGCGGCCGAGCCCGAGCTCCTCGACCCGGCCTTCGCCTCGGACGGTGAGACCTTCCGCGTCGCCCGACAGATCTTCGAGGGGCTGGTCGGGACCGAGCCCGGCACCGCTGACCCCGCGCCGCTGCTGGCGGAGGACTGGGAGTCCAGCGACGACGGCCTGACCTACGAGTTCACGCTCCGCACCGGTGTGAAGTTCCACGACGGCACCGACTTCAACGCCGAGGCCGTCTGCTTCAACTTCGACCGGTGGTACAACTTCCCCGAGGCAGTGCAGAGCGACGACTTCGCCTACTACTACGGCAAGCTCTTCCGTGGCTTCGCCGAGGGGCCCAAGGCCGGGGAGGGCATCTACGAGGGGTGCACCGCCGACGGTGAGGACAAGGTCACCATCGAGCTGAACAGCCCGTTCGCCGGGTTCATCTCCGCCCTGTCGCTGCCGGCCCTCTCCATGCAGAGCCCCAGTGCACTGGAGGAGCACCAGGACGACTCAGCCTCGAACGTCAACACCACGCCGTACTCCACGCAGCACCCGACCGGCACCGGGCCGTTCGAGTTCCAGTCGTGGGAGCGCGGCAACCAGATCACCCTGAAGCGCTTCGACGACTACTGGGGTGAGACCGCACAGGTCGACACCGTGCGTGTCGTCGCCATCACGGACGCGAAGGCCCGTGCCACCGCGGTCCAGAACGGTGAGGTCGACGGTGCGGACCTGATCGGCCCGGCCGACCTCCAGCCGCTCGAGGACGCCGGCATGCAGATCGAGGCTCGAGAGCCGTTCACGGTCCTCTACCTCGGCATGAACCAGAAGACCGAGCCGCTCGACGACATCAAGGTCCGCCAGGCGATCGCCCACGCGATCGACAAGGAGGCCGTGGCTGCCGCGTCGCTGCCCGAGGGCTCCGAGCTGGCGATCAACTTCATGCCCCAGTCCGTCAACGGCTGGACCGACGACGTGACGACCTACGAGTACGACCCGGACAAGGCACGTGAGCTCCTCGAGGAGGCCGGTGCCGACGGCGCGACGATCGACTTCAACTACCCGACCGACGTCAGCCGTCCGTACATGCCCTCCCCGGCAGACACGTTCAACGTGCTCCGCTCCCAGCTCCAGGAGGTCGGCCTGAACATCCGGCCGGTCGCCGACGTCTGGTCGCCCGACTACCTCGACAAGGTCACCGGAACCGACGACCACGGCATCCACCTGCTCGGCTGGACCGGTGACTACAACGACTCCGACAACTTCGTCGGCGTGTTCTTCGGCACCGCCACCGACGAGTTCGGCTTCGAGAACAAGGAGCTCTTCGACAAGATCTCCGAGGCCCGCGGCATCCCGACCCTCGAGGAGCAGACCCCGCTCTACGAGGAGATCAACCGGGACATCGCGGAGTTTGTGCCCGGTGTGCCGCTGGCACACCCCGCGCCGTCGCTCGCCTTCGGGCCCGACGTCGAGGGATACGTGTCCAGCCCGGTGAACGACGAGGTGTGGAACGCCGTCACGGTCGAGTGACGGCCTCGGCTCCTGTCGTTCACGGAACCGCCGCAAGGCGGTAGTAAAGGGTCACTCGATGCTGCGCTTTGTCCTCCGGCGGCTGGCACTCCTCGTGCCGGTGCTCGTCGGGCTGTCGATCCTGCTCTTCGCCTGGGTCCGGGCTCTGCCCGGTGACCCTGCCCGAGCGTTGCTCGGGCAGCGGGCGACGCCGGAGGGCATTGCGCGCGTCAACGAGGTCTACGGGTTCAACGAACCCATACTCCAGCAGTACCTCACCTATGTCGGGGCGCTGCTGCGGGGGGACTTCGGAAGGTCGATCACAGACGGGCAACCGGTCCTGACGAGGTTCGTCGAGAAGTTCCCGGCGACGTTCGAGCTGGGGATGAGCGCGCTGCTGGTGGCCGTGGTGGTGGGCGTGCCACTGGGCTACTACGCCGCCCGCCACCAAGGCCGCTTCCTCGACACCGCGATCGTGTCCGGTTCCCTCCTGGGGGTGGTGACGCCGGTGTTCTTCCTCGCGATCCTCCTGAAGCTCGTGTTCGCGAACTGGCTCGGTTGGCTCCCGACCAGCCTCCGCCAGGACCCCCGCCTGGACGCCACGCACGTCACGAACTTCTACGTGCTCGACGGCATCCTGACGCGGGAGTGGGACGCCGCGTGGGACGCCATGGTCCACCTGGTCCTACCCGCCTTGGCGCTGGCGACGATCCCCCTCGCGATCATCGTCCGCATCACCCGTGCCTCTGTCGCCGAGGTGGTCAACGAGGACTATGTCCGCACCGCGGAGTCGAAGGGGCTCGCCTCGAGCGTCATCAGCCGGCGCCACGTCCTGCGCAATGCTCTGCTCCCCGTGGTCACCACCATCGGACTCCAGGCGGGCCTGCTGTTCTCGGGAGCCGTGCTCACCGAGACCGTGTTCTCCTTCAACGGGCTCGGGCAGTACCTCTTCGCAGCGATCGGTGGCCGCGACTACCCGGTGCTCCAGGGGTTCATCCTGTTCATCGCCTTGATCTATGCCCTGATCAACCTGCTGGTTGACGTCCTGTACGGCGTCATCGATCCCCGGGTGCGTGTGTCATGACAATCCCCCTTCCCCCGGCCGGTGGCCCTGTTCGGGGCGACGACGCCAGTGCTCCCGCCCTCGGGGCCCACGAGGAGGACGAGCGGGGACTGAGCCTGTGGCGGGGTGCCTGGCAGCGGCTCCGGCGCAACCCCACCGCGATCGTCGGCGCACTGATCGTTCTGACCTTCGTGGTGATCGCCATCATCGCCCCGCTGCTGACCCCCTACGAGCCCGCCTCGACGCAGTGGTCGAACCAGGTCACCCCGACGAGCGTGCCCGGGCCCAGCGCGGAGCACTGGTTCGGACTCGACCGGTTCGGCTCCGACCTCTACACCCAGATGCTGTTCGGGGCCCGCCAGTCGCTCGTGTACGGCGTGGTAGCGACCGCGATCGGGCTCACCGTCGGAACGTTCCTCGGGGTGCTGGCAGGCGGCCTCGGCGGCAAGGTCGACACGCTGATCATGCGCGTGGTCGACATCATGCTCTCGATCCCGAGCCTTCTTCTCGCGGTGAGCATCGCCGCGGTCCTGGGGCAGAACGCCTACTCGATCATGATCGCCATCGGCGTCGCCCAGGTGCCCATCTTCGCCCGCTTGTTGCGAGGCTCGATGCTGTCGCAGAACCAGAGCGACTACGTCCTGGCCGCGAGCGCCCTCGGCATCCGACGGCGCCGTATCGTGCTGGGGCACGTGCTGCCCAACTCGGTCGGTCCGACCATCGTCCAGGCCACCTTGAACCTGGCGACCGCGATCATCGAGGTCGCGGCGCTCTCGTTCCTGGGCCTCGGCCAGAGCGACCCGGCCGTCGCCGAGTGGGGCCGCATGCTGGTCGCCGCACAGGACCGCTTCGAGGCCGCACCCCAGCTCGCCCTGCTCCCGGGCCTCGCGATCGCCATCACCGCCCTCGGCTTCACGCTGCTCGGCGAGGCGATGCGCGAGGCTCTCGACCCCCGATCGAGGCGATGACCGTGTCCTCAGAGTTCATCGACTCCTCCGGCCCCATGGGGGAGCCCGGACGCACTCGCGGAGGGCTCAACGCGGACGGCACCCTCCTGTCGGTGCGCGACCTGGCCGTGACCTTCGGACTGCGCGGTCAGCAAGGCGTACGCGCCGTCGACGAGGTCTCCTTCGACATCAGGCCGGGCGAGCACATCGGGCTCGTCGGCGAGTCCGGCAGTGGCAAGTCGGTCACCTCGCTCGCGATCATGGGACTGCTGCCCGGGCGCGGCGTCCGTACGTCGGGTGAGGTGCTCTACGAGGACTCCAACCTCCTGACGTGGTCCTCGCGCAAGATGTCAGGGGTGCGCGGACGCGACATCGCCATGGTCTTCCAGGACCCGATGACCTCGCTGAACCCGGTCATACCGATCGGTGTCCAGGTCACCGAGATCCTCCGGCGCCACTTCGAGGTGAACAAGAAGGAGGCGATAGATCGGGCCGGCGGCCTGCTGGCCAAGGTCGGCATCCCCGACCCGAAACGTCGGCTCGGCGAGTACCCCCACCAGCTCTCCGGGGGCATGCGACAGCGGATGCTGATCGCGATGGCTCTCGCGTGCGAGCCCCGTCTGCTCATTGCCGACGAGCCCACCACCGCTCTCGACGTGACGATCCAGGCGCAGATTCTCGAGCTGCTCAAGGAGCTCGTGGCCGACACAGGGGCGGCGCTGCTGATGATCACCCACGACCTCGGCGTCGTGGCGGGCCTGTGCGACACGGTCAACGTGATGTACTCCGGCCGCATCGTCGAGTCGGCGACCCGCCGAGTGCTGTTCGGCAGCCCCCGGCACCCCTACACCGGCGGCCTCCTCGAGAGCGTGCCCCGTCTCGACTCGCCACGGGGGGCACCGTTGAAGCCGATCCCGGGCTCCCCGACCAACGTCCTGCCCTGGACGCAGGGGTGCGCCTTCGCGCCGCGCTGCGGCAACCGCGTGGATCGATGCACCGCCGAGACCCCTGACCTGGTTCCGGACGGTGACCGGGAGCTGCGTTGCCACAACCCCCTCACCGCTGAGCAGAGAACGGAGGCGGTGTCCTCGTGACCGCAGAGAGTGTCGAGGCGGCTCCAGCAAAGTCCGACGACGACGTCCTGGTGTCGGTCCGTGGCCTGAAGGTCCACTTCCCGATCCGCGGGGGAGCGCTGCTCGCGCGGACCACCGGTCACGTGTACGCCGTCGACGGGGTCGATCTCGAGATCAAGCGGGGGACGACGCTCGGTCTCGTGGGAGAGTCGGGATGCGGCAAGTCCACGCTCGGACGCGCCATCCTCCGGCTCTCTCCGGTGACCGAGGGGAGCGTGTGGGTCGACGGCGTCGACGTCGCGACCCTCAAAGGGGAGCAGCTGCGGCAGGAGCGGCAGAACATGCAGATGGTCTTTCAGGACCCGCTTGCCAGCCTCAACCCGCGGCAGAGCATCGAGACGATCCTGACCGAGCCGCTGCGGGCCCACGGGTTGGAGTTCGACCCGAAGACCAAGGTCCGGGAGCTGCTGGAGAAGGTCGGCCTGCCCGCCTCGGCAGCGCGCAAGTACCCCCACGAGTTCTCGGGCGGGCAGCGGCAGCGGATCGGCATCGCCCGGGCGATCGCGATGGAGCCGAAGTTCGTCATCGCCGACGAGCCCGTCTCGGCTCTCGACGTCTCGATCCAGGCCCAGGTGCTCAACCTCTTGGAGGAGCTTCAGAAGGACCTCGGCCTGACCTACCTCGTCATCGCCCACGACCTCGCGGTCGTCCGGCACGTCTCGGACGAGGTCGCGGTGATGTACCTCGGCGGGATCGTCGAGCAGGCAGAGTCCGACGAGCTCTACGCACACCCGATGCACCCGTACACCAAGGCCCTCATGTCAGCGGTGCCCGTGCCCGATCCGGAGGTGGAGGATCGGCGGGAGCGGATCCTCCTCACCGGGGACCTGCCCTCGCCCTCCAACCCGCCGAGCGGCTGCCGGTTCCACACCCGCTGTCCCTTCCGTCAGCCAACGCGCTGCGACACCGATCGGCCCGAGCTGCGTGAGCTCCGCCCCGGGCACCGGGTCGCCTGTCACTGGGCAGAGGAGATCGAGGCCGGCGACATCACCGCCCATCAGGTGACCGCCCAGGAGAGCGGGCTCAGCTTCGATCCTGTTCCCTGACGGAGAGCTCGAGCGTCGGGAGGTCCGGAGGCGTGCCACCGAACTCCGGGCACAGCGCCTGGTGGGCGCACCAGCCGCAGAGCGCGCTACGTCGAGGGCGCCAGTCTCCGCTCTCCTGGGCGAGGGAGATGGCCTTCCACAGGGCCTGGACCTTCCGCTCCGTGGCACGCAGGTCCGCCTCGTCGGGGGAGTAGCGCAGCAGCTCACCGCTGCCGAGGTAGACGAGCTGGAGCATGGCCGGCACCACGTCGCGGGTCCTCCAGAGGACCAGCGCGTAGAACTTCATCTGGAACAGTGCCTTGGCCTCGAACGCAGGGTGGGGGGCCTTGCCGGTCTTGTAGTCCACGACGCGCACCTCCCCGGTGGGGGCCACGTCGATCCGGTCGACGAACCCCCGCAGGAGCAGCCTCGAGTCGAGCAGCGTCTCGACGTACAGCTCTCGCTCGGCCGGCTCGAGCCGCGTCGGGTCCTCGAGCGCGAAGTAGCGCTCCAGGGAGTCCCGACAGGATCCGAGCCACGCACCGATCTCGGGCCCCTCGGGCCCGAACATCTCGGCTATCTCCGGGTCGGCGCCGAGCACCGCCTCCCAGGCGGGCTGGACCAAGGCCGCCGCCTGTTCCGGCGTGCGGCTGGGGGCCGGGAGGTCGAAGAGGTCCTCGAGCACCTTGTGCACCACCGTGCCGCGCACGGCATCCGGGGAGAACGGCTCAGGAAGCTTGTCGACGGTGCGGAACCGGTAGAGCAGGGGGCAGGTCATGAAGTCGCTCGCCCGGCTCGGCGACAATGACCCGACCACGTCCACCCCGTCGACGACGGTCCTGCTCTCCACGTCCTGGCTCATGGCGAGAACCCTAGGCGACGGCACGGACAGTTCAGAGGACCCGGCGAGATAGCGTGGTGGCGTGGATCAGAGGACTGCAAGAGAGACGGGAGCCCCGGCCGGTCGGCCGCCCGGCACGTGGCGGATCGGGCAGATCGGCGGCGTCGACGTCCTCGTGCGCTCCTCGTGGCTGCTCGTGGCCGCGCTGATCGCGGTGCTCCTCGCGCCGCGGGTCGAGCAGGTGCAGCCCGGGCTCGGTGGCGGCAAGTACGTCGCGGGGCTCGCGTTCGCCGTCCTGCTCTACCTCTCGGTTCTTCTGCACGAGATGTCCCACGCGCTGATGGCCAAGCGCTACGGCCTGCCCGTGCGCTCGATCACCCTCCACTTCCTGGGCGGCGTCACCGAGATCGAGGGTGAGCCCGACACCCCGCGCCGCGAGTTCGGGGTGTCGGTCGTGGGACCGCTGACCTCGATCGCCGTCGGTCTGGCGTTCCTCGCACTGTGGTTCGTGGCCAGGCCGGAGGGGCTGCTCGGCCTGGCCGTCGAGGCGCTGGCCGGTGCCAACCTCATCGTGGGCGTGCTGAACCTCGTGCCTGGCCTCCCGCTCGACGGAGGGCGGGTCCTGCGTGCGGCCGTCTGGAAGGCGACGGGGAGCCCGTACCGCGGGACGGTCGTCGCCGGCTGGGGAGGCCGCGTCGTGGCCCTGCTGGTCCTCAGCTGGCCCCTGCTCCAGCCGGTGCTGCTCGACCGTCCGGCGGACATCGTGGACTACGTCCTGGTCTTCGTCATCGCCACGTTCCTGTGGGGCGGGGCGTCCGCGGCGATCGTGCAGGCCCGCGTGCGGCGCAAGCTACCGGCGCTCCAGGCCAGGAGGCTGGCCCGGCGGGCGATCGCAGTGCCCCGCGACCTCCCGCTCTCCGAAGCCGTACGCCGGGCGCAGGAGCAGCAGGCGGGAAGCCTCGTGGTGCTGGACCAGCACGCCCGCCCCAGCGGCATCGTCAACGAGGCCGCGGTGCTCGCCACCCCCGAGGACCGACGGCCGTGGATCGCGGTCGAGACCGTGGCCAGGACCATCGAGCCGGGTCTGATGCTCCCGGCCGACAGCGGCGGCGAGTCCATGATCCGGGCGATGCAGCGCACCCCCGCGACCGAGTACCTCCTCCTCGAGCCCGACGGCCGCGTCTTCGGCGTACTCGTCGCCGACGACGTCGACCGCGCCTTCGCGGCCACCCGGTAACGGCCGATATCCTCCTGGCCATGCCCTCCGAGAACCAAGCTCCGGTGACGCCTGCCCCGACGACGTACACCGCCGGCGACGTCGCCCCCGAGACGTGGTCGGGCGTGCATCGCGGCCCCATGCGGACAGGGGAGTGGGTGCGGCTGACCGACACCAAGGGCAGGCGTCACAACATCTGCCTCGAGGCCGGCAAGAAGTTCTTCACCAACCGCGGGTCCATCGACCACGACGACCTGATCGGGCGCCCGGAGGGCATCAGTGTGACCTCCTCGGCGGGGGGCGAGTACCTCGTCTTCCGGCCTCTCCTGAGCGAGTTCGTGGTTTCCATGCCGCGAGGGGCCGCCGTGGTCTACCCCAAGGACGCCGCCCAGATCGTGGCAATGGCCGATGTCTTCCCGGGAGCCCGGGTGGTCGAGGCCGGCGCCGGCTCGGGCGCTCTCACCTGCTCGCTGCTGCGAGCCGTGGGTCCGCACGGGGTCGTGTCGTCCTTCGAGCGCCGCGAGGAGTTCGCCGAGGTCGCACGCAAGAACGTCAGCCAGTTCTTCGGGGGGCAGCACCCCGCCTGGCAGCTGACCGTCGGAGACCTGGTCGAGGTACTGACGCAGGTCGAGGCCCCCTGCTCGGTCGACCGGGTCGTCCTGGACATGCTCGCCCCCTGGGAGTGCGTCGACGCGGTCGCCCAGGCACTCACCCCCGGCGGGATCGTGTGCGCCGACGTCGCCAAGACCACCCAGCTGGGCCGTTTAGTGGTGACCATCAGGTCGCACGGAGGGTTCACCGAGCCCCAGCCGTGGGAGACCTTGGTGCGTGACTGGCACGTGGAGGGACTCGCCGTCCGCCCGGGCCACAAGATGATCGGCCACACCGGCTTCCTCGTGACCGCGCGCCGCATGGCCCCAGGCGAGAAGGCCCCGACCAAGAAGCGCCGCCCGGCGCCCGGGGCCTACGGCGCCGACTACCACGGCCCGCGCCCGTCCGGCCTCCCGCCCGCGGTCGTGGAGGAGCCGTACGACGACTGAGGTCGCCGGCCTGCCGGGGACACCCGCAACCTGTTGTGGATCTGCAACCAACACACGCCGCAGAACACCTTCACAAACTTGTGGTGCCGAGTAGGGTCGACAACCAGAGGCCATGCTGCGGAGGTGATGGGCTTGTCAGCATCAGAGAGTGGTTCGGGCCGGTCGGGATCCCGGTCGCCCGAAGAGCTGAGAGCGCAGCTGGGCTTC
>DATHVS010000287.1:0-17227 GCA_035461195.1 Nocardioidaceae bacterium
GCACCTGTACAGCGCCTGGCCCACGCCGGACCTCTCCGTCCGCGACTGGCGCCTGGAGGGTCATCCGCCCTTCCTGCTCCGTCCCCCCGGCGGCAACCTGCCGGACCCGGTTCCGGACCTCGAGGTCCGGGAGGTGTCCGAGGCGGGCGAGCTGCGCACCTGGGAGCGGGTCGTGGTGGAGGGCTACCCCCTCCCCGACCTCCTCCCCTGGCGTCCCGGGTCGTTCTTCACCGACGACGTCCTCGACAGCGGGCTGCGGCTGTGGGTGGGCCGTGCCCGCGGCGAGCCGGTGGCGGCCGCCGCGTCGTACGCCGCCCGCGGCATGCACGTGCTCGCGGTCGGTGTCGTGCTCCCGCACGCGCGAGGCCGCGGCTACTGGCGCACCCTGCTGGCGACCCGCCTGGGGACCTTCCCGCAGCTGCCGTGCGGCTCGCTGTTCAGCGACATGAGCCGACCCGGGGCCCAACGGCACGGGTTCTGGCCGATCTCACGGTTCACGCTCTGGGTCCGCGACCGGGATTGACCGGCCCGCCGGCGGGGCGAAAAACCTCTGGCGGACACGACGCTGCAGGAGTTCACTGGTAACCGCAATGAGCCACTCACCCCCTGCTCATTCGGGCCCCGGCTTCCGGGTGCTCGGCCCGGTCGAGGTGGTCGTCGACGGCAAGCAGGTGCCCGTCCCGACCGGGGCCCAGCGCGCGCTGCTCGCGCTCCTCCTGCTCGGCCGCGGGCACGCGGTCTCCGTCGGTCGGCTGTCCGAGGGCATCTGGGGCGAGGAGCTGCCGCAGGACCCCCGAGCCGCTCTGCACACGGCGGTCGCGCGCCTGCGCCGGACGCTGGAGGGAACCGGCTGCACGGTGCGGACCGTGGCTCCGGGGTACGCCCTGCAGGTTCCGCCCGGGTCCGTCGACGCCGACCGCTTCCTGGAGCTCCAGGCACATGCCCGGTCCCTCCTCGCGGCGGACGGCAACGACGGAGTCGACCCGGCCCGGGCCGCGGAGGCGGCCGACCTCCTCCGCTCCGCCCTGCACCTGTGGCGTGGTCCGGCGTGGGGCGAGCTCGCTGAACGGGTCGCCTCCGGCGAGGCACTGCGCCTGGAGGAGGCCCGCCTCACCGCCGTCGAGGACCTCGCGATGGCGGCGCTCCACGCAGGTCGACCGGCCGAGGCCGCAGCGGTCCTCGAGCCGATGGTCCAGGAGAACCCCCTTCGCGACAGAGCCGTCGGTCTGCTGGTCGACGCCCTCCACCGCTACGGACGCACCGTCGACGCCCTGGAGGTCTACACCGTCTACCGGGACCGGCTGGTCGAGGAGCTGGGTCTCGACCCGTCACCCGCGCTCGCCGACCTGCACCAGCGCGTCCTGCGGCAGGAGCTGCCGTCCCAGCCCGCTCCGACGCGCACCAGCCCCGCCGCAGCTCCGGCCCCGGTGGGCCCCAGGCCCGGCGACGGCGGCCTCGTGGGCCGAGACGAGGATGCGCTTGCCGTGGTCGAGCTGCTGGGGAGGGGGTCGCTGGTCACGCTCGTCGGGGCCGGCGGCGTGGGCAAGACCCGGCTCGCCGAGCACGTCGCAACCCGCAGCGGGAGGGTCCACCACTGGGTGGACCTCGTCCCGGTCAGGGACGCACGCGGCGTGGTGCAGGCGATCGCGGACGCGCTCGACCTCGACGTCGCGCCGGGCACCGGTATCGAGGCCGCGGTCGCAGAGCGACTGGCGACCGAGCCCGGCCTCGTCGTCCTCGACAACTGCGAGCACGTCCTCGACGGCGTGGCGGCGGTCCTCGCCGGGACCCCTCGCACCGCCCCGGTGCTCGCCACGAGCCGGGAGCGGGTCGGGGTCGCCGGAGAGCGTGTCTTCGTCGTCGATCCCCTCCTCCTGCCGGCACCTGGGAGTCCCGACGCCACGGCCCCGGCCGTCGAGCTGTTCCTGGCCCGGGCCCGGGACGCAGGAGCCGAGCTCGGGGACGACTCCGAGACGGTGCGCCGGGTCGGGGAGGTCTGCCGGGCCCTGGACGGTCTGCCGCTGGCTCTCGAGCTAGGCGCCGCGCGCATGGGGACGCTGACGCTCGACGACCTCGCCGACCGCCTGGACCGACGCTTCGAGCTGCTCACCCGCGGCCCCCGTACGGCTCCGAGGCGACACCGATCCCTGAGGTCGGTGGTGGACTGGTCCTTCGAGCTGCTCGAGGCGGAGGAGAAGCGCCTCTTCACCCGGCTGGCCGTCTTCCCGAGCGGGTTCGACCTGCCGGCCGTCGAGGCCGTCCTCTCCGAGGACGAGGCGGTCGAGGCGGGTCGCCTGGCCGACCTCGTCGCCGCGCTCGTCGACCGCTCCATGGTCGTTCGTCCGCACGCCCGAGGCAGGGGCGAGTACCGGCTGCTCCAGACCCTCCGCCAGTACGCCCTGTCGCGGTTGCCGGCCCAGGAGCTCGCGGAGGTGCGACGTCGCCACGCCACCTGGGCGGTCGAGACCGCCGAGTCGGCACGTCGAGGACTCGAGGGTCCCGACGAGCACAGATGGGCGCGCGTGCTCGACGACGTCCTGGACGACCTCAGGGCGGCCTGGCGCTGGAGTCAGGAGGCCGGCGACACCGACGTCGCCGCCCGGCTCGTGGCCGCGACCTGGCGATGGGGCCACTGGCGGCAGCGCAACGACGTGCTCCGCTGGGGCCGGACCCTTCTCACCACCTTGGGCGCGGACGCCCCGGCTGCCGCCTACCCCGCCGCGGCAGGCTGCGCCTGGCTGGAAGGGGACGTGGCAGCGGCCGCGCGGGTGGGCGACCTGGCCGAGCGGTCAGCGCTCGACGACATCCACCAGGCCTACCTCGACGAGGTCATGGGAGATGTCCACCTGGCCCGGAGCGAGGTCGTCGAGGCCGCAGACAGCTACAGCCGCGCACAGCTGGTGCACGCAAGGCTCGGCGACCGGCTCCACGAGTCGCTGGCCCTCGGCAACAAGACCCTCGCGCTCGCCTACGCCGGGCGACCTGCGACGGCCACCGCCGAGCACGCGCTAGCCCTGGCTCGCGCGACACGCAACCCCACTGCCATCGCCTTCGCTCGGTACGCCGAGGGCGAGGCCTGGGCAGAGGGGGACCCACGTCGGGCCGTGGTCGCGCTCGAGGAGGCGATCGCCCTCGCCGAGGAGGTCGGGAACCGCCTCGTCTCGGGTGTCGCGATGACCGCGCTGGTCGCCCTCCGGGGCCGCTCCGCCGACGTGGAGCCGGCCACCTACGAGCTGTTCCGGCGGGTGGTCGGCCAGTGGTCGGCGACTCGGAACCCGACGCTGCTCGTCACCGCGCTGCGCAACCTCGTGATCCTGCTCGCGCGGGTGGACCGTGACGAGGACGCGGTCGAGCTCTGGTCGGCGACGCGGGGCATCGACGCCGGCCACCCGTCCTTCGGCGTGGAGGCCGAGCGACTCGCCGAGGTGGTGACGTCGGCTCGATCACGCCTCGGTGTCGCCTTCGACGACGCGGTCGAGCGGGGAACCACGCACACGGACCTCTCGGGCGTCGCGGAGCTCGCCGACCGGCTGTGCACGGACGCTCTCACCGCGCCGGCCGGCGAGCCCGCCTAGCCTCGGCCGCCGTTCACGCGTGAGCCACGCCCCAGATCGCGCTGTTCACCGGGAAGAACACCGACCGACGAAGGCGTCGTTGCTCCACGTGCACCCGTTCGAACCCGCTCTCCGCGACGAGGTCGCCCGACCGACGGTGGAGGCTGCACCCCTCGAAGACCCACGCCCAGGGGCGGTGGAGCAACCGCTGCAGCGCCCGACGGGGCGATCCCTCCGGCGCGGCGACGTGCTCGACGAAACGGAACCGGCCGCCCGGCCGGAGGACCCGCCGCACCTCGGCGAGCACCCGGGCGGGATCCTGCGCGGTGCACAGGACGAGCGAGCAGATCACCTCGTCGACCGAGGCGTCGGGAAGTGGGATGTCCTCGGCTCCACCCGCGATGACGGTGACCGGCACCCCGGCCGCGGCACACCGGCGCTCGAGCCCGGCGTGCATGCTCAGGCTCGGCTCGAGTGCGACCAGCTCGGTCCCGGCGGGGAGGTAGCCGATGTTGGCGCCGACGCCGGCACCGATCTCGAGGACGGTCCCCGGCCGGAGGTCACCGAAGGCAGCCTGCTTGTGGGCACGGGTGACGTAGTTGATGTAGCGGTCGAAGGCGGTGAAGAACCAGGCGTTGAACCGGCTGACCGCGCCGTGGTCGAACCCCTCGGAGGGCGCGTCGTGGGCGTGCTGCTCTGACAAGGACATGTGTGCTCCTGGGTCGGTCTCTGTGGAGCCCCAGGCTGTGGCACACGTCTGCCCCCGGTCTTGCTTGCCTCTTCCCGGGCGCTTTCCCGGAGTGGCCGTCACACGGTCACTTCGGCGGTGGGTGGATGGTGACCACCCCCACCGCTCCTGCCGTGTCGACGTTCCGTCCCTCGGTGACCACGACCTCGAAGGTCTCCACACCCTCCTCGACGTCGTCGGCCAGGACGGTGACGACGACGCGGGCACCGAGCTCACCCGGGGCCAGGGTGATGCGCCGGCTCAGGGGGACGAAGTCACCCTCGCCGGCCGTGCCGGGACGGGTCGTGACCGTGAAGCTCACCCAGCGCTCGCTCCGCCGGGCCAACCGGAGCCCGACCGCCACCTCGGCCGTGTCCGTCGCGGTCGGCTCGACCACCTCGGCGTCCTGCACGTTCAGGCGCGGTGGAGGGTCGTTGTCGTGGATGGTTCCCACTCCCCGGGCGTCGGCGATCCGCATCCCGCGTGGGTGGGACAGGCGCAGGGTCAGCCGCTCGGCCCGCTCGTCCCTCAGGTCGTCGCGTACCCGGACGTCCACCACCTGCCGCCTCGACCCGACCGGGAAGTACACGCGCCGGTCGAGATGCACGTAGTCCTCGCCGGCCGTGGCGGTGCCCTGCACGGTCCGCACCCGCACACTGGTGCGCCGCGACGTGGGCCGGTCCAGCGTGACGACCGCCCGCATCGACGTACCTCCTGGCCGTTCGGTCGCCGACGCGTCGGAGATCCGGGACCGAGGCACCGGTGGGGCGGGCCTCCCGCGGGCGTCGAGGGCGGCGAAGCAGTACCCTCGCTCCCGCGCACCGCGGATGATGCGGGGCAGTGCAAGCAGGGTGTTCCGGGAGTTCCCGACTCCGTCGTGGAGGACCACGATGTTCGTGCCCCCGGGGCGCAGCCCCGCGAGGGTGCTGCTCGCGATCGCCGCCGACGAGCGCCCGCTCCAGTCGCGAGGGTCGATCGTCCACATGACCGTGGCCATCCCCAGGTCCGCCGCCAGAGCGCGGACCCGGCCGTCCACGGCGCCGTACGGCGGACGCATGATCGGCGCCGGCTTGCCGCCTGCGTCGCGGATCGCCCGCCGGGTGCGCAGCAGAGTCTGCTTCACGCCGGCGCTGCTCAGAGAGGGCAGGCTCTCGTGGCCGTAGGTGTGGTTGCCCACGACGAAGCCTTGCTCGGAGGCCCGACGGACGACTCCCGGGTCGGCCCGCACCCGCGAGCCGACCACGAAGAAGGTCGCCGGGACGCGCCGCTCACGTAGGATGGTCAGGAAGGACGGGGTCAGCACCGAGTCCGGCCCGTCGTCGAAGGTCAGCGCGACCAGGCCCCTCGAGCACGGCACGACGGCGGTCGAGGAAGCCGCCCGAGCCGTCCCCGGAGCCACGGCCGGCAAGGTCCCGGCGAGCAGCACGCCGCAGAGCAGGATCGATGCCCGCGCAACCCTCATGACGTCTCCCCCCGGAGTACCCACACCCAGCATGGGCCCGCAACGCACCCTGTGTGACGGAATCTGCCGAGAACGAAGGACGCGCCAGATGACCCAGGGCCCACCGGAGCGGGGCTTTCGTCCCGGGACCCAACCCTCCGGCACAGCGAGAATCGTCCTGTGCCCTCCGACCTGTCCCTGGTGGTCGCCGCCTACGTCCTGCTCGTGGTCGTCGTGCTCTGTCGGGCCGGAGGGACCTACGCCCTCGGCCGGCTCGCACGCAGAGCCGGGGCCGCCTCGCGCCGCGCAGGGGTCTTCGAACGCCCCCTCTTCCGCCGCAGCGAGACGCTGGTGGCCAGGTTCGGTCCTCCGGCCGTCACCGCCTCCTTTCTGACCGTGGGCCTCCAGTCGGCGGTCAACCTCTCGGCCGGCTTCCTGCGCATGCCCCTGCTCCACTACCTCCCCGCACTGGCGCTCGGGGCGTTGATCTGGGCCGGCATCTACCTCAGCGTCGGTGTCGCCGTGGTCAGCGCATGGCTCGCCGGCGAGAGGCTTCTCGCGCTGCTGGCAGCCGTGGCTCTCCTCGCCGTCGTCTTAGGAGCCACCCTGCTGCTCAGGCGACGCCGGCCCGGCCTCGCCACGAATGAGTGATCCAGCCGGCGGTCCCGCAGCGTAGCCCTCACCCCTCGAACAGCGCCCGGACGTCCTCGGCGTCGAGCGGCGTGCCCATGGAGCCGCCGCCGTCGACGACCTGGGCGAACAGGGCGGCCTTGCGCGCCTTGAGCTCCATCACCTTCTCCTCGATGGTGTCGACGGCGACGAGCCGGTAGACCATGACCGGATGCTGCTGGCCGATCCGGTGGGCGCGGTCGACAGCCTGGGCCTCGACAGCGGGGTTCCACCACGGGTCGAGCACGAAGACGTAGTCGGCCTCGGTCAGAGTCAGCCCTACTCCCCCGGCCTTGAGGCTGATCAGGAACACCCCGGCGTCGCCCCGCTTGAACTCCTCGATCACCTCGCCACGATTGCGGGTGCTGCCGTCGAGGTACGTCGAGTCGATCCCCTCCCCGTCCAGTCGCGTCCGCACCCGACGCAGGAACGACGTGAACTGGCTGAAGACCAGGGCCCGGTGCCCCTCGGCGACGACCTCCTGGAGATGGTCGACCAGGACGTCGGCCTTGGCCGAACCGATCCCGGAGTACTCCTCGTCGACGAGGGCGGCGTCGAGGCTGAGCTGTCGCAGCCGCGTGAGCGAGCCGAAGATGGCCATCCGGTGCTTGTCGAAGTCCTCCACCAGGCCGAGGACCGTCTGCCGCTCACGTTGCAGGTGAGTCTCGTAGACGCGCCGATGACGCGGGGCCAGGCGGACCTCGAGCACCTGCTCCTGCTTGGGTGGGAGGTCGGACGCGACGAGCTCCTTCGTGCGCCTCAGCATGAACGGCCTGACACGCCGGCGAAAGCGCTCCAGCGCCTGCTTGTCGCCGAGCCGCTCGACGGGGTTCGCCACCAGCTCCAGGAACCTCTGGGGGTACGGGTAGAGCCCCGGGGCGACGATCGACAGCAGCGACCACAGCTCCATGAGACGGTTCTCCAGCGGGGTGCCGGTGAGCGCGAGCCGGAAGGGTACGTCGAGTCGACGCACGGACTGGTAGGTCTTGCCGTTGTGGTTCTTCACCGTCTGGGCCTCGTCGAGGACCAGACCGCCCCATCGCAGCGCGGCGTAGGAGTCCACCTCGAGGCGGTACAACGTGTAGGAGGTGATGACCACGTCGGCGCTCTCGAACAGCGACGCGATCGACGTACCCCGGCGGGAGTGGGACTCCGTCACCGTCTCGACCACGAACCCCGGAGTGAAGGCGGCCGCCTCGTGGGCCCACGTGGACACCACGCTGGTGGGGGCGACCACGAGGAACGGGCCTGAACCACGCTCGCGGGCATGAGCGACGAGCGCCAAGGTCTGCAGCGTCTTGCCGAGCCCCATGTCGTCAGCGAGGATCCCGCCGAGCCCGGACTCCCAGAGGAACGCCAGCCAGCGGAACCCCTCGAGCTGGTAGTTCCGCAGCTCGGCCTTCACGCCGGACGGCTCGACCTCCGGGAGGGACCGGAGGCCCTTGAGTGCCTGTGCCGCCCGCACCCACTGGTCGGCCTGCGCGTCGACGACGCCGATCTCGGCCAGCTCGTCCCACAGTCCGAGGTCGTGGTGGCTCACCCGCATCCCGTCGCGGGGCTGCTCGTGGAGCTCGCCCGCTGCGGAGACGAGGTCGGCGAGCTGCACGAACGCGGGGTGGTCGGTGCTGATGTGCACCCCGCTCCTCATGATGATCCGCGGCACCCCTCGGGTGAGCGCCTCGAGGACGTGGGCGAGGGCGATGACCTGGCCGTCGACGCTGACCACGACCTCGAGGTCGAGCCAGTCCGTGCGCGCCACCTCCCCGGACCCGTCGGAGCCTGCGGCGGGCTCGGTCGCTGCGAACCGGATGACGGGGGCTCCGCTCGCCTCCCGGTAGTCCGGGCGGACGCCGGTCTCCTCGATCTCGACGAGACCGCCTGCCTCGAGGCCCGGCAGCACGTCCTCGGCGAACCCGATCGCGGTGACGTCGCGGAAGACGGCCTCCACGATGATCCCGGCGTCGCGGCGGCGGCTGCCGTAGAGGCGCTGCACCTGCTCGTCGGTCAGTGACCTCTCGAGCTCGGCGAAGATCTCCCCCTCCCGGTCCGGTCGCCGCACCCCTCGAAGGCCCCGGGTCTCGTCGAGCCGGTAGACCCGGTCGTCCTCGCCGACGCGGTAGCGCCAGGACCAGATGATGCGGACCTCGTCGACGGCCTTCCACTCGACGGTCAGGCACAGGCGCGGCTCGGCCGGCTCGGGAACGGCGACCGAGCCGTCGGAGGAGACCACGGGAACGTGGCGCCGGAGGCGTGGGAGGTACTCCGCCACCAGGTCGGACCGGTCCTCTGCCGGCACCACGAGCTCCTCGCCCAGGGAGAGCAGCCGACGCACCTCAGGGCCGGCGGGACGGACCAGCGGGGCGAGGGTGAGCGTCCATGTCCGGTCGTCGTGGCCCGGCTCCCACAGCGCGACGCCGTGCCCGCCCTCCCCCAACACGTCGACGGCGTCGGGACCGTGCCAACGGCCACCGGCCCTGACACCGAGCCGAACGTGAGCCTCGCGCCGTGGCGCGGCGTTCACGTCGACCTCGATCGCGACCGGCTCGAGGTGCACAGCCACGCGCTCCAGGCCAGGGCCGGCGACAAGCTCCACCCCGGCGCGCGAGCACCGGTCGAGAAGGCTCCACAGGGATGCGCCGAAGCCGCCGAGGCTCAGATGCGAGTCCGCGCCGCCGAAGTAGAGGTTGCGCTGGGCCGCACGGTGGGCGGCAAGCATCTCGCTCAGCACCGTCACGTGCTCCGGCGGGTGGGGCCGCCTAGGGGCGTGGCCGGAGGACAGCTCGGTCCAGGAGATGCCGGAGCGCACCCAGTTGTCCCGCGCGCCTCGCTGCAGCGGCCGCAGCCGCAGCGACCCGCGGCGCAGCGCACCCGGCTCGGCCCAGCCGCGGTAGCCGCTGCTCGACGCGCGCTGGTGCAGCTCCACCTGCAGGGCCAACGGCTTGAGCACGGAGGTGCTGCGGTCGTGCACGGAGTCGAGCTCGTCGAGGACCGAGCTCAGCTGACGCTCCCACCGTCTACTCCCTCCGCTCCCTGCTTGCTCGGCCGCCTGCTCGGCACGGACGGACAGCAGCAGCGCCACCGCGTGCTTGCACCCCTCGCCGACAGGGCAGCCGCACCTGCCGTAGGTCCACACCCCACGCCCGCTCAGCCCGACGCTGACGTGGCAGCCGTAGATCTCGCCCGCTGATCCCTCGACGTTGCCCCGGACATCGAGGTCGCCGTCCTCGTCGAGCTGGTGGCGGCAGGAGAGGACCTTCCCACGACGCACGTAGTCGACCGCTCGCTCGTAGGTTGCCGTGCCGAACCTGTGCCGCAGGTCCGTGTCGTCGAGCAGGAGGGTCAGGTCCACCACACGCCGAGCCTAGGTCCAGGCGCCGACAGACCACTCACCCGGCGAGCCGATAGCGAGCAACCGGGACATCTCGCCCGGTCCCGGAGAACAAAACCGGCCACATACCCGCGCCACCTGTTGACGGCGATGGCGCCCGCCCCCGAGAGTCCCTGCCATGGCCATCATCGACAGGCACCGTCTCACCTCGCTCATCGAGCGCGAACGGGCGACCTACACCGCTGACCACCCCACGTCCGCGAAGCTGTTCGGTGAGGCCGACCATCTCTTCGGCCGCGTACCGATGACATGGATGGCCATGTGGAGCGGGGGCTTCCCGCTCTACCTCGACCGGGCCACCGGCAACCGGATCACCGACGTCGACGGCCGGGAGTACGTCGACTTCGCCCTCGGGGACACCGGCGCCATGGCCGGACACAGCCCCCGGCCGACCGTGGACGCGGTCTCCCAGCGGTTGGGCGCTCGCGGTGGGATCACCACGATGCTCCCGACCGCGGACGCGGAGTGGGTCGGCGCCGAGCTGACCCGCCGGTTCGGGCTGCCGCTGTGGTCGTTCACGCTCACCGCCACCGACGCCAACCGATGGGCGATCCGTCTGGCCCGCCTCGCCACGGGACGACCCAAGGTGCTCACCTTCGCCTACTGCTACCACGGCTCGGTGGACGAGGCGTTCGCCGTCCCCGGCGAAGGGGGTACGGCGGTCGCCCGGTCGGGCCTCGTCGGACCACCCGTCCCTCTCTCGGAGACCACCCGGGTCGCGGAGTTCAACGACCTCGCCGGGGTCGAGGAGCAGCTCGCCCACGGTGACGTGGCGGCGATACTCACCGAGCCCGCGCTGACGAACATCGGCATCGTCCTCCCCGAGCCCGGCTTCATGGAGGGCGTGCGCGAGCTGGCGACGAAGTACGGCGCACTGCTGATGATCGACGAGACCCACACCTTCTCGGCCGGCCCCGGTGGCGCCACCGCGTCGTGGGGGCTGCAACCGGACATCTTCGTGATCGGCAAGAGCATCGGCGGCGGGATTCCCAGTGGCGCCTACGGCATCACCGACGAGGTGGCCCGGGCGTTGAAGGCCCACCCGGAGGCCGACCTCGTCGACGTCGGCGGCGTCGGCGGCACGCTCGCCGGCAACGCCCTCTCCGTGGCCGCCATGCGTGCCACTCTCGAGCAGGTCCTCACCGAGACGGCGTTCGCCCATATGGTCGACCTTGCCACGGACTTCGCCGCCGGGGTGCAGGAGACCATCGACCGCACCGGCGTGCCCTGGTCGGTGAGCAGGCTCGGGGCTCGCGCGGAGTACCGGTTCGCCTCACCCGCTCCCCGCAACGGCAGTGCCTCGGCCGCCGCGGCGGACGACGCGCTCGACGAGTACCTCCACCTCTACCTCGCCAACCGCGGCGTGCTGATCACTCCGTTCCACAACATGGCCCTGATGTGCCCGGAGACCAGCCGCGACGACGTCGCCCTGCACACCCGCCTGTTCGCCGGGGCGGTCGACGAGCTGGTCGAGCCGTGACCGGCGGGCCGCACCTGCCCGACGTCTTCTCGCTGGCCGGCCGCACCGCCCTGGTCACCGGTGCGGGGTCGCCGGACGGCATCGGCTTCGCCAGCGCCCGGCTTCTCGGTCGGCTCGGGGCGGCCGTCGCGGTCGCCGCGACCAGCGGCCGGGCGCACGCACGTGCCGCAGAGCTCGGCGGCGAGGGCACCAGAGCCGTCGGCGTCGTCGCCGACCTCACCGACGAGACCGAGGTCGCCCGCGCGCTCGTCGAGGTGACGGCGGCGCTCGGCGCGCCCACCGTGCTGGTCAACAACGCAGGCATGACGAGCGTGACCTCGCCGGCCCTGTCCCCGGACACCACCGGGGGCGAGGAGTCCGGCACGGCGGACGGCCTCACCCCTGCGCAGTGGCGCCGCTCCCTGACGCGCAACCTCGACACAGCGTTCCTCTGCACCCGCGCCGCCCTCCCCGGCATGCGCGAGACCGGGTGGGGCCGCGTCGTGATGGTCGCCTCGGTCACCGGTCCGGTCATGGCGATGCGGGGCGAGGCAGCCTACGCCGCCGCCAAGGCCGGGATGGTCGGGCTCGCCCGGTCCGTCGCGGTCGACTACGCCGCCGACGGCGTCACCGCGAACGCCGTCGCACCCGGTTGGATCGCCACGAGCAGCCAGACCTTCGACGAGGTCGAGCAGGGGCTGCGCTCCCCCGTCGGTCGCAGTGCCCATCCCGACGAGGTCGCGGCCGCGGTGGCGTTCCTGTGCAGTCCCGGAGCCTCCTACGTCACCGGCCAGTGCCTGGTCGTCGACGGCGGCAACCACGTGGCCGAGGAGCGGCTCTGACGTGGAGACGCCGGCGCTCGTGGTCGACCTCGACCGTCTCCGGGACAACGTCGACCGAGTGGCAGGTCTCTCGACATCGCGCGGGCTCGGCCTGCGCCCCCACGTCAAGACCCACAAGTGCGTGGAGATCGCCCGGATGCAGGTGGAGGCGGGTGCGGCGGGTCTGACCGTCGCCACCCTGTCCGAGGCCGAGGTCTTCGCCGGTGCTGGGTTCACCGACCTGCTCGTGGCCTACCCGGTGTTCCCGGTCGGGGCCAAGGCGGAGCGTTTGCGCGGGCTGCTCGACCGTGTGGACCTGCGGCTGGGTGTCGACAACCCCGCCGGTGCGGCGGCGGTGGCCGAGGCAGCCCGGGGCCGCCGGGTACAGGTGGTGCTCGAGCTCGACAGCGGTCAGCACCGGACCGGAGTCACGCCGCGCGACGTGGTCGGCCTGGCGCAACGGTGCCGGTCGCTCGGTCTCGAGGTGGTCGGTGTCTTCACCCACGGCGGCCACGCCTACGCAGACCCCACAGCCCCGTCCGGTGCGGCCACCGACGAAGGAGCCGCGCTCGACGACGCATACGCACGTCTCCGTGAGGCGGGCTTCGACGTCGCCGTCGTGAGCGCGGGGTCGACGCCAACCATCGGGGCGATGCGTCCGCCGCAGGTCACCGAGGAGCGCCCCGGGACCTACGTGTTCAACGACCGTCAGCAGCTCGCCCTGGGCGCCTGCACGGAGGACGCCCTCGCGCTCTCCGTGGCGGCGACCGTGGTCAGCAGCCACCGCGACCGGTTCGTCATCGACGCCGGTTCCAAGGCTCTCGCCGGCGACCGGCCCCCCTGGCTCCACGGTCACGGCTGGATCCGTTCGCTCGGCCAGGCGACGGTCGTGACGGTGTCGGAGCACCACGGCATCGTCGAGGGCGCCTCACGACAGCCCGCGGTCGGGGAGGTCGTAGAGGTGGTGCCCAACCACGCCTGCACGGTGGTGAACCTCTTCGACGAGTACGTCGTCACCCAGGCGGGCTCGTTCGTCGACACCTGGCCGGTCGCAGCACGCGGCAAGAACACCTAGGGACCCACCCGGTGGGACCAGCCGAAGCACTCGGGAGTCGCTGCGGTGGGGGACACGTCACCGCATCCCTCAGCAGGATCGGGGCACTGTCCCCGCATGCTGTCGTTCCTCGCAAAGGTCCTGTTGATCGGGCTGGTGCCTGCTCTTCCCCTGGCCGCCTACGTCACCGGAACCGTCGTCGGCCCGCCCGAGAAGTCGGTCCACGACAACAACGCCCCGTCGGCCCCCGCGCCCGACAGTCCGGCGACGGACCAGGACCTCAGAACACCGAGCCCGACCGGCGCCCCGGCCGACGAGGTCTCCGAGACGGCGACCTCCGACCGGCCCGCGAGCCCGCGACAGGCCGAGTCCCGAGACCGGGAGGACGACGGCCCCTCTCCCTCCGCGGACCAGCGTCCGGACCGGGACGTCGAAGCCGAGGGCGCGTCCGAGGAGCCGTCACCGAGGCCCTCGGAGACCGCGACGGCCACCCCCGAGGACGCGACCACGCAGACCCCCGAGCCCGAGGACGACGCTTCGCAGACCCCCGACTCCGACGGCACCGACGAGCCCGCTGACGACGACGAGGAGTCGGCGGACGACGGCGAGGAGTCTGCGGACGACGGCGAGGAGTGAATGCCCGAGGGCGACTCCGACCGAGTCAGACCTCGGTGATGCCGACCAGGACGTGGGTGAACCCGCTCGAGGGTGCAGGCGCCCGGCAGGTCAGCTGCCTCGGCTCCCCCATCTCGGCGTGCACGCGGACCTCCCACCGGCGCTCGCCGATGCGGAACACCGCTCGGGTCTCGGTGCCGTGCCGCACGTGCTCGACCAGCGGGAGCGGCGCGAGGTCGTCGAGCGCGAGGTCGCGGCGCAGGTAGATCTCGGCGGCCTGCACGGAGAAGGGGTACGACGAGCGCCCCCGGAGGTGCTCGACGTCGAGCCGCCCCTCGAGGTGGGCATCGACGAAGCCGCGGGCGTCGTGGGGCTCGAGCCGGCCGTAGTACAAACCGTGGGGCAGGACGAGCAGGTTCGCGGCGAAGCGGTCGCCGCCGATGTGCGAGACCTCCCAGGTGTTCTCAGGTGCCACCTGCGACATGGCGGCGGCGAGCGGGCGACCCCGTTCGGCGCAACAGGCGTCGTGCCGGCCGTGCGTGCAGACGAGGAAGACAGGATCCTCGTGGGGTGCGAGCCCGGATGGCGGCTCCCCCGTGCCGAGGCCGGCCAGGTCGAGGTCGAGCAGATCGCGGACCTCGTCGAGCACCGCGGTCCGGACCCAGGGTCGGTCGGTGTGCACGTACGCGGCGAAGAGCCTGGGGGCCCCGGTGGTTCCCCCTCGATGCCGACGCACCAGCAGAGGCCGGACCCGGTGGTGCCTCTCCAGCTCGAGCAGACGCTGCTTCACCGCGGCGTCCATGCGGCAGTCGCGGACCGCGTCGACGCCCCAGGGCCCCGCTGCCTCGACGAGGAGGAAGGCCCGGACCGTCGACGCCGTGCCCTCGATCGGCTCGGTGAGCCCCCGACTCGCGGCTGAGCATCGGAACGCAGGCGTCGCCCCTGTCGGACCGGCGATCACAGGGCGATCCGCAGCAGACCTTCGCGAACAAGCCTTCGGGTGAGCACGAGCCTGCTCTGCTCGTCGAGCCAGGGCGCGAGCTCGCCGACCCGGAAGGTGCGGTGGTCGCGGACGAACTGCATCGGCTCGGTGAGCCGCAGAGGCATCCTCAGCTCACGGTCGCCGAGCAGCACCGAGAGGCGCTCGCCCGCGGGCCTGAGCACGCAGGCGGAGGTCGGCCGACGCTCGAGCCGGGTGTCGTCATCGAGCCCGTCGAGAACGACGAGGTCGGTGAGGCCGCCACGCAGGGTCGGTGTGCGCTCCCGCAGGAACGCCGCACTCCTTTCGTCGGCCACGGCAGGCGCGTCGAGGTCGCCGAGCCCGTGGATGAAGGACGCGAGCTCCTCGGCGAGCCGGCCGGAGAGACGGTCCGGCTCCTCGAGGTAGCCGGCCGGCAGCGGCTCGTCGTACCTCTGGTCGGCGAGGACCCGGTCGCCGACCTGGCGCAGCACGTCTCGCCAGGTCAGCCGGTTGATGCCCACGGTGACGTGCAGCGAGGTCTCCTCCTGGCTGCGTGCGGAGTGTGGAGTGCCCGTGGGGAGGTACATCGACAGACCCGGCTCGAGGACGACCTGGCGCTCCTCGCCGGCCTCGACGACCTCCCACTGCTTGCGTCCGTGGGTCTGGAAGACGAAGACGTCGTGGGTGTCGCTGTGGCGGGCGAACCCCTGGGAGCCGGGCGGGGTGAGGTAGGCGTTGGCCTGGCACGGGTGGCCGAGTGTGAGCTCGAGGTCGCGGACGAGCTCGGTGAGCGGCGGCCAGTAGCGGTGCAGCCCCTGGAGAACCACGGTCGCGCCACCGTCGAAGAGGGCGAGCACCTTGCGCGCGTCGACGAGCCCTGTCAGGGGACTTCCGGCCATCGTCGCCGAGCGCGTGAACCGTGACGCGGGCAGGACCGAGCCGTCCTTCACGACCCGCAACGCAGGCGTCCGCAGGGCGACACCGGTCAGAAGGTGGTCGACGTCACCGAGAGCCAGCAGGTCGACGAGGTCGCCGGTGCCGGCGTGATGGACGTGGACGTACGACGCCCAGACCTTGTCGAGGAAGGTCCGGGCGTCGCCGCTGAGCAGCTCGAGTGCGTCCAAGGCTCAGGCGTCGGTCCCGTCGGCGTCGGCGCCGTCGGTGCTGTCGCCGTCGGCCGCGTCCGTGGCGTCGCCGTCGGAGGCGTCACCGTCCTTGACGTCGGTGCTGTCGCCGTCCGTGCCGTCGGCGTCGGTCCCGTCCGCGTCACCGCTGTCGGTGCCGTCGGCGTCCTGGCCGCCGCCCATCTCACCGGCTCCGGGCGGAGCGCCCACGGTCTCGATGTCCTCGTCGCCTACGGGTTCGTTCGGAGTGGTGGTCATGAGACTCCTCTCGTCTCCCGGCGCCTCGGCTGCGCCGGCTGGCGGGCACGTACCCAGGAGTCTGGCAGCCAAGCATCCGGCCCACCAGGCCCCTATCCACCGCCGTCCCGGCGCCGCCCGCCGCGCATGAGTCGCGTCCGTCTGGGCACGGTCCGGGCGACCCACGAGAGGGAGGAACGTCATGAGTGGACTCATGAACATGGTCTCGCGCTTCGCCCGCGGCACACGGACGAACGGTCGCCGCCCCGGCGCAGCGCGCCGGCCGGCAGGGAGCCGAGGCATGGGCGGCGGCGCCCGCGGTCGCGGCGGCGCTACCGGGCTCGAAGGCACAGCACGCAGGCTCCTGCGTCGCGCCCGCTGACCCAGACCTCCGAACGAGAGCGCCTGCCCGGATGGTCCCGGGCAGGCGCTCTCGCGGCGTGGGGCGGGTGCCACCTGTCGTGGTTCGGTGGTCTGGACGACCTACTGGGCCGCCGTGGGCTGTGCCGTGGTGAGACCGAGCTGGGCCATCAGCGCTCCCGAATCGCCGTAGGTGCGCTGGCTGTGCACCTTGCCGTCCTTGACCTCGAAGAGGTCGCAGAAGTGCAGCGTGACCTTCTTGCCGGTGGCAGGGATGGTCCCCCTGCTGGTGACCAGGTCTCCGGTGTGGGTCCCCTTGCCGGTGTACTCGAGCACGACCGTGTCGCCGGCCTCGATGATGCGGTCGATGGTGATCTTCCCGTCAGGGAAGGCGTCGGCCCACATCGTGTTGTAGCGGTGACCTTCGTCGGGGCCCGTCCAGGTCTCCCCGCTCCCGACGTCGGTCAGCACCGAGTCCGGGCCGGTGCGTTCCCGGATGTAGTCGAAGTCCCGCCTGTTGAATGCCTCCATGAGGCCGCGTATCAGTTCCGCGTTCTCTGCCATGAGAGCCTCCGCTCCGGCACCGCGCCCCGCTTCGGCCCAACCTAGAACTGCTGCGCAGCGAACACCATAGACAGTTTCGGTCACGTCCCTTCCGGGAAAGATGCCGACATCCCCCCTCGGACCCTGGATCGGAGGTCTCCGGTGTTCCTGTCACGCCACATGCCATGCGAGGACTGCGGCGAGTCCGTCGAGCGCACGGCTGCCGCAGCCCACGTCTGCAACCCCGAGCGTCTCCTCGACTACCAGATGTTCC
>DATHVS010000288.1:0-16372 GCA_035461195.1 Nocardioidaceae bacterium
CACGCACCGCTACCCCACCAAGGTGCTCGCCGAGCTGCTGCCCACGTGCCCCCAGTACTGCGGCCACTGCACCCGCATGGACCTCGTCGGGAACTCCACCCCGGTGGTCGACAAGCTGAAGTTCCTCGTAAAGCCGGTCGACCGGCACGCGGAGATGATCGACTACCTGCGTCGTACGCCGTCGGTACGTGACGTCGTGGTCTCCGGGGGCGACGTCGCGAACATGCCCTGGACGCGCCTCGAGGAGTTCATCACCAAGCTGCTCGGGATCGACAACATCCGCGACATCCGGCTGGCAACCAAGGCGCTGATGGGCCTCCCCCACCACTGGCTCCAGGACGACGTCCGGGCCGGCATGGAGCGTGTGGCCCGCATCGCCCGGGACCGCGGTGTCTCGATCGCCATCCACACCCACGTCAACCACGCGAACTCCGTCACGCCGCTCGTCGCGAAGGCGACCCGGGCAATGCTCGACACCGGCATCCGCGACGTCCGGAACCAGGGCGTGCTCCTCAACGGCGTCAACGCCGAGGCGCACACGCTGCTCGACCTGAGCTTCGCCCTGCTCGACGGCGCGCAGATCATGCCCTACTACCTCTACATGGCCGACATGATCCCGTTCAGCGAGCACTGGCGGGTCTCGGTGGCCGAGGCCCAGCGCCTCCAGCACGCCATCATGGGCTACCTTCCCGGCTTCGCGACCCCACGGATCGTGTGCGACGTCCCGTTCGTGGGCAAGCGCTGGGTCCACCAGCTCGACGGCTACGACCGCGAGCTCGGCATCTCCCGCTGGACCAAGAACTACCGGACCTCGATCGAGGTGGACGACCCGGAGGCACTGACCCGAACCTACGAGTACTACGACCCGATCCACACGCTTCCCCCATCGGGCCAGGCCTGGTGGCGTGAGCACGCCGGCCAGGACCACGCCGAGGCAGAGAAGCGCGCGGCGGCGTCGCGTGAGGCCGCGGAGGCCCAGAAGCTCCTACCGATCACCTGAGGTCGGTCAGTGCGTCCACCAGGCGGGTCACCGAGCCACCGAGGCCCCACCGCTCACTGAGCTCCACGAGGCGGTCGGCGTGGGCGGGGGTCTGCGGCAGGGTGAGGTCCAGCGCTCCGAGGTCGAGGTCGCGGACCACCCCTACGACCTTCGGTGCCACCGCGAGGTACTCCGCGGCGTCCTTGATCTTGCGGCGCGGACCGGGCGCCATGTCGGCGTCCGGGTCCTCTGCGGCCTCGATGATCGCGGGGAGGTCGCCGAAACGGCGGAGCAGTGTCGCCGCGGTCTTCTCCCCCACCCCGGAGACACCGGGGAGGCCGTCGGAGGGGTCTCCGCGCAGCGCAGCGAAGTCGGCGTACTGCCGGCCGTCGATGCCGTACTTCTCCCGGACCACCTCGTTGGTCACCCGTTCGTGCTTGCCCACCCCCCGAGCGGTGTAGAGGATGCGCACCTGCGCCTCGTCGTCGACGAGCTGGAACAGGTCGCGGTCGCCCGTGACGACGTCGACGGGCATGCCCGCTCCCGTGGCGAGGGTGCCGATGACGTCGTCGGCCTCGTGCTGGTCGGCGCCCACCACAGCGATGCCGAACGCCTCCAGGACGTCGAGGATCACAGGGATCTGCGCCTCGAGCGGGTCGGGCACCTCCTCCTCGAAGTGGGCCCCGCCCGGCTTGGCGCTGGGCAGCTCGGCCTCGACGCGGTGCGCCTTGTACGACGGCAGCAGGTCCACCCGCCACTGAGGCCGCCAGTCGTTGTCCCAGCAGCAGGCCAGATGCGTCGGGTGGTAGTCGCCGACCAGGCGGGCGATGAAGTCCAGCAACCCCCTCACCGCGTTGACCGGCGTCCCGTCAGGGGCCCTGATCGAGTCGGGGACGCCGAAGTAGGCGCGGAAGTAGAGACTGGCGGTGTCGAGCAGCATGAGGCGGTCGGTCACCCGGCGAGTCTTCCATGGTGAGAACGGTCGCGAACACCGAGGCGCACCGCCCGGCGCCGCTAGGGTGACTCCCGTGGAAGACCTCGACCGCCGCATCCTGGGCCTGCTCGCTGCCGACGGGCGCATGTCGTTCACCGATCTCGGCAAGGCCACGGGCCTCTCCACCTCCGCGGTGCACCAGCGGGTCAAGCGTCTCGAGGGCCGTGGCGTGATCAAGGGGTACGCCGCCCAGATCGACTACGACCAGCTCGGCCTGCCGCTGACGGCGTTCATCTCGATCCGGCCGATCGACCCCTCCCAGCCGGACGACTCGCCGGACAGGCTGCGCGGGATCCCCGAGATCGAGAGCTGCTGGTCGGTGGCGGGCGACGAGTCCTACATACTCAAGACCCGGGTGGCAACGCCGGTCGACCTCGAAGACCTCCTGGCCCGCATCCGCAGCGCCGCGAACGTCGCCACCCGGACCACCATCGTGCTCTCCACGCCCTACGAGAACCGCCCGGTCGACTAGCTGAAGTTCCCCTCCAGCAGGGTCCCGCGCTGCTCCGGCATGGTGGGGCGAAGCTCCATCTCGCTGCGGATCGCCTGGCTGATCCTGTTGGCCAGCGAGAGGGTCACCTCCACCGAGCGCAACCCCGACTCCAGCTCGTCGTAGAGGACCGAGTCGGTCAGCCGCGGCAGGTTCGCCAGCACCGTCAGGTGAGCGGTGGACGCGGCTCCCCGCAGGGTCTCGACCGCGACCATCAGCTCCAGTCGCCGGCGGGTGCGACGGACGACGAGCAGCTGCTCGGCGAGGAGCAGCATCGAGTGACAGGTGTCGACCAGCGTGGCGGTTGCCCGGACCACCCCGCTCAGTGCCGCCGCGAGCACGCGGGCGTGCCCCACCGGGTCCAGCGACGGTGAGGGCGCGGTGTCGGCCCTCCGGGCGTGGGAGGCGACGTCCTCGTCGAGCATGCGGGCCAGCTCCGAGAGCAGCCTGGCCTGGTGCTGGGCGGTCCCGAGCGCGTCATAGGCAGCACGCGGGAGCCCGCTGCGGTCCTCGGCCACACGGGCCAGCTGCTCGCCTGCGGCGATGGCCATCCTGAAGGGCGAGAGCGTGCCGCCGGCCTCGGGGCCGCGTAGCACGAACTGGTCGATCCACGACGCACGGGGCGCGTTGACCACGGATCTCCTCCACAAGGCACGAAACACCCCGAACAGGGCAGGGAAATGGGATGCAGACGAAGAGTAAAGGATCGCGGGGCCTGCGGTCGAGCCCAGCTAGTCCGAGACGCTGGAGTAGGCCACGACCCCTCGGCGCAGGGCGTCACTGGCCTTTCGGGCGCTCTTTCGAAGGGGGGTGTCACCGGCTGCGTCGGCCACCTGGTCGGCGAGGTCGAGCAGCTGCTTGACCCACCGGACGAAGTCGCCCGCGGCGAGGTCGGTCTCACCGAGGACCTCGTCGAGGGAAGCGCCCTCGGCCCAGCGATAGGCGGCCCAGGCGAAGCCTAGGTCGGGCTCCCGGAGGAAGTCGAGCCGGTGCTCGCGCTCGAGCGCGTCGAGGTCGGCCCACAACGAGACCATCTCGGCGAGCGTGTCCTTGACCCGACCGCCGGGAAGCCGCGGTGCCGAGGCGTCGTCGGCCCTCCGTGACTCGAAGACCAGCGCCGAGAGAGCAGCGGCGAGCTCGCTGGGAGACAGACCGTCCCACAGCCCGTGCTGCAGGGACTCGGCCGCGACGAGGTCCATGTCGGTGTAGATCCGCATGAGCCGCTGACCGGACCCGGTCACCTCGTCGTTCTCGTCGAGGTAGCCCAGCGCGGTGAGCAGGTCGCACACCCGGTCGAACTGCCGGGCGATCGTGTTGGTGCGCTGCTCGATCCGCCTCTCCAGGGTGCGGGCGTCGCGAGCCAGCTTGTGGTGCCGCTCGGCCCACCGGGCGTGGCTCTCGCGCTCGTCGCAGCCGTGGCACGGGTGGGCCCGCAGCTGTGCGCGCAACCGGCTGACCTCCTGCTCGCCTTCGGCCTGGCGCGCTCCTCCCGCGCCACGTCGGCCTCGTGTGCCCGCACCGCGGCCCGGAGGGGGCGGGGTGAGGCCGTGGGTCTTGGCGCGCAGCGAGGAGGCGAGGTCACGGCGGGACTGGGGGTTGCGACCGTTGAAGTTGCGGGGGATGCGCATGCGGGTCACGGCGTGGACCGGCACGGGGAAGTCGACCAGGGACAGCCGTCGGGCCTGCCGGTCAGCGGTGACGACGTAGGGCCTCGGCCCCTCACGCTCCGACACGCCGCCCGGGTCCACCACGACCGCTATCCCGGCGTACCTGCCGGCCGGGACCTCTATCACATCGCCTGGCCTCAGTGCCTCGAGGGAAGCGACGACCTCGTCGCGGCGGTCGCTCTTGCGCGCCTTCGACAGGGACGCCTCGAGGTCGCTGAGCCGGCGCCGGATCTCGGAGTACTCCATGAAGTCCCCGAGGTGGCAGGTGGCTGCGTCGGCGTACCCCGCGAGCGCCTCCTCGCTCTTGCGCAGCTGCCGCGCCAGGCCGACGACCGCCTTGTCCGCCTGGAACTGCGCGAACGAGGACTCCAGCAGCTCGCGAGCTGTGTGGCGGCCGACGCGCTTCACGAGGTTGACCGCCATGTTGTACGACGGCCGGAAGGAGGACTTGAGAGGGTAGGTGCGCCTCGAGGCGAGGCCGGCGACTGCCCGCGGGTCGGTGCCGGGCTGCCACAGGACCACACCGTGGCCCTCGACGTCGATGCCCCGGCGACCCGCGCGCCCGGTGAGCTGGGTGTACTCCCCCGGAGTGATGTCCGCGTGGGTCTCGCCGTTCCACTTGCTCAGCTTCTCGATGACCACCGAGCGTGCGGGCATGTTGATCCCGAGCGCGAGCGTCTCGGTGGCGAAGACGACCTTGCACAGCCCCTCGGCGAAGAGCGCCTCGACGCACTCCTTGAACGTCGGAAGCATGCCTGCGTGGTGCGCGGCAACACCGCGGGTGAGTCCGTCGAGGAAGTCGTGGTAGCCGAGGATGTGGAGGTCCTCGGCTGGAATGTTGCGGCAGCGCTCTTCGACGAAGGCGCGGACGGTGGCTCGCTCCTCGGGCGTGGTGAGTCGGAGGTTCGCGTCGAGGCACTGCCGCACAGCGGCGTCGCAGCCGATCCTGCTGAAGATGAACACGATCGCCGGCAGGAGGCCTTCGGAGTCGAGCCGCTCGACGACGTCGAACCGGCTCGGCAGGTAGGGCCGCCTCGGGCCGCGCTGCCCGCGTGCCCCTCCCCGTCCACGCGGGGCGCCGCGCTTGTCGCGCCTGTCGCTGGTGCGCGTGGATCGCCAGTCGTCCCGGGCGACCTTGAGCAGCTCGGGGTTGACCTTGGCCTCCTCGCCTGTCCCGGCCCCCTCGCGGTCGGCGAACAGGTCGTACATCCGCCGCCCGACCATGACGTGCTGGTAGAGCGGGACCGGCCGGCGCTCCTCCACGATCGTGGAGGTCGCCCCGCGCACCGTCGAGAGCCACTCGCCGAACTCCTCGGCGTTCGACACCGTCGCCGACAGCGACACGAGGGCTACCGAGTCCGGCAGGTGGATGATCACCTCCTCCCAGACCGCGCCCCGGTAGCGGTCGGCGAGGTAGTGCACCTCGTCCATGACCACGAAGCCGAGGCCGGCCAGTGTCTGGGACCCGGCGTAGATCATGTTGCGCAGCACCTCGGTGGTCATCACCACGATCGGGGCCTCGCCGTTGATCGTGTTGTCACCGGTGAGCAGACCCACTCGTTCCGCACCGTAGCGCTGGACCAGGTCGTTGAACTTCTGGTTCGACAGCGCCTTGATGGGGGCAGTGTAGAAGCACTTGCGGCCTTGCTGCAGGGCGAGGTGCACGGCGAACTCGCCGACCAGCGTCTTGCCGGAGCCCGTGGGCGCGGCGACCAGGACCCCGTTCCCAGCCTCCAGCTCGCGGCAGGCACTCACCTGGAAGTCGTCGAGGTCGAAGTCGTAGAGGGAGGCGAACTCTGCGAACACCGGGGACTGCCGGTCGCGGCGGAACTTGGCGTACTTCTCCGATGGCGTGCTCATCGTGGCACCAGTACCCGGAGCGCACGCGGAGCAACCTCCACCGTCAGCGGCAGCGACCCGAGGCGTTCGCCGTCGGCGTAGGCCACCACCCCGGGGGCGACGACCGTGACCGAGCGCACCAGGTGGTGCTCGTACTGCGGGTGGTTCACGTGGCCGCCCGTGTAGAGCTTCGGGTAGGTCCGCACGAGCTCGACCTTGCTCATCGGCTTGATGATCACCACGTCGAGCATGCCGTCGTCGATCTCGGCGCCGTGCGTGATCCGCAGACCACCGCCGAAGGAGGGCCCGTTGCCCACGGCCACCAGCATCGCGTCGAGCCGACGTACCTCCCCGTCCATCTCGAGGGTGTACGGAAGCGGCTCGAACACCCGGAGCTCGGCCAAGGTGGCGAGGTTGTAGCGCATCTGACCGCGGGGCCAGTGCATCCGGTTCGCGCGCTCGTTGACCTTGGAGTCGAAACCTGCGGCGAGGACGGTGACGAAGTACGTCGGTCCCGCCTTGGCGACGTCGATGGCCCGCACGCGGGACCCCACGACCACGTCGGCGGCGGCCTGAGGGTTCTTGCGCGGGATGTCGAGGTAGCGGGCCACGTCGTTGCCGGTACCCGCGGGGATGATGCCGAGGTTGACGTCGGTGCCCGCGAGGGCCTGGACGGCCATGTGCACCATGCCGTCACCCCCGACCACGACCAGGGTCTCCACGCCCGCGGCGACGGCCTGCCGGGCGAGGGCGAGTGCCTCGACACCGTCGTGCCCCTGGAGCTCGCGGACGTGGAAGCCGGCCTCACGGAGCCGGGGCAGGGCGATGGCGGCTGTCCGCGACCCCGCACCCTTGCCTGCGGAAGGGTTCGTCAGGAGCGCGATCTCTCTGGCCACGGCGCCGAGGATACGCGGTCGACCCGAGCAGGTCAGAGGCGCAGCGCGGCGACGAACCGAGCGGGTTTCGCGCCGACAGCCTTCGCGAGGCGTCCCAGGGTGTCGAGGACCCGGTCGGCGGTGAAGTCGGTCCCGGGGACGGCGAGGGTCAGCCGGCCGTCGTACTCCAGGAGGAGCACCTGGCCGAGCGCCCACTGCTGGTGGGCGCTGCGGCGCCACTCCCCCGCCAGGACGTCGCGGGGGTAGGCGAGGTCGGCGGCGAGCAGGTCGCACGGGAGCCCACCGGCGTCTCCCACGAGCTCACCGGAGACGTGATGGGACCCGCGCACGCTGGACGCGGCCCGCCAGGTCACCTCCGTCTCTCCCAGCCACTCGGGCAGGTCGAAGGCGTCGACCTCGGCGACCTCGGCGACCTCGGCGGAGCCCACTCAGTCCTCCTCGTCGAGCCGGGAGGGGCGCACTTCCTCGCGCTCGTAGCTCAGCGGCGAGGCCACGTCGTCGCCGAGGCCCGCCAGCCCCTGCGAGGCCGCGAGCCTGCGGCGGCGCCGGTCGATCAGCCGAGCGATGCCTTCGGAGATCAAGAACAGCAGCGTCATCGGCAGCGCGAGCATCAGCATCGAGAACGGGTCCGTCGACGGCGTCGCGACCGCTGCGAACACGAACGTCCCGACCACGATCCAAGGGCGGAACTCACCCAGTGACTTGCCGGAGACGACCCCGGCCAGGCTGAGCATGACCACGAACAGCGGGATCTCGAAGGCTACGCCGAAGACCAGCAGCATCCGGGTGAGGAACCGGAAGTAGTCGCCGAACTCGACGAGGTTCTGCAGGGCCTCGGGCGTGAACCCGATGAGCACCTCGATGCCCTTGGGGAGGACGTAGTAGCCGGTCGCGACCCCGAGGAGGAAGAGCGGCCCCGCCACCGCGGCGAAGACACGGGTCCAGCGCCGCTCGTGCGCGTGCAGACCCGGGACGACGAACGCCCAGATCTGGTAGAGCCAGTACGGGCTCCCGAGCACCACGGCCGCGAGCGCGCACAGCTTCAGCTGCAGCAGCAGCGGGTTCGCGACGCCGGTCAGGACAGGCTTGGAGTCCACTCCCCTGCCCTCGAGGACGACCTGGGCGCGGGCGTAGGGGTCATAGATCAGCCCGAACAGCTCGTCGTAGAAGAACCAGGCCACCACGATCCCGACGAGGAGCATGACCGCGACCCGGAGCAGGCGCGCACGCAGCTCCCGCAGGTGGTCGGCGAGGGCCATCCGGCCGTCGTCGCCGACCGCGTTCTTGGGCGTCCGGAACAGTCCGGCGACTCCGCTGACTGACAAGGGTGGGGTGGTGGATCAGAGCGGACCGGCGCTCAGCGCTCGGTGTCGGGATGGGGCTGCTGCACCGGGGTGTCGGTCGTGCTCGCCTCGGGACGGCCGGCGGAGTCGATCTGCCGCTGCTCGGGGGTCTTGTACGAGTCGTCGGCCTCGTCCTCGTCCATCAGGCCCTTGGTCTCGGCCTTGAAGATACGAAGGGCACGACCGCTGCCCCGCGCGAGCTCAGGGAGCTTCTTCGCGCCGAACAGGAGCACGACGACGAGCAGGATGAGCAGGATCTCGGTGGGGCCGAGGTTCATGGCCATGGGCGTTACGGCGGAGTTCATGATGTCCTCTTCGGTTGCGCGGAGCTCGTCACCATCGTACGCGGCGTCACGGATAGTTCCCCAGGGCATCCGCCGCCGCCCGGCGTACCGCCTCCGACAGTCCCGCGGGCTCCTCCACCCGGGCGCTGCCGCCCAGCCGGAGGAGGAGCCTGGTCAGCCACTCGGGGTCGCCGACCCGCAGGCGCACCCGCAGCGAGCCTTGCGGGCCCTCCTCGGTGCTCTCCACGGGGTAGTACTCCGCGACCCAGCGTGCCGACCGCTCCAGCAGCAGCGTGACGAGAAGGTCCTGCGGGGAGGGCGAGAAGATCCCCTCCGACAGGTCCCGGGGCGGCAGGTCGGAGTGGTCCGCCACCGCTGTGGCGAGCACCTCTGCAGAGGAGACCCGGTCGAGGCGGAAGAGCCTGCGGTCCTCCGCGGTGTGGCACCAGGCGTCGAGGTAGGTGTGGCCCTCTGCACTGACCAGTCCAAGCGGGTCGACGGTGCGTTCGGTGGCCTCGTCGCGCGCCGGGACGTAGTAGCCCAGGCGCACCTGCCTGCCCTCCTCGACCGCGCGTTCGAGGTCGGCGCGTAACCCCACCAGGGCCGCGTCGGTCTCGGAGAGGTGCACGTCGACGTGGGCGGCGAGCGCGGCTCCGTCACCGGCCGCCGCCTCGAGCTTGGCCAGCGTCCTGTCGACGACCGGCCGCACGGACTCGTCGCCTCCGTCCCGGAGCGTGCGAAGAGCAACGATCAGGGCCGATGCCTCGGTGCTGCCGAGGCGCAGGGGGCGGGTGAGGTAGTCGACGTTGGAGAGCCGGATGACCCCCTCCCCCTCCAGGGCGTCCATGTCGATGTCGATGAGGTCGCCCATTCCGAGGCCCGGGAGCCCGCAGAACCACAGAACCTTGAGGTCCTTGACGATCTGGGCCGGGCGGACGCCGAAGTCCGCTGCGGCCTGGTCGAGGGAGACCTCGTCCCGGCTCTGGATGTAGGGAACGAGTGCGAGCAGTCGCGCGACCTGGTCCCTCGCCCCGCTCATCGCGACTCCCCGACTGTTGCCACCTGTCGCAGGCGCCCGACAACGAGCTCGCGAAGGTCCACGGGCTCCTCGACGACCACGTCGGCGCCGTAGCCGAGGATCTCGTCGGCCATGGCGTCGGTGCGGCCGTAGGAGACCTCGACCCGGTCCCAGCCCGTCGGGGACCGGTCCGTGACGACGGCGGTGGTCTGGCGCCGGAGCCCGAGGGCGGCGCCCTGCCTGACCAGCAGCCGGGCGCACTGCTCGGCCGGGGCGGGGGCAAGGGACTCGGTGAGCGCGCGGATGTCGGTGCCTTCGGGAACCTCGTAGGCACCCGCCCGACCGGCCGGTCGCACCTCGCCCTGGACGCGCGAGAGGCGGAAGAGCCGCGGGGCACCCCGGTCGGTGTCGAGGCCGACGACGTACCAGCGTCCGCGGAAGGACACCACCCCCCAGGGCTCGAGGTGCCGTGTTGCGGTCTCGGCGCTCGACGCCGTCCGGTAGTCGAACGCGACCGGGAAGCGCTCCTGGGTGGCCGCCCAGAACACCTCGAAGGTCGGCTCGTCGACCGTCAGCTGCGGTGCGACGGTGCTCAGGGCGCCACGGTCAACGCTCACCCCGGCCGCCTTGAGCTTCACCAGCGCGTCAGAGGTCGCCGAGGCGAGCCCGGCGTGCTGCCAGACGCGGGCGGCCAGGCCGAGGACGGCCGCCTCGTCCGGCTCGAGCTCGATCTGCGGCAGCTCGAACGCCGAGCGGACGATGCGGTAGCCGGGCTCGTCCTCGAAGGCCCGGTCGAGGTAGCCGACCTCGATCGGGACACCGAGGGAGCGCAGCTCGTCCTTGTCGCGCTCGAACATCTTCTCGAATGCCTCGTCGCCGGCCTCGCGATACTGCTCGACGACCGTGCGGATCCGCTCCTTGGTGACGTAGCTGCGCGACACCAGGAGGGTGATCAGCAGGTTGAGCAGGCGCTCGCTCTTGCGTGCCGCCACGGAGTCCCCCTTTCGATCACGGTCACGGTGCCGGGTCGACCCCGAGGACGTCCACGACGAACACCAGGGTCGAGTCGCCGGGGATGGTCGGAGGGCTGCCCTGCTCCCCGTACGCCATGTCCGGCGGCGCGATGATCATGAGCCGGCTTCCTCGAGTCGCGCCGACGAGGGCTTCGTCCCACGCCTTGATGAGACCTCCCACACCGACGGGGAAGGGACGCGGCTCGGCGTTGTAGGACTGGTCGAAGACCTCGTCGCTGCCGTAGACCTGGCCGAGGTAGTCGAAGGTCACCATGGAGGCCTCGCGGACCTCCGGACCGTCGCCCTCGACGAGGGTTACCACCTGGAGCTTCTTCGGCGGCTGCTCGGGAGCGTCCTCGAAGCCGATGCCGGTGACCTGGTCGTCCCTCTCCTGCACCGTGGGCAGGTCCTCGGGAAGGTCCGTGACCTCGTCCCCCTCGGGGCCGTCGAGGACCTCGGTGGGCTGGACAGACATGATGTCCACGACGAAGACGACGTCGTCCTCCCCGGTCAGGTTGAACTGCGCAGCCCCCTCGGGTCCGAATGCCTCCTCGGGCGGGGCGGCGACCACCACACGGCTGCCGACGTTCTGCCCGACCGTGGCGTCCACAACGGACTTGAACAGCTGCGCCTCGGTCATCTGGAAGGCTGCCGGCACGCCCTGGTCGTAGGTGCTCAGGGCCTTGTCACCGTTCGTCCCGTTGGCGACGTAGAGATGGAGCAGCGCCTGCTCGCCCTCGACGACCGGGTTGCCGTCTCCCTCGGCCAGCACCTCGCTCTGGCTCTGCGCGAGGTCGAGCGGCTCGTCGACGGTGACCTCTGGGGCCGAGCCGTAGTCACCGGAGACCTCGAGGCCCGCGATGGTGGCGTCGGAAGCACCCTCCGCTCCGTCTGTGTCCTCCCCGCATGCTGCGGCTCCGAGCAGAAGCAGGGGTACGACGGTCAGCGCAACGAGACGTCGGCGCACAGAGTTTCACCTCAAGAAGATGGGACGACAACGGCTGACACCCTATCCAGGGAGCCCGAGAGGACCCGCGGCGGTCAGGTCACATGCCCTCGATGAGCTTGTGGACCCGCTCGTCGTGGGACCGGAAGGGGTCCTTGCACAGCACCGTCCGCTGCGCCTGGTCGTTGAGCTTCAGGTGGACCCAGTCGACGGTGAAGTCGCGGCGACGCTCCTGGGCGCGCTTGATGAACTCCCCCCGCAGTCGGGCGCGAGTGGTCTGCGGTGGCACCGACTTGGCCTCGAACACCTTGAGGTCGTCGGTGACCCGCGCCACCGCCCCACGCTTCTCGAGCAGGTAGTAGAGGCCACGCCCCCGGTGGATGTCGTGGTAGGCGAGGTCGAGCTGCGCGATGCGCGGGTGGCTCAGCGGCAGTCCGTGTTGGGAGCGGTAGCGGTCGATCAGCTTCCACTTGATGACCCAGTCGATCTCGCGCTCCACCAGGCTCAGGTCGCCGGACTCCACGGCCTTGAGACCGCGCTCCCACAGGTCGATGGTGCGCTCGATGACCGGGGTGGAGATCTCGCGGCGGTCCACGAAGTCGCGGACCCGTGTGAGGTACTCCTGCTGGATGTCGAGCGCGCTGGCCTCGCGGCCGTTTGCGAGCCGGACCTTTCGCCGGCCGGTCATGTCGTGGGAGATCTCCCGGATGGCCCGGATCGGGTTCTCCATCGTGAGGTCGCGCATCACCACGCCCTCCTCGATCATCCGCAGCACGAGATCTGCGCTGGCGACCTTCAGCAGCGTGGTCGTCTCACTCATGTTCGAGTCACCGACGATGACGTGGAGGCGGCGGTAGCGCTCGGCGTCGGCGTGGGGCTCGTCGCGGGTGTTGATGATCGGCCGGCTGCGCGTGGTGGCGCTCGAGACCCCCTCCCAGATGTGTTCGGCGCGCTGGCTCACGGAGTACATCGCGCCGCGCGGGGTCTGGGTGATCTTGCCCGCGCCGACGATGATCTGCCGCGTCACGAGGAACGGGATGAGCACGTCGGCGAGCTTGCCGAACTCGCCGTGGCGGGCGACGAGGTAGTTCTCGTGGCATCCGTAGGAGTTGCCGGCCGAGTCGGTGTTGTTCTTGAACAGGTAGACGTCGCCGGCGATGCCCTCGTCGTGGAGGCGTCGCTCAGCGTCGACCAGCAAGCCCTCGAGGACCCTCTCCCCTGCCTTGTCGTGGGTGACCAGGTCGACGATGTCGTCGCACTCCGGGGTGGCGTACTCGGGATGGCTGCCGACGTCGAGGTACAGACGGGCGCCGTTGCGCAGGAAGACGTTGCTGCTACGGCCCCAGGAGACGACCTTGCGGAACAGGTAGCGGGCAACCTCGTCCGGCGAGAGACGTCGCTGCCCGTGGAACGTGCAGGTGACGCCGTACTCGTTCTCGATCCCGAAGATCCGGCGGTCCACGTACTCACCCTAGGTGCAACACCCAAGCCGGTGCAGCCAACTCGCCCATCCGTCTCACGGGAAGGGTGGCCCCGGAACCCGCTCGCAGTTCTCGTCCCCGCCGGCACGCTCCCAGAGGTGCTCTTCGTCAGTCGGCATCGGGGTCGACCGGCGGCGCCACCGGGGGCTCTTCTCCCTCCGGGGAGGTCTCGTCCGCCGGGGGCTTCCCATAGCTCGCCGACGGGCTCGTGGAGTCCCCGGCACCGTGCTTGGCGGGCGCTTCACCACCTCGCTCACCGAGGATCGCAGAGAGGTTGTCGGCGGCGAGGCGCTTGAACTTGCGCTGTCGGGGGCGGGTGCGGTCGAGCACCGCCACCTCGAGGTCCCTCGCGGCGATCACCCGCGGAGTGCTCTCGCTCTCCCCCTGACCCAGGGCCTCGACGGCGAGGCGGATGGCATCCTCGAGGCCGGCTCCGTCCTGGTAGCGCTCACGCATGTGAGTCGCCACCGCCTCCGCGTTGCCGCCCATGACCGCGAAGCCGTGCTCGTCGGCGACCTGGCCGTCGTAGGTGAGGCGGTAGATCTGGTCCTGCTCGGGCGAGTCACCGACCTCGGCGACGAAGATCTCCACCTCGTAGGGCTTCTCCCCGCCGCTGGAGAAGATCGTCCCGAGCGTCTGGGCGTAGGCGTTGGCGAGACCCCGACCCGTCACGTCCTGCCGGTCGTAGGCGTAGCCCCGCATGTCGGCCAGGCGGACGCCGGCGATGCGAAGGTTCTCGAACTCGTTGTAGCGGCCGACCGCGGCGAACGCGATGCGGTCGTAGATCTCGCTGACCTTGTGCAGCGCCTGGGACGGGTTCTCCGAGACGAAGACGATCCCGTCGGCGTACTGCACGACCGCGACGCTGCGGCCCCGGGCTATGCCCTTGCGTGCGAAGTCCGCCCGGTCCTTCATCAGCTGCTCGGGCGAGACGTAGAACGGCATGCTCATCTCGGGGCTCCTCAGGTCAGGGACGCGGCCGGGCCGTCGGGACGCTGCATCCGGGCGTTGATCACCCGGTCGGCGATCGCCGCGACCTCGTCGTCGGGCAGGCGACGGTACCCGTCGGCGGTGATGACCGCGACGACGGGGAAGATCCGCCGGGCGAGGTCGGGTCCACCGGTGGCCGAGTCGTCGTCTGCCGCGTCGTACAGTGCCTGGATCGCCGCCGTCACGCACTCCTCGGCGTTCAGGTCCTCGCGGTAGAGCTTCTTCAGCGAGCCCCGGGCGAACAGCGAGCCGGAGCCTACTGCGTGGAAGGCGGTCTCCTCGTAGCGGCCCCCGGTGACGTCGTAGGAGAAGATCCGGCCACCGCTGTTGGTGAGGTCGTAGCCCGCGAACAGGGGAACCACGGCCAGGCCCTGCATGGCCATGCCCAGGTTGGACCGAATCAGTGCGGCCAGGCGGTTCGCCTTGCCATCCATCGACAGGGTCGTGCCCTCGATCTTCTCGTAGTGCTCGAGCTCGGTCTGGAAGAGCCGGACCATCTCCACCGCCAGGCCGGCGCTCCCCGCGATCCCCACCGCCGAGAACTCGTCGGCTGGGAAGACCTTCTCGATGTCTCGCTGAGCGATCACGTTGCCCATCGTGGCGCGCCGGTCGCCGGCGATGACCACGCCACCGGGAAAGGTGGTCGCGACGATCGTGGTGCCGTGCGGAGCGAGGTCCGTGGCGCTGCCCTGGGGCAGGCTCCGGTTGCCCGGAAGGAGCTCGGGCGCCTGCCTGGACAAGAACTCGGCGAACGACGAGGATCCGGGCGCCAGGTAGGCGGAGGGCAGGCGGGCGTCGACCTGTCGGTGATCACTCATGTTGTGGCTACTCTCCACCCTTCTGGATGAACGACTTCACGAAGTCCTCGGCGTTCGACTCGAGCACGTCGTCGATCTCGTCGAGGATGGCGTCGATGTCCTCGTCGAGTTGCTCCTTGCGCTCGGCGACGTCCTCGCTGGGGGCGACCTCGGTCGCTTCCTCCGTCTCGGAAGACTTCTTGGGCTGCTTGCGCTCCTGTGCCATGACCGCACTCCTCCTCTGCCGGGGAACCGGGACCCCGGCAAGTCCGACCCTACCGAGTCAGAGCGGCGAACAGGCTCTCCGCGGTGTCACAACGATCGAGGAGTTCCCCCACGTGGCGGCGGGTCCCCCGCAGCGGGTCGATCGTGGGCACGCGCTGGAGCGACTCGTGGCCGGGCAGGTCGAAGATAACCGAGTCCCAGGAGGCGGCTGCGATCTGGTCGGCGTACTTCTCCAGGCAACGGCCACGGAAGTACGCGCGGGTGTCCACCGGCGGGCGGTGCATCGCTGCGGTCACCTCGTCGTCGGCGAGCAGCCGGTCCATGCGCCCCAGCCGCACGAGGCGGTGGTAGAGCCCCTTGTCGGGCCGTATGTCGGAGTACTGCAGGTCCACCAGGTGCAGCTTCGCGTCGTCCCAGTCGAGGCCGTCGCGGTCGCGGTAGGAGCTCAGGAGCTTCAGCTTCGCCACCCAGTCGAGCTCTCGCGCGCACTCCATGGGGTCGGCCTCCAGCCGCGTGAGCACCGACTCCCAGCGCTCGAGGACGTCGATCGTCTGCGTGTCGGCGTTCGAGCCGAAGCGGTCCTCGACGTACTTGCGGGCGAGGTCGAGATACTCCATCTGCAGCTGTACGGCGGTGAGGGTGCGCCCGTCCGCCATCCTCAGGAGGTGCTGGAGCGAGGGATCGTGAGAGACCTCGCGCAGTGACCTGACCGGCTGGTCGACGGTCAGGTCTCGCGTGATGAACCTGTCCTCGATCATCGCGAGGACCAGCGAGGTCGTGCCGACTTTGAGGTAGGTCGAGATCTCCGAGAGGTTCGCGTCGCCGATGATCACGTGCAGGCGGCGGTACTTCTCGGGGTCGGCGTGGGGCTCGTCGCGGGTGTTGATGATCGGCCGCTTGAGGGTGGTCTCGAGCCCGACCTCCACCTCGAAGTAGTCCGCCCGCTGGCTGACCTGGAAGCCGTGGTCACGGCCGTCCTGGCCGATGCCGACGCGCCCCGACCCGGTCACCACCTGCCGGCTCACGAAGAACGGTGTCAGGTGCCGGACGATCTCGCCGAAAGGTGTCGACCGTCTCATCAGGTAGTTCTCATGGGCACCGTACGACGCGCCCTTGTTGTCGGTGTTGTTCTTGTAGAGCAGGATCGGCGAGGCCCCGGGGATCGCCCCCGCCAGCCGGGCGGCGTCGAGCATCACCTGCTCCCCCGCCTTGTCCCACAGCACGACGTCGCGCGGGTTGGTGCACTCCGGCGTGGAGTACTCAGGGTGGGCGTGGTCGACGTAGAGCCGGGCGCCGTTGGTCAGGATGACGTTGGCGAGACCGAGGTCCTCGTCGGTGAGCTGGGAGGCGTCGGCGACCTCGCGGGACATGTCGAACCCGCGCGCATCACGCAGGGGTGACTCCTCCTCG
>DATHVS010000289.1:0-4344 GCA_035461195.1 Nocardioidaceae bacterium
TTGCCGGAACGGGAGATGAAGGTTGCCGCCGGCGTCCAGACGCCGCTGTCGACGTACTCAATCCTCAGTTCAGGGGCCGGGTGGGCTTTCAGCCAGGCGTCGTTCTCGGCGCGCCCCTTCGGGTGCGTCAGGACCGTGACGTCGTGACCTGCCTCGGCGAGCGCCTGTGCCCAGCCCCAGCCGGTGCCCGGCTCGCCGCCGTGGCCCGCGATGCAGCCGAACGCCGAGAGCAGTACCCGGAACGGAGGGCCGTGGCCTCTCGATCGATGAACCGGCGCCTGGACGGTCGTGCGATCAGTCATGACTGGCGCAACCTCGGTGTCGTCAGCACTCGATGTCGTGACTCAGACGACCAGCGTGCCTGCTCATCATCCGCCGCCCGCCGCCGCAACAGGTGTGGAGTCCGGTGACACGCGACTGGCCAGGCGGGAGAACGCCTCCGGGTGGTCGGAGCAGAACCGGCGAAGCAGTAACCAGGCGCCGAGCCCCTGCGTCCACCCGCCCAGGGCGAAGCCCCACGCCACTCCAGGCGCGCCCCAGATGGCCGCACCAGCGACTCCCGCGGCAGAATTGACGCAGGCCGACAAGGCGGCGAGCCTCATGGTGGCCGACGCAGCAGCGACGATGCGCAGCCCGAGGAGTGCTCCCGTCGCTGCCGCGACGCCCACTGTGCCGACGGTCAAGGGGACGACCATGTCGCGAGCCCCTGACCACGTGTCACCGAGCACGGCCCGACCCCAACCCGGCGGCAGCGCCAACAAGGTGGTGCCCCAGCCGACGCCGACGACGACCAGCGACCCGCTCACCGCCGCGAGGACGGGGAGGACACGGTTCGGCGAGCGAGCGAGCAGCCGGCTGGCTTCTGCGATGCCTCCCGTCCCCACCGCCAGCGCGATCACGATGAACGGACCGAAGAGCGTCAGGCCGCCCCGGATGGCGCCGACACCAGCAGCACCGAGGTTCGCCGCGATCACCAGCATCGTGACGTGCGTACCGCCAGTGTTGAAGAGCGCCTCGGCGGAGAACCGCCATCCGAGTGAGAAGTGCCGGCGCAGGTAGCCGAGCGCCTCAGCCGGCAGCGGTACGACGTGTGTCTGCATGGCACCGAGCACGGCGGCGATGGCGGCAGCGCCTGCCCAGGCACCTGTCAGAGCCGTCGCTGAGCCGTCTGCCACGATGAGCACGAGCGCGACGAGCACGACGAGTCCCCCCGCCCATGTCAGGTCGTTGACGACGGCACGGGCCGGCTGGCCAACGGTGAAGAGGGCGAACCGCCACGTGTCCTGGAGCACGAGCCCCGGAAGGAGCACGCCCGTCACCGTCAGCGGCGCGCCGACGGGGCCACCGACAACGACACCGATGCACACCGTCACCGCACCGGCCAGGCAGCCCACGAAGATCGCCGCTCCCGCGGCAGCAGCCACTTCGCCGTGCTGCTCGGACTGCGCGCTGGCGGTGATGGCGAGAGGCTGCGACACGAGGGCACGTGCCACGCTCACGACGACCGTGTACACGATGAGCGCGACGCTGAACGCCCCGAACGAGCTCGCCGAGACGGCGCGTGCAACGAGCACGGCGGCCAAGAAGTTCGTGACGCTCGAGACGCCCTGGTCGACCAGCACCCAGGCACTGCGGCGAGCCGAAGGTCGCCGTAGCAGGGGCCCGGCGCTCCGAGCGGCGCGCAGCCACCTCTGCATCGCTACGAGCTGACTCCTCCCTGCGTGCCTGCTGGCGCCGCCCGAAACGTCACCGTCGCGCATCCGGGAGCCACCCCATGTGCGGTTCGACGAGAAACGGGCTGTTCATGCTCTCGTGTTCCAGATCTGTCGTCGCCACGACGGGGACGCGCAATCCTTCGGCTCAGGAAACCCGTAGTGGGATCGGCTCACCACCGTCCGTGATCTCGCTACTGTGGTCGGCAAGGAGCTTGCGCGCAAGGGTGGACCAGAGCCACGGGACGGCGCCCGCCGGTCGTTCGGAGGAGCAATGACATCAGCTCGTCCACAGGCTCGAGCGCATGACAGCCGCAGGCCCCGTCTCGGCGCACGCCGAGCGCGCAGCGAGACATGCATGCCACGCGTCCTGCCGCGGGTACCGTTGTCGAGGGCAAGTCTCCGTCGACACGCGCGCAACGGAACCCGCACATGAACGATCCCACGCTCCAGGACTACATCACGGTGTTGCGTCGCCGCCGGCTCGTCGTCATCGGCTCGGTCCTGGTGGCGCTCGCCCTCGCACTGGCCATCTCCCTCATCCAGACGCCGAAGTACCGGGCCGAGACGGAGCTGCTCCTCCGTAGGACCCCGACCGAGGAGCTCCTCGTCGACGAGCTCGGACAGGCGCGCTCGTCGATGGAGTCGGAGCGCGAGCTGAACAACGAGATCCGGCTCATCGAGTCACGGCTCGTGCGCGATGCAGTCGATGACCGCTACGACGGTCCCATCGACGTCGATGACGTCGATGCAAGGGCGCCGTCGTCAGATGCGAACGACGCTCTGGAGATCTCGGTCGTCTCGACTGACGCCGCGGAAGCGGCACACCTGGCGAACCTCTACGCGGAGACGTACATCAGTGAACGGCAGAGCCGGCAGGTCGAGGATCTGCTGGCCGCCAGCGAAGAGATCCAGACACGCCTCGACGAGCTCCGGCTACAGATCGAGGAGGTGAGCAGACCGCTCGAGGACATCGACGCCCGGATCGCCGCTACTCCGGTGGACAGCGCCGAGCGGACGCAGCTCGAGGAGCAGCGTGGCACGATCATGAGGCAAGTGCTTCCCCAGCTCTCGCCGCTGCAGAGCCGCGAGAGCTCGTTCCGCGGCCAGCTCGAGCAGCTCGAGGTCACGCAGGACCTCAGCCAGGCGGGGGGGATCGACGTTCTCGACCCCGCGGAGGAGCCCGAATCGCCCGTGGAGCCGAACGCGGCACGCAACCTGGTGGTCGGTGGCCTCATCGGGATCCTGGGCGGCATCGCGCTCGCCTTCGCCCGCGACTACGCCGACGACTCGGTGAAGTCGAAGGAGGAGAGCGAGCGGTTGACGGGTCTGCCGACTCTCGGATTGATCCCGAAGGTCGCGCGGCGCAAGGAGAGCAAGACGGCGCTGATCAGCCTGGACGGACCGACATCTCCGGCCGCCGAAGCCTTCCGCTCGTTGCGGACATCGGTCAAGTTCCTCGGCGTCGACGAAGACATCCGGACGGTGCTGGTCACCAGTGCGGCTGCATCCGAAGGCAAGACCGTCACGGCAGCCAACCTCGCGGTCGCCCTCGTGCAGTCAGGCGAGCGCGTGCTGTTGACCGGTGCCGACCTGCGGCGGCCAAGACTCCACGAGCTGTTCGGAGCGCCATTGACCCCCGGTCTGACCACCGTGCTGTTGCGCGACACCCCGGTCGACGCAGCGATCTACGACGTGGCAGAGCTTCCCGGCCTGCACCTGCTGACGTCGGGTCCCACCCCTCCGAACCCGTCGGAGCTCCTCGGCGGAGAGCACGCACGAACCATGCTCCGCGAGCTCGCCGAGCGCTACGACACCGTGATCATCGACTCGCCTCCCGTCCTGCCGGTCACCGACGCACAGGTCCTGGCGCATCTCGTGGACGCCACCATCGTCGTGGTCGCATATGGCGAGACCTCCAGGCGCGGCCTGACCCGCACGCTCGAGCTGCTTCACCAGGTCGACGCCCCCGTGGCCGGGACCGTTCTCAACCTGATGCCCCCGAACAAGGCGTATGCGGGGGCGCCCTACCGGTACGAGGCGTACCGAAGTCGTAGCGAGCGACGCCGCCGGCGGCAGGAGCGTCACCGCGAGACCGCGCCAGCGGGTAGGGGTCTCGTGGGCCAAACGCTGCAGCCAGACGCGCCCGGCACCAACGGGGACGAGGAAGATACCGACCGCGCCGCTGTGCGCACGGGTCAACGGGAGTCGGACGTCGGCCAGTTGCCCGAGTGAGGCCACGGCACTTCTCGAGACGGAGAGCGAGCTGACCGCACGGTCGGCTGGACCCGATGCGCGCAAGGGCTCAGCGTCGTCGAGCTCCGGTCCAATGTTGACGATGCCACTCGGGTTTCGGTCTACCAGATGCTGCTCGGCGGCTACGTCGGCGACGAGCGCATCCACTTCGGCGACAAGGCCCTGCGCCTGCCCGCCCGCAACGCGGCCGGGGCGACGGTCCGGGTCGTCCGCCGCTTCGCCGGCGAACGCCGCGCCCAGGTCGCCGAGCTCCTCGACCGGCACTAGGCGCCTCCGCCGGAAGCGGGGTGCACGGGCATGAAGCCCGTGCACACGAGGTCGATCTTGCGTACGAGGCCGTCCCTGATCGACAGGAACGCGACCTGCTCGATCACGT
>DATHVS010000290.1:0-13286 GCA_035461195.1 Nocardioidaceae bacterium
CCGGTCGACGACGACCTCGATGGTGTGCTTCTTCTGCTTGTCGAGCTTCGGGGGGTCGGTGAGCAGGTGCGTCTCGCCGTTGACCCGGACCCGTGAGAAGCCCTGCGTCTGGAGCTGGCGGAAGAGCTCGACGTACTCCCCTTTGCGCCCCCGGATGACCGGTGCGAGCACCTGGAAGCGGCTGCCCTCCTCGAGCTCGAGGACCCGGTCGACGATCTGCTGAGGGGTCTGCCGGGCGATCGTCCGGCCGCACTTCGGGCAGTGCGGGCGACCTGCGCGGGAGTAGAGCAGGCGGAGGTAGTCGTAGACCTCGGTGATGGTGCCGACGGTCGACCGGGGGTTCTTCGAGGTGGACTTCTGGTCGATCGAGACCGCCGGGGACAGGCCCTCGATGAAGTCGACGTCGGGCTTGTCCATCTGCCCGAGGAACTGACGGGCGTACGCCGAGAGCGACTCGACGTAGCGCCGCTGCCCCTCGGCGAAGATCGTGTCGAAGGCCAGGCTCGACTTGCCCGAGCCCGAGAGCCCCGTGAACACGATCAGGGCGTCCCGCGGCAGGTCGAGAGAGACGTCCTTGAGGTTGTGCTCTCGGGCACCGCGGATGATCAGCTGGTCGGCCACAGAGTCCCTCGTGAAGTCGTGGTCCGGTCCGGGACGGTCCCGGCGACGGAGTTCGAACAAGTGTTCGCACATCCTATCCGCTGACACAAGGCGACACCCCGGCGGATGATGGGTGCATGAACACCTCCACCGGTACCACCCCAGCCACCTCCTCCGCCAGCACGATCGCCATCCCGAACCTGGTCGAGATGGTCGTCTCCACCACGCGCTACCTCGGGGCGCTCAGCGACCTGACAGACGAGGACATGCGAGCGCCGTCCCTTCTACCCGAATGGACCCGCGGTCATGTGGTGACGCACCTCGCCCGCAACGCCGACGCGTTCTGCAACCTGCTGCACTGGGCCGAGAGCGGCCAGGAGCACTACATGTACGAGTCGCGGGAGCAGCGCGACGCCGACATCGAGGCCGGTGCCGACAGGTCCGCCCACGAGCTCCGCATGGACGCCTCCGCGTCAGCGGGTCGCCTGATCCAGGCGATCAACGAGCTCGACGTACGCCATGAGGACAACCTGGTGGCACGCGCACCCGGACAGCCGGAGTTCCCGGCCAAGGAGGTGGCCACCCACCGCCTCGTCGAGGTCGAGATCCACCACGCCGACCTCGGGATCGGCTACAGCCGCGAGGACTGGAGCCCGCAGCTCTGCGACCTCCTCCTCACTCGGGTCGTGGAGGACCGTGCCGACGGGCCCTCGATGGTGCTCAGGTCGACCGACACGGGGGGTGTGTGGAAGTACGGCGTACCCGGACAAGGCCCCACGATCGAGGGACGCGCCTGCGACCTGGCCTGGTGGGTGCTCGGCCGCGGCGACGGCTCTGGTCTAACGTCGGACGCCAACGTCCTGCCCGAACTGGGGAGATGGAGATGACCACCGGATGACCTACCACGGGAAGGTGAGGCCGGGCGGCCCCGCGAACACCCGCGAGCTCGCCGACCTCATCATCAACAAGCTCGCCGTCGACGAGCAGATGTCGAACAACGTCTACCTGCTCCGCTGCCGGGCGACCGACGAGCAGCTGCTCATCGACGCCGCCGACGACGCCGAGGCGATCTTGAGGCTCGTGGGGCCGGACGGGCTCGCCCGAGTGGTCACCACCCACCAGCACTGGGACCACCACCGCGCCCTGGCCGCCGTCGTGGAGGCCACCGGCGCCGAGACGATCGCAGGCGCCGAGGACGCACCCGAGCTACCGGTCAGGGTCGACCGCACGGTCTCCGACGGCGACAAGGTCACCGTCGGCGAGTGCGAGCTGGAGGTCATCCACCTCGTCGGCCACACGCCGGGCTCCATCGCCCTGCTGTACGACGACCCTGCGGGCACGCCGCACCTCTTCACCGGGGACTCGCTGTTCCCCGGGGGTGTCGGCAACACGTTCGGGGACGCCGACGCATTCCGGAAGCTCATCGACGACGTCGAGAAGAAGGTCTTCGACAGGCTCCCGGACGAGACGTGGTTCTACCCCGGCCACGGCGACGACTCGACCCTCGGGGCCGAGCGTCCGCACCTCGCCGAGTGGCGCACACGCGGCTGGTGACGGCATGTGGCCACGGGTCGACGGGATCCGCGCCCTCGAGCTCGGCACGCCCGGCGAGATGCGAGCATGGCTCAATGGCCTCGTCCTGCAGGGACGCAAACGTGCGACGGCCGGCCTCTGGTCGGAGTACGCCGACGAAGGTGAGGAGGTCGAGCACGTGGGCGAGCGGCTCGCTGTGCTCGATGACACCGGCCGCCCCGTCACCACGGTCCGTGTTACCCACGTCGACGTCATGCCCTTCGGCGAGGTCCCGTGGGAGTTCGCCGTCGCCGAGGGCGAAGGCGACACCGATATCGAGGAGTGGCGTCAGGGCCACAGACGCTTCTGGGCCGCGGCCGGCACGCCGGTCGACGAGGAAACGCCCGTGGTGTGCCTGAGGTTCGAGGTCGTCGCGGACTGAGCTCCTCGGCGCCTGCCCGCCACCGACGTCTCAGGCGTACTTCTGGAGGCGGTTCAGCATCGGGATGCTGGGGAACCGGTCGGAACGGATCCGCCTGGTGAGCATGGCGACGTAGACAGGTACCTCCTCAGGCTTCAGGTTCTGCTCGAGCATGTCGAGCATCGTCGTCGAGGGGTACTGGTCCTCCTCGATCTTCTCGATGAGCATCGAGACGAGCTCTACCCGCGCGTCGAAGCTGTCATCTTTCGGCATGAGGTCTCCCTGGTGTGTGGCTTCCCGTCGCCACAGGTACCTCGAAGCGGGGGCCGGCAAACCCATCAGCTCGATGGACGCCGTCCGAGACTCGTGGCCACCGGCCTCGACCGGTGTCGGTGACGGGACAGAGGTCGCCGTACGCGACCGTCGTGATCGTCGCGAACGACCACCAGACGGCATCACAGAAGGTGACGATGGTGGCGTCCGGCCGGCCACGCTCGGCGTCGAGCGCGGCCAAGGAGGTGACCAACATCACCAGCACGGTGCCGCCGACGACGTAGCTCGCGACCCGCCCCGCAACGAGTCCGCGGCGGCGCGGTTGAGCACCTTCAGGACCCGGACCAGGCGTAGGCGCCCAGGAAGAGCAGTGCCACCACCATCAGCGGGCCGTTGGCCGCGCGCTCCATCATGTGCGTCGAGATTCGTCCACGAAGGACGCCTTGCCCCAAACCCCCACGTTGCGCCCTTGGGGGATCTACCGTGCAGGCATGGGGAAGTTCGCGACGTGGGCAGTCACCGCTGTGGTCGCACTGGGGTTCGGGTTCCTCGGGGCGTTCGGGGCCGTGGCCGTGTTCGCCGAGGACCTCCGCGGCCCTCAAGGGGCTACGGGGATCGCGGGGCCGCCAGGCAAGGACGGGCAGGACGGGATCGATGGTCAGGACGGCGAGAAGGGTCCCCCGGGCCCCCGTGGCCGTGCCGGGAAGGCCGCACAGGTGCAGTCCCCGCCGAGCTACGACCTCGGCACCGCGGCGTGCGCAGGACGGTCGGTGCAGGTCGTCACCAACGCGCGCGTCGTCGAGGGCCGGCTGCAGGTCGAGCGACAGAACATCTGCATCACCGAGTGAGGCACCGCGTTCGGATCCCCGGCGCCCGGGTCACTCGTAGCTGATCCGCACCCTGTCGCTCACCGGCAGGGACTGGCAGGCGAGGCGGATCCCGTCGGCGAGGTCGTCCTCGTCGAGCACCTCGTTGCGCTCCATCGACACCTCACCCTCGAGGACCCGGCAGGCACAGGCGCTGCAGTTGCCCTCTCGGCAGGAGAACGGGGCCGACAGCCCCTTGCGCAGGAGGTGGTCGAGCAGAGGTCGGTCGGCGGGCCAGTCGTCGAACTCGAAGGGCTGCCCGTCGAGCTCGCCCATCACCGTCGCCGACGTCGTACGCCCCGCCGCCGCGCCGCCCGTGGGTTCGTCGGCCTCCGGTGTCGTGTCCTCGCCCTGGTCGCCGAAGGGGTTGCCTCCCAACGAGACGAACTTCTCCTGGTGGCGCCGCTCCCGCGGGAAGCCGAGGTCCTTCAGGACCTGCACCACACCGCTCATGAACGGGGCCGGCCCACACACGAAGGCGTCGTAGGACATGAAGTGCTCGGCGAAGGCGCGCATGTGCTCCGGCGTGGGGAGACCTTGCAGGCTCTCCAGCCAGTGCACGACGACGAACCGGTCCGGGTGCTTCGCCGCGAGCTCGCTCAGCTCCCGACCGAAGATCACCGACCGCTCGTCGCGGTTGGCGTAAAGCAGCACGACCTTGCCGCCGCCCTGGGCCAGGGCGGACTTGGCGATGGAGACGACCGGTGTGATCCCGCTGCCGCCGGCGAAGAGGAGGAGGTCGGCGTCCAGGTCGGCGGGGGTGAAGATGCCGCTCGGCGGCAGGAGCCGGAGGACCTGGCCTTGTGCGACGTTGTCGCAGATCCAGTTCGAGCCGTAGCCCTCGGTGGTCCGCTTGACCGTGATCTTGAGCAGGTCGGTCTCGTGGGGCGCGCTCGAGAGCGAGTAGCAGCGCGCGACGGTGCCGGTGCGGTCGCTGGGGACCGCGACGGTCAGGAACTGACCGGGTTTGTAGGCGAACGCCTCGGCGTCCTCGACCTCAAGCACGATCGAGTGCGCGTCGTCGGTCTCGGGAATCACCTCGACCACTCGCGCGTCGTAGGACTCAGCCATGGGTCACTCCGTCCGTTCCGCCGTCGATCCGTAGCCGCCCCTCGCGCACCGCAGCGTCGATGCTCGCCCTGAGCCGGGAGCAGGACTCGTGCACGACACGGTGCCCCGTCTCGGCGTTCTTCCGGGCGAACTCCGCGCACGCCGCCTGCGCCTCCGCGGTCCACTGGATGCTGGTCTGGAACTCGCTGCTCTTCTTGACGCGCACACGCGCCAGGCAGTCGAGGCAGCTGACCTCCTGGAGGCTGGCGTCCAGGTAGAGCCGCTGGTCGGACGCCGTGTCGGGGCTCAGCGGCGTGAACGAGACCATCGCTCAGACACCGGTCGCCATCTGCGAGTCCTCGGTGCCCGCGAGCTGCTCGTCCTCGGCCTTGCGGCGGGCGAGGTTCTCGCGGACCTCCTTCTCCCAGTTCTCGTTCGCGTGGGTGGTGTCGACCTCGAACTCGAAGCGCTGGGTCATCTCCTCGGTCACTTCGGCGGCATCGACGTAGAACTGCTCGTACCACCGGCGCAGCTGGTAGACCGGGCCGTCCTCCTCGCAGAGGAGAGGGTTCTGGATCGGTGCCTTGTTGCGCCAGATCTCCACGTCCTGCATAAACCCCTCGCCGAACATGTCGGCGTACTTCTTGGCGATCTTGTCGGCCATCTCGTCGTCGAGGCCCTCGAGCTTCTTCACGATCAGGCCGTACTGGAGGACGAACGACGTGGCCGTCACCGGGTAGTGGCAGTTGATCAGGATGACGTCGACCTCGATGCCCTTGTAGCTCGTGGTCAGCGGGTTGATCATGTACGACGGTCCGTAGTAGGACGCCTCGGACGTCAGCAGCATCTCCTCCCCCGCGTAGCCGCCACCCGACATGTCAGGGCGGCCGCGGGAGTTCATGTATTGAGTGGCGATATGGCCTTCGAAGACGTTCTTGAAGTACGTGGGAAAGGCGTAGTGGATGTAGAAGAAGTGCGCCATGTCCACGACGTTGTCGATGATCTCGCGGCAGTTGGCGTCCTCGATGAAGAGGGTGTTCCAGGTCCAGTCGGTCCACTCGTCGGAGAACGCCGCGTCGATCCGCGGGATCACGACGTCCTGAGGTGGCGCGTTGCCCTCGGGGTCGTGGTAGACGAAGAGCTGCCTGTTCTCCTCCATCGCCCGCCAGGTGCGGGTGCGGGCGCGCAACGGGATGCGCTTGGCGTAGGGAATCGCCTTGCACTTCCCGTCACCGCCCCAGCGCCAGTCGTGGAAGGGGCAGGCGACCTCGTCACCCTTGACGGCCCCCTGGGTCAGGTCACCGCCCATGTGCCGGCAGTAGCCGTCGAGGACGTTCAGCCCGCCCTGGGAGTCTGCCCAGACCACCAGCTTGGTCCCGAACGCCTCGACCGCGTGGGGCTTGCCGTCCCGGAAGCTGTCAGCGAGCCCGAGGCAGTGCCAGCCTCGCGCGTAGCGCGTCGGGAGCATGCCCCTGTCGATGTCACGCACGTGCTCAGGGGCGTTGACCGGGTTCATCGGCTTCCTCCAGGTGGCTTGCGTACGCCAGGCGCGGATGCTGGAACAGGTTATAGTTTTGCGGTCGAATACGCCAGCGCTCGACAGCATCGATGGCTATGGCTAACCTCTGACTGAAACACGTTCCAGTTTCTAGGAGGCACCGTGCGGGTGGCCCTGACCGAGGAGCACGAGCGCCTTCGCGCCGAGCTCCGTTCGTACTTCTCCGAACTCGTCACCCCCGAGCGTAGAGCGGCGCTGGCTGCGTCGACGGGCGAGTTCGGCGAGGGCGGCGTCTACAAGGACGTCGTGCGGCAGCTGGGCCGCGACGGCTGGCTCGGCATCGGCTGGCCAGAGGAGTACGGCGGTCAGAACCGCTCCATGGTCGAGCAGCTGATCTTCTCCGACGAGGCCGCCATCGCCGGCGTACCCGTCCCGCACCTCACCCTCAACACCGTGGGACCCACGATCATGCGCTTCGGCACCGAGGAGCAGAAGCAGAGGTTCCTGCCCGCGATCCTCAAGGGGGAGATGCATTTCTCCATCGGCTACAGCGAGCCCGGCGCGGGCACCGACCTGGCCAGCCTCAAGACCCGCGCCCGTCTCGAGGGCGACGAGTTCGTCATCAACGGCCAGAAGATGTGGACCAGCCTCATCCAGTACGCCGACTACGTGTGGCTCGCCTGCCGAACCGACCCCGACCTGCCGCGCCACAAGGGGTTGTCGATCATCCTGGTCCCCGCAGACTCCCAGGGCTTCTCCTACACGCAGGTGCACACCGTGGCCGGGGTGTCGACGAGCGCCACCTACTACGAGGACGTGCGCGTCCCCGTCGCCAACCTCGTCGGCGAGCTCAACGGCGGCTGGCCCCTCATGACCAACCAGCTCAACCACGAGCGGGTGGCGCTCACGTCCGCGGCTCCCCTGGTCCACGCCGTCGCCGAGGTACGTCGGTGGGCGCAGGAGACCAAGGCGCCGGACGGCAGCCGGATCATCGACGCCGAGTGGGTGCAGATTCTCCTGGGACGCGCGCACGCCCGCGTCGAGGTGCTCAGCCTGATGAACTGGAAGATCGCCTCGTCGGCCGGTGAGGACCTCAGCCCCGCGGACGCCTCCGCCACGAAGGTCTACGGCAGCGAGCTCGCCACCGAGGTCTACCGCGCGCTCATGGAGGTCGTCGGGCCCAACGCCCTCGTCCGCACCGACTCCCCCGCCGCGGTCCTCGCCGGCCGGCTCGAGCGCCACCACCGCACCTCCCTGGTGATGACCTTCGGCGGCGGCACCAACGAGATCCAGCGCGACATCATCGGCATGGTCGGCCTCGGCCTGCCCGCGGCGAAGCGCTAGGAGGAGACGACACCCATGGACTTCACCGTCACCCCCGAGCAGGACGACGCTGCCGCACTGGCCCGACGCATGCTCGCCGACCGCTGCACGCAGACCCGCCTCCGCGAGGTCGAGGCGACGGACAGCCGGTTCGACGCCGACCTCTGGAAGGAGCTCGGTGATGCCGGGCTCCTCGGCCTTCACCTCCCCGAGGATGCCGGAGGCTCCGGCCTCGGCCTCCTCGAGCTGTGCAGCGTCGCGGTCGAGACCGGCCGCGCGGTCGCCCCACTCCCCCTCCCCTCGCACGCCGTGGCAGCCGCCGCGATCGTGCGTGCCGGCGACCGGTCCCAGGTGGAGCAGTGGGTCGAGCCGGCGGCGCGGGGAAAGAACGTCCTGACCGTCGCCCTCAGCGAGGACCACGCGGACATCCCGGACCGGCCCACGACGAGGGCGACCCGCACCGTCGGCGGTTGGACCGTCACGGGGATCAAGACGGTGGTGCCCTCGGGAACCGTCGCCGACCTCTTCCTCGTCCCGGCCGACAGCCCGGAGGGCGGTGTGGTGCTGCTCGTCCGAGGCGACGACCCCGGCGTCCGCGTCGAAGCCCAGCACATCAACGACGGCGACGTCGTGGGCCGGCTCGAGCTCGACGGCGTCGAGCTCGGCGGGGACCGGCTCCTCGGAGCAGTCGGTGACGGACCCGAGAGCACCCGGTGGATCGCCACGCGGCTCACCACCGTCGTGTGCGCAGAGCAGCTCGGCGTCGTCGATGGTGCCCTCGACCTCACCGCCGAGTACGCCCGCACGCGCGAACAGTTCGGCCGCCCCATCGGCAGCTTCCAGGCAGTGTCCCAGCGACTCGCGGACGCCTACATCGACGTACACGGCCTTCGGCTCACGATGTGGCAGGCCGCCTGGCGGCTGAGCGAGGGCCTACCGGCAGAGGTCGAGGTCGCCACAGCCAAGCTCTGGGCCGCCGACGTCGGCCACAAGCTCGCGCACACGACCGTGCACGTCCACGGCGGCGTCGGGATCGACCTCGACGCACCCGCGCACCGATACTTCACGGCGGCCAAGCGGCACGAGCTCATGCTCGGCGGTACTACCCGGCAGGCGCTCGCCGTCGGGCGTGCCCTTGCCGGGGAGCCCGCCTGAGAATCGCCGAGGCCCTTCAGGAGCTGCTGCGCCGACGTGCTGAGGAGACCGGCCCGGCGTTGCTGTTCGGGGAGCAGGAGTGGTTGTGGCGCGAGTACGCCGAGATGTCGTCGCGCCGTGCCGCGGCCCTGGGCGGTTTGCGGGACCCCGAGCGCCCCTTTCACATCGGTCTGCTGATGGGCAGCACCCCGGAGATGGCGATGGGACTCGCAGCGGCCGGCCTCGGTGGCTTCGTCGTGGCCGGTCTGAACACGACCCGGCGTGGTGAGGGCCTCGCCCGTGACGCGCGGCATGCCGGCTGCCAGATCGTGCTCACGGACTCCGAGCACCTGGCCCCTTCTCGACGGTCTCGACCTCGCCGGGGCCCGAGGGAGCCCAAGGACGTCCGGGTCACGCACGAGAAGGTGACGTTCCCCGGCGCCCACCTGACCCGGATGTTCGGGCTGACCTCCGGGGACTGGTTCTACCTCGCGATGCCGTTGTTCCACTCCAACGCGGTCATGGCCGGGTGGGGGCCGGGCGTGGCCTGCGGGGGCGCGATGGCGCTGGCCAAGTTCTCCGCGAGCCGGTTCGTCGACGACGTACGGCGTAACGGCGCCACGTACATGAACTACGTCGGCAAGCCGCTCGGCTACGTGCTCGCAACCCCTGAACGGACCGACGACACCGACAACCCGTTGCGGGTCGCGTTCGGCAAACGAGGGCGAGCGAAAGGGACATCGCGGAGTTCGCGCAGCGATTCGGGTGCTGGGTGCAGGATGGATTCGGGTCGATCGAGAACGCCGTGGCGATCTCACGTGGTGCCCAGGACACCTCCGGGTTCCCTGGGCCGGCCGCTCGAGGGCGTGAAGGTCTCGACCCTGCCACCGGCGAGGAGTGTCCTCCGGCGCGGTTCGACGAGGGCGGCCAGGTGCTCAGCCTCGAGGCGGCTGTCGGCGAGCTCGTCAACACGACTGGGGCCGGCCAGTTCGCGGGGTACTACAAGGACCATAAGGCCACCACGGAGAGGATGCGCGGTGGGATGTACTGGAGCGGGGACCTCGCCTTCCGTGACCAGGAGGGCTGGATCTACAAGCGTGAGCTGGTGCGACAGGGACTCGACACTGCGGGCGATCCCCTGTGGGAACGAGCGCCACGCGGCACGTCGTACTCCCTGCACTGACGGGTCAGTCCTGGCAGCAGGCGTCGGCCTCAGCCTTTGCGTCGCGAGCGGCGCTGGGGTGCTCCCAGACGTGGCCCACGCCGTCGCAGTCGATGCGCGAGCAGGTGAGGTTGCCCTGGGGTGACGTCTTGCGACACATGTCAGGTCCTCTCGGTCGTGGCGGCCGGGCCGCCGGTTCCTGGTTGTCTGCGCGCGCTGACAGTAGGACGCATACCCAGCCCGTTCGGTTGCGTCCCGCTGGAATAGACCACTGAATTGACATGGACGCCCACTCTCTCCCGGTGACGGGTCGGTGGACACGAGGAAGAATGGAGCCATGCGAGGACGGGAACAGGCGGACGAGTCCATGCCCCGCAAGGATCGCCACGACTACTGGGGCGCGGTGCTGGACGCCCCCGATGCACGGGAGCTCGCCCGGTTCTACGTCGAGCTCCTCGAGTGGGAGGTCTACTCCGAGGACCCGTCGTTCGTGACCATCGCGCCCCGCGACGGCGTGGCGTACATCGGGTTCCAGACCTCCCCTGAGTACGTACGTCCGGTCTGGCCCCCTGTCGAGGATCGGCAGCAGATGATGCTGCACCTCGACCTGGAGGTCAGCGACCTCCAGGCGGCGACGGCGCACGCGGTCGAGCTCGGTGCCGAGCTCGCCGAGCACCAGCCCCAGGAGAACGTCCGCGTCATGATCGACCCCGTCGGCCACCCGTTCTGCCTGTACGTCGACTTATGAGGCCGGTTCAGAGGTCGAGGACCGCCAGGACGGGTCGGTGGTCGCTCGCCCGCGCCTGGATCCTCGGGTCCACCCCCGGGTCGCCATGACGCCTCACCCCAGCGGCCCCACGGACCAGCAGGGCGTCGATCCGCTTGACGGGCTCATCCGCGGGGAAGGTCGGCCAGTCCTTCGAACCGTGGTCGACGAACCCCGCCGAACGGAGCCTGCGCCAGCTCGGCCCCCCGGGCTCCTCGTTGAGGTCACCGCCTACCACCACGGGGCCGCGCAACCGACTCGCGACCTCGACCACGCGCTCCACCTCGAGCGCCCTTCTCTCCGCGTCGAGACTCAGGTGGCACGAGACCACGCCGACCAGACGGCCGCGGACCCGGAGCTGTGCTGCCGCGATACCTCTTCGCGGCTGGAACGCCGACTGCCGCAGAGTGGTGACGTAGGTGGACCTGACGTGGACCCCGTATGCGACCGCGATCAAGTTCGAGCCGGCGCCACGTCCTCCGGCGACGTAGCGCATCCCCCACGAATCGGTCAGGCGTCGACATCTGCGCCTCGACCTGACCAGCGACTTCGGGCTCTCGTTGACGAGCACGACGTCGACGTTCGCGGCTCGCACTACGTCCTCGAGCAAGGAGCCACCGCGCCCACCCAGCCAGATGTTGTAGGTCATCACTCGAAGCGACGGCATCTGGTGATCCTGGCACGGACACCACGCCCCGTGCACGCTCCGACGCTAGGCGTCGCGCACAGAGTCGAGACGGGCGACCGTCCGCTCGAACTCCGCCACGAGGTCGGCCATCACCTCGGCGACCGGGCGGACCTGGTTCATCCGGCCGACGATCTGCCCCACCGGCATCGAGATGACGTCGGGGTCGCCGCTGGCGTTGATACGGCTGTGCGCCTCGCTGACGAGCAAGTTCTGCAAGGGCATCGGCAGCGGCTCCGGAGCGCCTTCCTCGGTCCACGCCTCGGTCCACTTCGTCTTGAGGAGGCGCGCAGGCTTGCCGGTGTAGATCCGCGTGCGAACGGTGTCGGTCGAGTCGGCCCGCAGGAACGCCTCGGTCATCGCCGGGTTCGAGGAGAGGTTGGAGTACTCCTGCACGGTCAGCCAGATCGACCCGGTCCACACCCCCTGCGCTCCGAGCGCGAGGGACGCAGCGATCTGCCGCCCGGAGCCGATGCCACCGGCGCCGAGGACGGGCACGTCCGGTCCGACCGCGTCCACGATCTCGGGCGTGAGGACCATGCTGGCGATCTCTCCCGTGTGGCCGCCTGCCTCGTAGCCCTGGGCCACGATGATGTCCACGCCGTTGGCGACGTGGGACAGCGCGTGCTTGGCGGCACCGGCCAGGGCGGCGACCTTGACCCCCGCGGCGTGGGCCTGGTCGATGACGTCCTTCGGGGGCGACCCGAGCGCGTTGGCGATGAGCACGGGACGGTGGCTCAAGGCGACCTCCACGTGGGAGCGGGCGACCGAGTGCAGCCACCCGAGCACTCCCTCGCGTCCCTCGCCCTCGGCGAGCGGCGGAACGCCGAGCTTGCGGAGGGTGTCGTCGACGAACTTGCGGTGCCCGTCGGGGATCATCGCGCTCAGGTCGACCGCGCTGCCCTCGGTCGGCACCTTCATCGGCATGACCACGTCGACGCCGTACGGCTTGCCGTCGGTGTTCTCGTCCATCCAGGTGAGCGTCTTCTCGAGCTCCTCCGGGTCGTTGAAGCGGACACAGCCGAGCACACCGAGACCACCGGCTCTGCTCACCGCCGCCGCGACGTGCTCCGAGGGGGTGAAGGCGAAGATCGGGTGGTCGATCCCGAACTGGTCACAGAGGTCGGTGCGCATGGGAACCTTTCGAAGCCTGGGAGAGGGAGGCGTCAGGCCGGGACCGGCGGGGGGCTCGCCTCACCCGCCAGCTCCCTGGCTCGGGGGTAGTTCGCCTTGCCCGTGGCGCTGCGCGGGATCTCGGGGACGTAGGTCACCGAGCGCGGCAGCTTGTAACCCGACAGGCTCGCCCTCAGGAACGTGCGCAGGTCCTCGACACTCGGGTGGTTCTCACCACGTGCCTGGATGACCGCGGACACAGCCTGTCCGTAGTTCTCGTCGGCCACACCGACCACGAGGACGTCGTAGACGTCGGGGTGTGCCTTGAGCGCCATCTCGACCTCTTCGGGGTAGACCTTCTCCCCGCCGGTGTTGATGCAGTTCGACCCGCGTCCGAGCAGCGTCACCTTGTTGTCGGTCTCGATCCGCGCGAAGTCACCGGGGACGGAGTAGCGGGTGCCGTCGATCTCGATGAAGGTGCGCGCCGACTTCTCGGGGTCCTTGTAGTAGCCGAGGGGCACCGAGCCGGAGCGTGCGAGCCGGCCCACTGCCCCGACGTTCGTGGACAGGTCGAGGATCTGGTTGCCCTCGTCGAGGACCACCGACTCGGGGCCGAGGCTGACCACGCACCCCTCGCCCTTGATGTTCTCGGCGTCCTGCAGGCCGGTGCCCTGGAACCCGGTCTCCGAGCTGCCTACGGAGTCGGTGAAGAACACGTTGGGGAACGCCGCCATCCAGCGCTCCTTGACCGGGCGGCTGAAGATCGCGGCGCTGCTGGCCACGGCCACCAGGGAGGACCCGTCGTAGCCGCCCTTCTCGTAGGCCTCGATCAGGGGACGCGCCATCGCGTCGCCGGTCATGAAGATCAGCTGGACCGAGTTGT
>DATHVS010000291.1:0-6165 GCA_035461195.1 Nocardioidaceae bacterium
GCGTCCCAGGGCTCGGCGATCAGCTTCACGTGGCGCAGGACCGGGTCCTGGCCGATCGCGGTGAGGAAGGCCCCGGCCATGTCCACGGTCAGGCGGGTCCGCGTGAGGGCGGGGGTGAGGTCGAAGCGGAAGCCGTCGACGTGCATCTCGGTGACCCAGTAGCGCAGGGAGTCCAGGATCATCCTGAGCGCGTGCGGGTTCGAGGCGTCGACGGTGTTGCCGCAGCCGGTGACGTCCCAGTAGGTCCCGGGGTCGCGCTCGGGGTCGACGCGCTTGTAGTAGCCGCGGTCGTCGAGGCCGCGGAAGCTCAGCGTCGGACCGAGCGGGCTGCCCTCGGCGGTGTGGTTGTAGACCACGTCGAGGATCACCTCGAGGCCCGCCGCGTGGAGTGCCTTGACCATGCTCTTGAACTCCGTGACCTGCTCGCCGCGGTCGCCGCCGGCGCTGTACTCGTTGTGAGGCGCGAAGAAGCCGATCGAGTTGTAGCCCCAGTAGTTGCGGAGGCCTCGCGCCGCCAGAGACGGCTCGGAGACGAACTGGTGGATCGGCAGCAGCTCGACGGTCGTGATGCCGAGGTCCTTGAGGTACTCCACGACCGCCGGGGTGGCCAGCCCGGCGTAGGTGCCGCGCAGCTGCTCGGGCACCCGGTCGTGCAGCTTCGTGAAGCCCTTGACGTGCAGCTCGTAGATGACGGTGTCGGTGAGCCTGACCCGGGGCCGGACCAGCTCGTCGTCGCCCCAGTCGAAGTCGTCGTGGACCACGACGCTCTTGGCCATGAAGGGCGCTGAGTCATGACGGTTGAGCGTGCGCTCCTTGCGGGCTCTCGCGTCCTTGCCGTCGTGCGGTTCGGGCAGGACGTAGCCGAAGATCTCCGGACCGGGTACGACGGCGTCGCTGATCGCCCGGGCGTACGGGTCGAGAAGGAGCTTGTGCGGGTTGAACCGGTGGCCGTTCTCGGGGTCCCAGGGACCGTCGGCCCGGAAGCCGTAGCGTTGGCCTCGCGGGACACCTGGGATCGCGCCGTGCCAGATGCCGAGAGTGTGCTCGGTCAGCTCGTAGCGGCGCTCGACCCCGCCGTAGGCGTCGTCGTCGAAGAGGCAGACCTCGACCCGGGTGGCCTCGGGGGCGTAGACCGCGAAGTTGGTGGCCTCCTCGCCCCAGGTCGCGCCGAGCGGCTGGTGCTGACCCGGCCAGACAGGTGCACGGTCCGAGTCCTCTGTCCACGTTGTGGGGTTCACGTGGACCATTGTCGCCGACGATGCCCTGGGACAAACAGGGTCGATCCCCTCGTCACCCACCTGTGACCCGCGAAGGCGCCCGGTCTAGGCTCCGACACAGGTTTTCCCGGCTACCAGAGGAGTGCAACGTGGGCGAGTTCGTGCGGGTCGAGGTCGAGGACGGCGTGGCCACCATCCGGGTCGACCGGCCCAAGATGAACGCCCTCAACGCGCAGGTCCAGGAGGAGATCCGCGCCGCGGCGACACAGTGCGCCGACCGTGAGGACGTCAAGGCGGTCGTCGTCTGGGGAGGCGAGCGGGTCTTCGCCGCCGGCGCCGACATCAAGGAGATGTCCGACATGTCCTACACCGAAATGGTCCGGCGCTCCGGTGCCCTCCAGTCCTCCTTCTCCGCGGTGGCGCGCATCCCGAAGCCCGTGGTCGCGGCCGTCAACGGCTACGCCCTCGGCGGGGGCTGCGAGCTCGCTCTGTGCGCGGATGTCCGGGTGGCCGCCGAGGACGCGGTCCTCGGACAGCCGGAGATCCTGCTCGGCATCATCCCCGGCGCCGGCGGCACCCAGCGGCTCAGCCGCCTCGTCGGTCCGTCCAAGGCCAAGGACCTCATCTTCACCGGGCGCTTCGTCAAAGCCCAGGAGGCCCTCACCATCGGCCTCGTCGACCGGGTCGTCCCGGCCGACGAGGTCTACGCCGAGGCGGTTGCCTGGGCCAAGCAGTTCAGCGGGGCCGCGTCGTACGCCCTCAGGGCCGCCAAGGACGCCGTCGACCGTGGGCTCGAGGTCGATCTCGAGACCGGCCTCGAGATCGAGCGGCAGCAGTTCGCGGCTCTCTTCGCCACCGAGGACCGGTCCATCGGCATGAAGTCCTTCGTCGAGGAGGGCCCCGGCAAGGCGAAGTTCGTCGGACGCTGAGACGCCGGTCCGTCGTCGCCGGGAGGTTGCCGGTGGCGACGTCTGGGCCACCGCTCGGGACAGGTTCTCCGGACCTGGCGAGGTCGGTTATCGTGCGGGTACCTCGGACAAGGAGAGACAGTGACTGACGCGACCAAGGGCACCGACGACGAGGAGTCGGAGACTGCTCAGGACAAGCGCGGTCGTCGGGCCGCGAGCTCGGGCACGTCGAAGCTCAAGAGCCGCTCCGACGCCGTGCGCAACAAGGTGGCGACCGTCGTGTGGCTGGTCGCTGTCGTGTGCGCGCTCTTCCTCGCCGTCGGGGCCCTGCTCATCGCTTTGAAGGCCAACGAGAACAACAGCATCGTCGAGCTCATCATCTCCGGCGCCGAGACGCTCGACGGGCCGTTCAGCCTCACCGACGGGATCTTCACCTTCGCCGAGGACGAGGACGGCCGGGTCAAGAGTGCCCTGACCAACTGGGGGATCGCGGCCGTCGTCTACCTCGTCATCGGCAAGATCCTCGACCGGATCATTCGTCCCTGACCGCTACACACGCCCCGCTCGTGGGAGGCCGGACGCGTGTGACTGAACCCACCCGGCTGCGTGTTCCACTGCTAGCTACGCGCTAGTAACCTCAGGGACTACGCGGGCGGACGACCGTCATACCAAGTGCACAGGAGGGGCCCTCAGGGCCAAGACTGCCATGAACATTGTCGTGTGTGTGAAGTACGTTCCGGATGCGACTGCCGACCGGAGCTTCGAGGATGACAACACTGTCGACCGGGCCAGTGTCGACGGGCTCCTGTCCGAGCTCGACGAGTACGCCGTGGAGCAGGCGCTGCAGCTGAAGGAGAAGAACGAGGGCACCGAGGTGACCGTTCTGACCGTCGGGCCCGAGCAGGCCGTCGACGCGATCCGCAAGGGTCTCCAGATGGGCGCCGACAAGGGTGTCCACGTGGTCGACGACGCGATCGCCGGCTCGGATGCGCTGGGTACGTCCCTGGTGCTCGCCGAAGCCATCAAGAAGCTGGACCACGACCTCGTGATATGCGGCATGTCCTCGACCGACGCCGCGATGGGTGTCGTCCCGGCGATGCTCGCCGAGCGTCTCGGCCTGCCGCAGGTCACCCTCGGTTCGGTGATCGAGATGCAGGGCATGGAGGTGCGCATCAAACGCGACGGCGACACGGCCACCGAGATCATCGGCGGCACCGCCCCGCTGGTGCTCAGCGTGACCGACCAGTCTGGTGAGGCGCGCTACCCGTCGTTCAAGGGGATCATGGCCGCGAAGAAGAAGCCGGTCGAGACCTGGTCGCTGTCCGACCTCGGTGTGGACGCCTCCCAGGTGGGTCTGTCGGCGTCGTGGTCGCAGGTCGAGGAGACCGCGGCCCGGCCGCCGCGCACCCAGGGCGAGATCGTCACCGACGAGGAAGGCTCGGGCGCCAAGGCGCTGGCGGAGTTCCTCGCGTCGAAGAAGTTCATCTGAGGCCGACGAGAGACTCTGAGGAGACAAGAGCAATGACTGAGATCCTGGTGCTCGTCGACCACGTCGACGGTGCGGTGCGCAAGACCACCAACGAGCTGCTGACGATCGCCCGCCGTCTCGGCGAGCCGTCCGCGGTGTTCATCGGGTCGCCCTCGCACGACGCGGTGGCCGCGCTGAAGTCCTTCGGCGCGGAGAAGATCTACGTCGTCGACGACGCGGAGATCAAGGGCTACCTCGTGGCCCCGAAGGCCGAGGTGCTCCAGCAGCTGGTGGAGAAGACAAGCCCCGGCGCCGTCCTGATCTCCTCCAACGCCGAGGGCAAGGAGATCGCCGGTCGGCTCGCAGTCAAGATCGACTCCGGCCTGATCACCGACGCCGTCGACGTGCAGGCGGGTCCGGTGACCACCCAGAGCGTCTTCGCCGGCGGCTACACGGTGCAGGCGAAGGTCACCAAGGGCACCCCGGTCATCACGGTGAAGCCGAACGCCGCGACGCCGGAGCAGGCCGACGGCGCAGGCGCGGTCGAGCAGGTGGCGGTGACCATCTCCGATGCCGCCAAGGCCGCCAAGATCGTGGCTTCCGAGCCGCGCAAGTCGACCGGTCGACCCGAGCTGACCGAGGCCGCGATCGTCGTGGCCGGCGGCCGGGGCACCGGGGGCAACTTCGACCCGATCGAGAGCTTCGCGGACGCGCTCGGTGGCGCGGTGGGCGCCTCGCGTGCCGTGGTCGACTCGGGCTGGTACCCCCACTCCTTCCAGATCGGCCAGACCGGCAAGGTCGTCTCCCCGCAGCTGTACGTCGCCGCCGGCATCTCCGGTGCGATCCAGCACCGCGCCGGCATGCAGACCTCCAAGACGATCGTCGCGGTCAACAAGGACGAGGAGGCTCCGCTGTTCGAGCTCGTCGACTTCGGCGTGGTCGGCGACCTCCACGCCGTCCTCCCGGCCGCGACCGAAGAGGTCAACAAGCGCAAGGGCTGAGCCCTCACGCGCTCTGGTGATCAATTACCAGGGTATGCAGGCAAATCGTCCCTTCCCATGGCGAATTCACCATGGGAAGGGACGATTTTCCATGGGAGCCCGGGACGTCCACCGGCGCCGATCGACTCTCCTACAGGCCGAGGACCGGCCCCTCCCAGCGGCGCCTTAGCCAGCGGTCGTGGCTAGCGACGACCACCGTGCCGGCCGCGTGTCGCAGTGCGTCCTCGAGCTCCTCGGCGAGGGCGAGCGAGATGTGGTTGGTCGGCTCGTCGAGCAGCAGCAGGTCCGGCCGTTGCGCCACGACGAGGGCGAGGCCCAGTCGGCGCTGCTGGCCGACGCTGAGCGCCCCCACCGGGCGACCGAGGTCGCGGGGGTGGAGCAGGCCCAGGTCGCCCAGGGGCACGGGCGGCCCGGTCCTCTCGGCGTACACCTCGAGCGCGGACCGGTCCGGCCGGGCGAAGACGACCTCCTGGGGGAGGTGGCCCACCCGATGCGCCGAGACGTCGAGGTGTCCCTGGGCAGGCACCTCCCCGGCCATCACCTGCAGCAGGGTCGACTTGCCCGACCCGTTGGCGCCGGTCACCAGGAGGTGCTCGCCGGGCGCGACGTCGAGCCGAGGCAGGTGGACCCGGCCGGGGACGACGAGGTCACGGGCGGTGATGGTCGCGCGCCCGCGGCCGTGGGTGAGGTCTCCGCGGAAGGCGAGCGCCCTCGGTGGCTTCGGCACCTTCTCGCGCTCGCGCTCCTCGATCCGGCGCTCGGTGTCGCGGACCCTGCGGCTCACCGCCTTGGCGACCTTCTGGCCCTTGACGTGGTGGATGAACTTGTCGTTGTCACGCGGCGGCCGGTTGTTCGGGGCGACGGAGCGCGCGGTGGTCCTGGCGGCGCGGCGCAGGTCGTCGAGCTCCCCCTGGTGGGCAAGGTACGCCTGCTCCCACCGCACCCGCGACTCGTGCTTTGCCCGCAGGTAGTCGGTGTAGCCGCCCGAGAAGTGGTTGCCGCCGTCGCCGTCGACGCCGAGATGCATCGGGTCGAGGTCGAGGACGACCGAGCAGACGTTGTCGAGGAACGTGCGGTCGTGGCTGGCCACTACGACGACACCGCGCAGGCCCAGGAGGAACTCCTCGAGGAAGGCCACAGCGGCGTCGTCGAGGTGGTTGGTGGGCTCGTCGAGGAGCACACACTCGGGACGACGGGTGATGAGGGCGGCCAGCGCGAGGCGCATCCGCTGCCCGCCCGACATCGCGTCGACCGGTCGGTCCCTCTCCACCGTCTCGAGGCCCAGCCGGGCCGCGGCAGCCTCGGCACGGTGGTCGGCGTCCCAGGCGTCGTGGAGGACCGCCCACTCGAGCAGCGCGGCGTACTCGTCCTGGGCCGGCCCCTCGTCGAGGCGCGTGGCGAGCGCCTCCAGCCTTGCCACGGTGTGGTGCAGCGGTGCCAGTGCTTCGTCGAGGACGTCGCCGACCGTTGCGCCGGGGCGGAAGGAGGGCTCCTGCCCGAGGTAGGCGAGGTCGGCCGGTACCGCGAGGGAGGCGAAGTCGGCCTGCTCGGTCCCCGAGACGATCCGGAGC
>DATHVS010000292.1:0-4306 GCA_035461195.1 Nocardioidaceae bacterium
CGCGACGCGAACGTGTTGTCCACGCCGTAGACGGCGTCGGCGATCGGGGAGCCCTTGGTCAGCACGAGCCGGTTGGTGAGCGAGCCGGCGTCGCCGGTGGCCTGGACCCGCACCTCGTAGCCGGTCTCGCGGGTGAACTCCGCGAGCACCTCGTCGGGGACGTTCCACGACTCGTGGGTCGCGAGCACGACCTGCGTGTTCTCGGGGCCGCCGGTGGCGTTCTCCCCGGTCGGGTCGCCCTCGTCCGTCGTACCCCCCAGGGAGCACGCGCTCGCGGCGAGGGCCAGGACTGCGACAGACGCCACGCGCGCGACGTCGCGGCGGCGTGGCGAGGACTTGGTGGACATACAGATCTCCCACAGGGTCTTCAGGGAGGGGATCGCGCATGCGATCGAGACTCGACTTCCTTCGCCGGTACGAGCCGGATCAGGTTCGAGGGTCTGCGGCCGTTCCGCACTCTCAGCGCCGGGCGGCGCTCCCCTGTCGTTCTCCGGTCAGGCTACACCTCGGCCCGGCAGGTGGCCCCCCGCGGTCCCGGTAGCCTCCGGGCAGGAGCCCGACCCCCCGAGGAGACCGCCGTGCCCAGCCTGCGACACCAGCTCCTTGCCAGCGTCCTCCCGCTCGTGCGCGGGAGCAGCGAGGTCACCGACCCCGAGTCGATGCGGCGCGAGAAGCTCATCGAGCAGGCGACGGGTCCCGCCGACCCGCCCCGCCGGTGGACCCGCGGCCTCGAGGTCGGCCGGATGGACGGGTACGGCTTCGGGGTCCACGACCTCCGCATCGCCGGGACGACTCCGTCCAGGACGCTGCTCTACCTGCACGGCGGCGCCTACGTCTCCCCTGCCGACGGCGCGCACTGGCGCTACGTCGCACGGCTCGCCCGCCGCTTCGACCTGAGGGTCGTCCTCCCGGCGTATCCACTGGCGCCGACACACACCTGGCGCGACTCCCACGACGCGATGGTCCGGCTGTTCGAGCAGGTCGCGATCGCGTCCCCCGGCGGCGTCGTGCTCGCGGGTGACTCCGCCGGCGGCGGCTACGCTCTGGCCCTCGCCCAGCAGGTCGCCGCCCGCCCCGGGCCGCAGCCGACACATCTGGTTCTCCTCGCACCTTGGGTGGACCTGACCGACTCCGCGCCCGGCACGTTCGAGGCGGCCACCCGCGACCCGTGGCTCAAGCTCTCCCGCCTACGGCTCTTCGGGCAGTGGTGGGCCGGCGAGGACGACCCGACACGTCCCGAGTGCAGTCCGCTCAACGGCGACCTCTCCCGGCTCCCGAAGGCGGTCATGTGGTGCGGTACGCGCGACCTGCTCCAGCCGCAGTGTCGACTGCTGGCCGAGCGCGCCGTCGAGCAGGGCTGGGACCTGAGGTACGTCGAGGAGCCGGGCCTGATCCACGTCTACCCGCTCCTCCCCGTTCCCGAGGCCCGCCGTGCCCTCGCCGAGCTGACCGACTTCCTCGCCTAGGTTGGGTGCCATGAGCGTCCTTCCCGACGAGGAGATCGAGCGTGCACTGGTGGTCGCCGCCCACCCCGACGACGTCGACTTCGGCGCGGCGGGCACGGTGGCCGCCTGGACGAAGGCCGGCATCGAGGTGACCTACTGCGTCATCACCGACGGCCAGGCCGGCGGGTTCGACCCCGGGCTCGACCGGTCCGAGATGCCACGCATCCGCCGCGCCGAGCAGACCGCCGCCGCGCGCGAGGTCGGCGTCGAGGACCTCGTGTTCCTCGGGTACCTCGACGGCGAGCTCGTCGTGAGCCGCGACCTGGTGCGGGACCTCACCCGCGTGATCCGGCGGGTCCGCCCGCAGCGGGTGCTCATCCAGAGCCCGGAGCGCAACTGGGAGCGCCTCGCCCCGTCCCACCCCGACCACCTCGCCGGAGGGGAGGCGGCCACCCAGGCGTTGTACCCCGCTGCGGGCAACCCGTTCGCCTTCCCCGAGCTCGAGCGTGACGAGGGGGTCGAGGCCTGGTCGCCCCGAGAGGTGTGGCTGATGGAGCACCCGACCAACAACCACGCCGTCGACGTCACCGACCACTTCGATGCGAAGATCGCCGCGCTGATGAGCCACGAGAGCCAGCACCCCGACCCCGAGAGGATTGCGCAGATGATGCGAGACAAGCTCACCGCGACCGCGCTGGAGTACTCCCTCGGGGAGGGCCGGCTCGGCGAGAAGTTCGCGGTCTACGCGCTGCCCTGACGGACCGTCTCGGTGACGACACCGTCCTCGAGGTGCCACACGGCGTCGGCGATCTCCTCGATGAGCGGGTCGTGGGTGGCGACGAGGGCGGTGACCCCCTCGCTCTCCACGACCTCCCCGAGGAGCTCCATGATGCGGACCCCGGTCTCGCTGTCGAGCTGGGCCGTCGGCTCGTCCGCGAGCAGCACCTGCGGCCGGTTGGCAAGGGCGCGGGCGACCGCCACGCGCTGCTGCTGGCCGCCAGAGAGTTCGTCGGGTCGCTGGCGCGCGTGCCCGCCGAGACCGACCCGGTCGAGCAGCTCGGCGACCCGCGCGTCCCGCCTCCGCCGGTCGGTGCGGGTGATTCGCATCGGGACCCCGACGTTCTCCTCGGCCGTCAGCAGGGGCAGCAGCGAGAAGTCCTGGTAGATCACGCCGACGACGTCCCGGCGCAGTGCGACGAGCCGATTGTCGTCGGCTGCCGTCACGTCGGTGCCGGCCACGACGATCCGGCCGGCGTCGGCGCGCTTCAGCCCCGCCACGAGGCTCAGCAGGGTGGACTTCCCCGCCCCGGAGCGACCGGTCAGGGCGACCAGCCTCCCGGAGGGGACGACGAGATCCACCCCGCGCAGGGCACGGACCTCGTGGGGCCCGCCGTGGCCGTAGGTCTTGTGCACGCCCTCGACGAGGATGCCTGCGTCGGTGGTCGGGGTGTCCCGCAGGTCGGTCACGATGTCTCCTCCTCCGCCGACGGGCGGACGCGTGTCGCGGCGTGGTGCTCGGCCTGCGGCCAGATCTCGACGTGGTCCTCGACGAGCTCCACGCGGACCCGGTGGCGCAGGCCGAGCGCCTCCACGAACTCCCGGGGAAGCTGCAGCCGGCCCACCCGGTCGAGGACGGCGTACTCCTGTGCCGTGACGTGGTGCTCGGTCCCGGTCGCTCCGTGGTGGCGCAGCGTCTCCGAGGAGGTCCGTCCGTCGCGGATGGCCACGGTCCGGCGTACCTCTGCCTGCACCTCGGGGTCGTGGGTCACCACGACCACCGTGGTGCCCTCCCGCTCGTTGACCGCCTGCAACGCGGAGTAGACCTCGTGGGAGCCGGTCGTGTCGAGCTCGCCGGTCGGCTCGTCGCAGAACAGCACCTGGGGCCGGTTGGCCAGCGCAACCGCGATCGCGAGCCGCTGGAGCTGCCCGCCGGACAGCTCACCCGGCCGTCGGTCGGCGACGTCGGCGATCCCGAGGTCGGCGAGCACCTCCTCGGCCCGCTCCCGGGTCTGCGCGCCTCGGTGGCCGGCGAGCCGCTGCGGCACCTGGACGTTCTCGAGGACGCTCAGGTAGGGCACGAGGTTCTCGGCCGGCTGCTGCCACACGAAGCCGCACGTCTCGAGACGGTAGCGGCGCCGTTCGACCCGGCCCATCGACAACAGGTCGTGACCGGCGACCTCGGCGCGACCGGCGCTGGGGGTGTCCAGCCCGGACAGGATGTTGAGCAGCGTCGACTTGCCGCTCCCCGAGGCCCCCACGATCGCCGTCAGCTCGCCGGCCTCGACGTGCAGGTCGAGGCCCTGGAGCGCCACCACCTCGACGCCCTTGCGCTTGTAGATCCGCACCAACCCCTCGCAGCGGATCAGCGGTGCTCCGGGCGTCATCTGGTTCCTCCCTGGTGGGGTTCGGACACGTCGTCTCGCCGGGAGCGCCGACCGGCCGCGGCGGCCGCGACCACGACGAGGGCAGCGGCGACCGCGGCGGCCCCGAGCCACGAGACGGCGTCGAGGCCGAGCCGCAGGGTGGTACTAGCGCCGGTCACCGCGGCGAGGTCGACCCCGCGGACGGCGACCGACAGCAGCACCAGCACGGAGCCGAGGGCCGCGATCCCGGCGGCGGCGAGGGCGGGCACCAGCTCCACCGCGCTGACCCATCGGGCCTGCCTGGCGTCGGCGCCGAGCGCGTGGAGCAGCGACAGCGTCCGGCGCCGCAGCGGCCGCCCCAGCACGACCGCCAGCCCGGCGGCCGACAGTGCGACGAGCACGGACACGAGCGTGGAGACGTGCGCGACCAGCAGGGCCCGCGACGCCACCGGCTCCTCGAGCACGCGCGCCGCCTCCTGGGCGCGGGTGCGCACCCGC
>DATHVS010000293.1:0-3669 GCA_035461195.1 Nocardioidaceae bacterium
GTGCTTGCGGTACTCGTCGAGGGTGGTCGCGCCGATCGTCTGCAGCTCACCGCGGGCGAGCATCGGCTTGAGGATCGAGGCGGCGTCGATCGCGCCCTCGGCGGCACCGGCACCCACGAGCGTGTGCAGCTCGTCGATGAACAGGATGATGTCGCCGCGGGTCTTGATCTCCTTGAGCACCTTCTTCAGGCGCTCCTCGAAGTCACCGCGGTAGCGGGAGCCGGCGACCAGGGACCCCAGGTCGAGGCTGTAGATCTGCTTGTCCTTCAGCGTCTCGGGCACGTCGCCGCGCACGATCGACTGGGCGAGACCCTCGACGCAGGCGGTCTTGCCGACGCCGGGCTCGCCGATGAGGACCGGGTTGTTCTTGGTGCGGCGCGAGAGCACCTGCATCACGCGCTCGATCTCCTTCTCGCGCCCGATGACCGGGTCGAGCTTCCCCTCGCGCGCGGCCTGCGTGTAGTTGCGGCCGAACTGGTCGAGCACGAGCGAGCTCGACGGGGCACCCTCGGGCGCGGTGCCGGCGGTGGCGGTCTCCTTGCCCTGGAAGCCGGAGAGCAGCTGGATCACCTGCTGGCGGACCCGGTTCAGGTCGGCGCCGAGCTTGACCAGCACCTGGGCGGCGACGCCCTCGCCCTCGCGGATCAGGCCGAGCAGGATGTGCTCGGTGCCGATGTAGTTGTGGCCGAGCTGGAGCGCCTCGCGCAGCGACAGCTCGAGCACCTTCTTCGCCCGCGGGGTGAAGGGGATGTGACCGCTGGGAGCCTGCTGTCCCTGGCCGATGATCTCCTCGACCTGCGCACGCACGGCCTCCAGGGAGATGCCGAGGCTCTCGAGAGCCTTGGCTGCGACGCCCTCACCCTCGTGGATGAGGCCCAGGAGGATGTGCTCGGTGCCGATGTAGTTGTGGCTGAGCATCCGGGCCTCTTCCTGGGCCAGGACGACCACCCGACGGGCTCGGTCTGTAAACCGCTCGAACATTGCTCTCATCGCTCCTTGCGTGCTCACGCCGACGCTTCGACGGGCCTTCGTCCATGCACTCTAGCCTTGCGCGGAGGAAGGGTGTCTGGGCCCCGACCCACTGGTCTCACGGCCGGCGGTCGCCACCGGCCACCTGTCGGCTCTGACAAGGACAACTCCCCGGCCAGCGTACGTGTTCCCCGTCGGGCCACGTCCACGCTTCGCTGAGAGCGAACGACCCTGGTCTAGTGAGCCGCGGCGTAGGCCTCCCGGACCTCCGCAGAGACCCGTCCACGCTCGGGGACGTCCCAGCCGTTGGCGCGTGCCCACTGCCTGATGTCGGCCGCGCTGGGCCCGCCGCTCCCGCCGGAGGCCACCCGCTGACCCTTGCGCCGGCGACCGCCGACCCGCCGGCCCGCCTCGATGTAGCGGGCAAGCGCCTCCCGCAGCGCCTGCGCGTTGGGCTCGTTCAGGTCGATCTCGTAGTCCACGCCGTCGAGCGCGAAGGACACCGTCTCCGCTGCGTCGTCGCCGTCGAGGTCGTCGACCAGGATCACATTTACTCGCTGCGCCATTATCCTCGGCCTTTCGATTGCCCCCGTGATGGATGATTCGCGGAGCGCAATCTCAGCGCTCGACGTGAATAAGATAGCGGGCCGTTCGGCCGATCACACATCGGATCCGGAAAGGTGGATAAACCGAGAAGATAAAAGCGCGCCCGAGGCGTGGGGTAATTGCATGCACTCACGAGTCGAGCAATGCGCCGGACGTGCAAGTGCGGTCGAGGTGGCAGGGCTGGTCAGTGTCCTGTCTCCACAACGGATCCGGCCGCTCTTCCACGCACGGACCGCGCGCGGCCGCGATTTCGCACTGCGGGAGGCTCATTTTGCGCACCGGCCCGCGCGACATTAGCCATATTGCCGGGCCGCGGGCGAGCAGCCGCTCCGGCGTACCGGCGGCTATTCGGGACGAAGCAGCGGGAAGAGAATCGACTCGCGGATTCCGACACCGGTCAGCAACATGACGAGCCGGTCGATACCCATGCCCATGCCTCCGGCGGGAGGCATGCCGTACTCCATCGCCTTCAAGAAGACCTCGTCGAGCTCCATAGCCTCGGGGTCGCCCTGCGCAGCCAGGAGCGACTGCTCGACGAGACGCTCGCGCTGGATGACGGGGTCGTTGAGCTCGGAGTACGCCGGGGCGAGCTCGATGCCGTTGATGATGAGGTCCCACGCCTCGACGAGGCCGGTCTGCGAGCGGTGAGGCTTGGCCAGCGGTCGGACCGACTCGGGGTAGTCCCGGACGAACGTGGGCGTGATCAGGGTGTGCTCGACGAGCTTCTCGTAGAGCTCGAGGGCGACCTCGCCGGCGTTCCAGTGCGGCTGGAGCTCGACGCCGTGGCGGTCGGCGTACTTCGTCATTGTCTCGTGGGAGGTGGTGACGTCGACCTCCTCGCCGAGGCGCTCGGAGATCAGCTCGAAGAGGCCGGCCTCCCGCCAGGGCTCCTCCAGGTCGATGAAGGAGCCGTCCCGGGCGGGGATGACGGTGCGGCCCACGGCCCGAGCCGACTCGAGCACCAGGGTGCGGGTCAGCTCGGCCATCGTGTTGTAGTCGCCGTAGGCCTGGTATGCCTCGAGCATCGAGAACTCGGCGGCGTGGGTCGAGTCGAGGCCCTCGTTGCGGAAGGTCCGGCCGATCTCGTAGACGCGGTCGACGCCGCCGATCATGGCCTTCTTCAGGTCGAGCTCGAGGGCGATGCGCAGCAGCATGGGCTGGTCGAAGGCGTTGAGGTGCGTGCGGAACGGCCGGGCCGCGGCGCCCCCGTTGGTGAGCTGGAGCACCGGGGTCTCGACCTCGACGAAGGCCTGGCTGTCGAGCACGGAGCGCAGCGTGCGCAGCACGGTCGCCTTGGTGCGCACGATCGACCGGGACTCCGGGTTGACGATCATGTCGACGTAGCGCAGCCGGACCCGGGCCTCCTCCGAGAGCGGCTTGTACTCGTTGGGCAGGGGTCGCAGCGTCTTGGCGACCATCTGCCAGGCCGTGGCCTGCACCGACAGCTCGCCGCGGCGGCTGGTGATCACCTCGCCCTGCACGGCGACCAGGTCGCCGATGTCGACGAGCGACTTGAACTCGTCGAGCTGCTCCTGGCCCACGTCGGCGAGGGAGAGCATCACCTGGAGCTCGGTGCCGTCGCCCTCGCGGAGCCGGGCGAAGCAGAGCTTGCCGGTGTTGCGGAGGAAGATCGCGCGACCCGCTACCGCGACCTGCTCGCCGGTGCGCGTGTCGGCCGCGAGGTCACCCGCGGCCATCAACGGGTCGAACTTCTCGCGGATCTCCTTCAACGTGTGGGTCCGCTCGACGACGAGCGGGTACGCCGGGCGGCCGGACTCGAGCAGACGCTCCCGCTTCTCGCGGCGCACCCGCATCTGCTCGGGGAGGTCCTCCTCCTCGGCCGGGGCAGCAGGGGACGTCTGGTCGGTCATGGGGGCCAAGCCTATTCGGTGGGGACGGAGGTCGGGTCAGGGGTGGTTGCGGTGGAAGACCAGCTCGAGACCGCGAAGGGTGAGCCACGGCTGGTGCTCGGTCACGGTCGTGCACTCGTCGACGACGAGGGGGGCGAGTACACCGCGGCGTACACGAAGCCGACCGGGATGAGCCAGAGCGGGTTCGTGGCGGTGGTGAAGTTCAGGGCGTAGTCGATGAAGC
>DATHVS010000294.1:0-12417 GCA_035461195.1 Nocardioidaceae bacterium
GCGTGAGCGCGGCGCGGCGCGGCCGGCGCCCGCGGTGGACGTCAGGGCTGCGAGCCGACGGGGGCTCGTGAACGAGGTCGCGGCCCGGGCGGTCGCCGACCCCACCCAACCGCTCGTGGTCGACACGGCGGTCACCGACATCCGGGCCCTCGCGGCGCTGGCCGTGTCGCACCTGGCCACGCAACCGGTGTCGGGCGCGACCGGCGCCGTGACCGGCTCGGTCGCCGACCTCGCCGTGTCGGCGCTCACGACCGTGACGAAGCTGCGGCCGTTCCTGCGCTGGGACCCGGTGCAGCCTCCCGCGGCGGTCGCACGGCATCGGTTCACCGAGGGCGAGTCGCTGCGCGTCATGGTCGTCCGGTCCGGGGTGACCCAGGACCCCGACACGTTGGCGATCACGGTGACCGACCCGGCGACGTACGCCTCCCAGAGCGAGGCCGCCCACCCGGGCCTCGGCTACGCCGCCACCGCCGAGCGCCACCTGGCGCCACCCAAGACCAGCCAGGTCCAGGCCGAGCTGCACGGCAGGTTCGACCTCGCGATGGGGACGGCGACGTCCGCGGAACGCAAGAAGATGCTGGCCTGGGCGATCAGCGAGGACGGGTCGTTCCTCGATGTCGACCGCGCCGACCTCACCAAGCCCGGCAAGCGGGTCGCCCAGCCGGGCGTGCGTCTGGAGACACAGGGTGATCCCCCGCAGGCGGAGCCGAAGACGCTCCCGCTCCCCGTCGGCGACCCGCCGGCCCCCGGGCAGTACGTCGTGCACGACGTCGACGACCTCACGCTGCCCTACCTCCCGGACCCCATGGCCCGTGGTGTGTCGCTGGTGTTCCCCGAGGCAGGCCGCGACCGGACGATCCCGTTCCCGTTCGGCACCGAGGGCTTCACCGCGCGGTACGGCGGCGGGTGGCCTGCCGCGAGGCCGTTCCGGCTCGTCGTGGAGGGCGCCGACGAGCTCGGCGGGGACGTCGCGGGCCGGGTGATCCGACTGCGCCTGCCCGCCGGCGACCAGCAGCAGGCTGTGCTGTCGTCCTCGCTCGCCCGCAGCGACCTCGACCTGTTCGGCGTGTGGCGGAGCCTCGCGCCGATGGTCCAGGCCAACGGCGACGTGCAGGAGGCTGCGGCCGACGGGTGGCTGTGGGGGCTCACCCCGTCGGAGGAGTGGCGGTTCGTGCACGCGGTCCCACGGCCGCTCGAGGCGCCGCGACCGACCATGCTCAGGCCACTGCGCAACACCGCCGAGACCTCGGTGGCCCTGCTGGGCGCGGTCGACGTGCACGGGCCCAGCACCGACCGGCTGATCGCCGAGGCGTCGTGGTCGGAGCCCGTCGACGACCTGCACCTCGGCCGCTGGCAGCAGCGCGACCACCGCGCGATCGCCTTCGAGACGCCCGTGTCGGAGGACGAGGACCTCGCCGGGCTCGCCCGCAACGAGCAGGTGGTGGTCTGGCCCGGTGCCGGACCGTTCCGGCTCCACCAGGCGGTCCACCAGCTCGGCGACACGAAGCACCGGATGGTCAACTACCAGTTCCGCGCCACGACGCGCTTCCGGGAGTACTTCCATCCCGACCTGCTCGCGCCGACCCACGACGGCGACGACGGCCGCAGCGTCGTCGGGGCACCGACTGTGGTCGACGTACCCTCCTCCGCCCGACCCGCGGCACCGGTGGTGCACTCCGTGATCCCGTTGTTCCGCTGGGACCTCGGGCCGGAGGCGGAGCAGCCGATGGCACGCCGTCACAGCCGCCGGGCGGGCGTGCGGATCTATCTCGAGCGGCCGTGGTTCAGCAGCGGCGAGGGCGAGCTCCTCGGGGTGTTGCTCGCGCCGCTCGGCGCCGGCGACGACTTCCCGCCGCGAGTGGCGGGGGAGTCGGGCTTCCCGTTCGTCAGCAAGGTCGGCGCCGACCCGATCTGGGAGAGCTCACCGGTGCCCCAGCGCGCGATGAACGTGCTGATGCTGGAAAACCTGCTGCGCGTGGTCGACCTCGACGACCGGCCACAGCCCGGGCGGCCGGTCACCGCCCCCGCGTCGCTGCCACTGACCACCGTCCCCGGCAGCCCCACCGTGATGGTCGTCGGCTACCAGCCGCAGTTCAACGAGACACGCGGGCTCTGGTACGTCGACGTGGCGCTCGACCCGGGCGACGCCTTCTGGCCGTTCGTGCGGCTCGCCGTCGCGCGCTACCAGCCGTCGTCGGTCCCCGGCTGCCACCTGTCGGCACCGGTCCGCTGTGACTTCGCGCAGCTGCCGCCGGAACGGACGCTGTCGGTGTCGCGCACCGACGACTCGCACGTGCGGGTGGTCCTCAGTGGCGTGGTCGGTCGTCGGGACACGCCTGCTGCCGGTGGTCGGTCGGTGGCCGACCTGGGGGGAGCGAACCGCTTCGTGGTCGCCCGCTTGCAGAAGCGCGACCCCGAGATCGACACCGACCTCGGCTGGCAGACCGTCACCACCGAGCAGCTGTCCATCCGCGGGACAGGTCGCAGCGCCGCCGAGGTGGCCTGGGTCGGCGAGCTGGATGCAGGTGCAAGGGTCAGGTTGCGGACGCCGAGCCCGGCCGGCTCTTCGACCTGGCGGGTGACCATCGAGGAGTGGGAACGGTTCCGGGGGGACCCGCTGTCGCCTCTGGAGTCGGGCCCGCTCGCCTTGACGATCCCCACCTGGGAGCAGCGGTTGGTGTTCGCCGACGAGGTGATGCTGTAGGGACGCCGACGGCACAGCCCTCGGAAGCTACCCACAGGCGTTCACCCACCTGGGACTGATCGAGGCCGCAGTCACGCTCGGGCGCGCCGACGACACGGAAGGGCTGCAGGCGTGGGCCAAACGTGCAGAAGGCGGCCTGCCGCACCGATGGCTGGCGGCGGCGGGCGACCTGCCGACTGTGACCTCCCCCTCCCCCCGAGTCCGCCGGCACGACGGGCTCAAACGGATCTCGAGGCGTCCTGCAACGCAGGGTTGTCGACGGCGGCCAGCATCATCTGGGCACTTGCGCTCGCTCCAGCCTGCCCCAGCCGGGACCGGTGCAGCAGTGCCCTCAACGTCAGCTCACGCATCCCGCGCCGTGAGGCGAACTCCTCCAGCTCGTCGACCCAGGCAGGCGCCTCCGGGAGCGAGTGCTCGACGGCGAAGGCGCACAGCGCCTCGAGGCAGTACCCGTCCACCCACGCATGCGTGTCCGGCAGCCGACGCGACGACCGCGTTGCCTCACGGAGCAGCCGCAGCGCTGCGGCGTCGTCGCCGCGGGCCGCGGCCACGAGGCCCTGACCGCGCAGGGCGTAGCTCTCCCAGCAGGGGTCGCCGACGTGACAGGCCGTGGCGTAGGCCCGTTCGAGCCCGTCCTGGGCCTCCTGCTCCCGCCCCTCGACGAGATCCACCGTGGCGAGCAGCGACTGGGGGAAGGCCGAGAAGGCAGTCCACCCGAGACGATGGGTGGTCGCGGAGGCACTCTCCAGCATCTGGCGCGCCGGCTCGAGCTCCCCGCGCAGCAGGTGCAGGCGGCCCAGACCTGTGGCGGCGTAGGCACTTGCTCTCTGGTCCCCGACCCGGCCGGCCATCTCGATCGCACGGCGCAGGGTCGGCTCGGCGCTGGCGTACTCGGCCTGGTCGGTTCGTCCGATGCCGGCGTAGAGGTTCGTCCAGGCGAGCAGCCGCTCGTCACCGTCGGCCAGCTCGGCCGCCTCGGTGAACCACGCCTCCATCCGCGCGTAGTGCCCCCGCAGCGTCTCGACGACCCCGAGCTCGTGGGCCGCGCGGGCCGCCACCTCTCTGGCCCCGCAGCGCTTCGCCAGCGCATGGGCCCGGTGCAGCAGGGTCACCGCCTCCTCGTCGCTCCCCCGCACACCGTGGACCAGAACGGTCCCGAGCGCAGCGAGCGCGCGGGCGTTCACCTCCTCACTGAGCTCCCCTGCCCCGGCGACCGCCTGCCGCAGGACGTCGATCGCCCGTTCGTACGCCCCCGCCTGCGCGGCACTCTCACCGACGTCGATCGCTGCCAGCACGGCGGACTGGCTTCGCGGCGCCGAGATGGCCGCTGGTTCGACGCTCAACGCAGCCCGCAGGGCGGGCGAAGGTGCCCGTCCTAGCTCGCGACGGAACAGCTCTTCGCACGCCCGCGCCCGCGAGGCCGCTTCGTCGGGCTCCCCCGCGGCCACGAGTACACGCACCAGCAGCTCGTGCCCGCGCTCCTCCAACGGGTTGCACGCCACCAGCCGCATCGCGAGCTGCACCGCCGTCGCGGTCTCCCCTTGCGCGAGCCGGTCGTGGGCCGCCTCGTGGAGGATCGCTGCGGTCGTCGCCGAGAGCCGACGACGCTCTCCGGCGAGCCACAGCTCGAACGCGGGTCCGACCCGCATCGAGAGCCCCTCGAGGAGGTCGCCACCGAACGCGGGCAGCGCCAGGGCCTCCTGCCACGTCCCCCGTTCGAGCACGTGGACGTCCACGCCCGTGCCCTCGGCCGCGACCCAGCGCAGCGGGTCGCCGCTCAGGTCGCCGGCCGGCCCGAGACCGCGGCGGAGCTGGGACAGTGTCCAGCGGAGCGCTGCCGCCGGGTCCTCCGCGTCCTCGAAGAGCAGGTCCACCAGCCGCACGCGTGGCACCGGCCGGTCACTGAGCAGGACGTACGCAAGCGCGGCCCAGCACTTGCTCCCCCGCGGCCGCGGCGCGGCGACGCCGTCGGTGGTGATACCCGGGGAGCCGAGCAGGTTGACCTGCGTGCTCATCGACCGCCTCCAAGGGGCCGCTCCGGCGTACGCCGGTCTCCGTAGCCCCCGGCCCCGAGGGGGCCCATCGTCTGCATCCTCGCACCTGCCGCGGCGTCGGTCATGCCGATTCTTCGTCACACGCTCCAGCACACGCCTGCCTCGGATGCTGAGTCCGATCCATCACCCAACCATTCGGAGAGGACCCCGCCCATGACCACATTCGACCTGCAGAAGGTGCTCACCCCGGAGATGCTCGCGCGCTTCGACGCCCGGGCACCGGAGTACGACCGTGAGAACCGCTTCTTCACCGAGGACTTCGAGGAGCTGCGTGGCTCGGGCTACCTCGACCTCGCGCTGCCCACCGAGTACGGCGGCCCCGGCCTGTCACTGGTCGAGGTGGCCCGCCACCAGCAGCGACTCGCCTACTACGCGCCGGCAACCGCGATCGCGGTCAACATGCACTTCTACTGGACCGGCGTCGCCGCCGATCTGTTCCGCGCCGGCGACTACAGCATGAAGTGGATCCTCGAGCGCGCGGCCGCCGGTGACGTCTTCGCGGCGGGGCACGGCGAGAGCGGCAACGACGTCCCACTCTTCCTGTCCACGACGTCCGCCGTCCCGGTCAAGGGAGGCTACGAGCTCACCGGCCGCAAGATCTTCGGCAGCCTCTCGCCGGTGTGGGACTGGCTCGGCGTGCACGCGATGGACGCGAGCGACCCGGCAAACCCGGTCATCGTCCACGGCTTCATCCCGCGCAACGCCGACAGCTACCGGATCGAGCCGACCTGGGACGTGATGGGCATGCGTGCCACGGAGAGCAACGACACCGTCCTGGAAGGCGCCTTCCTCGCCAACGAGGACGTCGTGAAGACCTGCCCTGCCGGGTTCGCCGGCGCAGGCGTCTTCCAGGTGGCGGTGTTCGCGTGGGCGATGCTCGGTTTCGCGAACGTCTACGCGGGCATCGCCCACCGCGCCTTCGACCTGTCGGTCGAGGGGGTGCACCGGCGCGGGTCCATGGCGCTCACCCGGTCCATGGCCTACCACCCGGAGGTCCAGCACGAGGTGGCTGAGATGCGTATGCGGCTCGAGACCATGGACGCGCACCTGGGCCACGTGTGCAGGGAGTGGTCCAGCGGCGTGGACCACGGACACTACTGGCCGCTGAAGATCCTGACCGCCAAGCACGTCAGCGTGAACCACGCCTGGCAGGTCGTCGACACCGCCATGGAGCTCTCGGGCGGCGCAGGCATCTTCCGCCGCAACCGGATGGAGCAGCTCTTCCGCGACGCCCGCCTGGGTCGCATCCATCCCGGCAACTCTGCCCTCACCCACGAGCTGGTCGCCAAGTTCTCCCTCGGCATCAGCCCTGACGAACAGCCCCGCTGGGGCTGACCCGCGCCCGGCCGGGCGGACCTCCGCCGTGCCCGCCTCCGCACCGGCGGTCACGGCGGAAGCACCCGCCGGCATCTCTCGAAGGAAGCACCATGGACTACCTCGCCCAGCTCATGTCCGACCAGCTCATGTCCGACCAGCTGATGGCACAACGGCGCGCCGAGGCCGCCCGCCACAACCTCGCGAAGAAGGCACGCGCACCTCGGGTGCGTAGAACGCGCCTCCCCCGCCTGGCAGGTCTGCTTCGTCCTGCCGCCCAACCGGTCGGCGCCGAGGAGACCCCCTGATGCCCTACGACGCCCTCCCCCTCACCGATCCGGACACGGCAGCAGACGCCTCGGCGGTAGCCAGCCCCTCGACGTTGCGCGAGCTGATGCGCGAGGTCGCGCAGCCCGTCGTCGTCGTCTCCGGCACAGCAGGCAACGGTGACCCTCGGCCCGTCGCGATGACGGTCAGCTCGGTGACGTCGGTGTCCCTGGACCCGCCGCTGGTGCTCTTCTGCCCCTCGAGGCACTCCCGGACGTGGGCCTCGCTCGCCCCGACGGGACGGTTCATCCTGAACGTCCTCACCGATCGCCAGCGGGACCTCGCCGCCTGGTTCGGCGGCCGGCTCCTCCACGCACTCCCGCCGGACCGCGGGGACCGACCACCGGCCGGGTCGGTCCGCTGGACCTGCGTCGGCGAGCTGCCGGCGCTTGCGGGCTCGGCTGCGGCCGCGAGCTGTCGCATCGTCGCCGTCCACCCCGGGGGCGACCACGACATCGTCCTCGCAGCGGTCGACCAGATCGTGCTCGCGACGGGGCGGAACGGGCCGCTCAGCTATTGGCGCGGGGGATACGCCACCGTGCGCACCGTCGGGCGGGATCCGTCATGCTGACGCGCGGACGCCGCGGCTACCTTTCGCACCACCAGCGCTCCGGCATGCTCTCGGCGCCCGTGACGACCGGGGCAGAGCAGGCGGCTGCCAGGCGGGACGCCCGTGACGGCTTTCGCGACGGGATGACCGTCATCGTGGCCTACATCCCGTTCGCCGTGGCACTCGGCGCGGCGCTGGTGTCCGCCGGTGTGAACCCGTTCCTGGCCTGGTCGTCATCGGTGGTGGTCTTCGGAGGCGGCGTCCAGCTCGTGACCGTACAGCTGCTCGCCGACGGGACCGGGTTGGGCGTCATCCTCGCTACGACGCTGGTCATGAACGCGCGACACCTGCTCTACGGCTCCTCCTTGTCCACCCACGTCGGGGCGTGGCAGTCCGGGAGGCGGACACTCGCGGCATACTTCCTTGCCGACCCCGTCTACGCCCTGGCCGTCGGTCGTTTCCAGAAGCCGTCTGACGGGGATTCCAGGTGGCGGTACTTCATGGCGATGGCCCTGACCTGCTGGGTCGGTTGGATCGTCCTCACCGCCACCGGGGCCGTCCTGGCCGACGCCCTTCCGGCAGCGCTGCCCCTGGAGCTCGCTGCACCGCTGACCTTCCTGCTGCTCCTGATCCCGACCCTGACCGATCGGGCAGCCCTCGCTGCGGCCGTGGCGTCGGGAGCGTGCGCCGTACCGCTCCTCCACCTGCCGATGGGGCTCGGTCTGCTGGCCGCGACCGGCGCAGGGATCGCGGTCGGAGCAACCGTGGGAAGGAACCGTCGTGAGTGACCTCGTCGTCGTCCTGCTCGTGGGCCTGGGGACCTACCTCACCCGGGCGGTGTTCCTCGTCACCGCGAAGGCCGAGACACCTGGTGTGCTGCGGGGGCTGCTGCCATACGTCGCCCCGGCCGTCCTCGCCGCGATCACCTTCCCAGCCCTCCTCGCTCCACACGGGTCCATGTCACCGTCCGAGACGCTGCCGGGTATCGCGGCCGCCGGGGTCACCTGGCTGGTGTGGCACCGCACCCAGCAGCTCCCCACTGCCATGCTCGGCGGTTTCGCCTTCTGGTGTGTGCTGGCCGCGGTGGTCCGCTGATCGGGCCTGGCCGCCCTCGCCTTGCTGGCTACCGGCGCCCCCGGCATGCGCCCTATTGGCGTCTCGAGAACCGGACCCGACCCGAGGGCAGCGTCCCCATGTCCCACTGCTTCGGGTGGTCGGCCATGTAGTGGTGCGGTGGACACAACGGCAGACCTGCGGCGAGGTCGGTCCGCCCTCCTTGGCGCCAAGGATGCTTGTGGTGGGCCTCGGTCCACGACGGTGGGCGGTCACACCCCTCGGTGGCGCACCCGCCGAACCGCTGCGCCATCGCGATCCGCTGGTAGCGGTCGAACAGCCGCTGCTCGCGGCCGAGGTCCAACGGGACCGAGTCACCGTCCAGCACCATCGGGATGATCCCCGCGCGGCAGGCCAGCCGCCGGGCCTCCCCTGCGCTGATCCGCTCACCGGTCTCCAAGGTGCCCGCCCCGACCCCGGACCTCAGGGCCTCGATGCCGATGGTGACCACCAGTGTGAAGGGGCTGCCGGCTTGGGACGGAAGGCCGGCAGGGTTCAGGTGGTGCTCCAGGAGCTCCATGAACCCCTGCCCCAGGAGGTTCTCGTAAGGAGTCTTCTTGCCCGTCGCCGGGTCGACCCGCCCCTCCCCGACACGTCGCGGCGCCGTCAGCGTCTCCAGGGCCTTCTTCAGCAGGGCAGCGTGCAGGACCGGCAGCCTGAACCTCCCTTCAACGGTGCCGTCGCCGTTGTCGCGGATCGTCAACGCAGCCCGGTGTCGAGCCCGCTCCTCGTCCTTGGCGAGCGCCTCTTCCTCGGCCTGGTCGGCAGCCTCGGGGCAGATGACCTCGAACAGCCGCTTGCCCAACCGACGCAGCGCCACCGCGTCGAACTCGCCCGCCAGGTCCAGCAGGTGCGCCTCCGCACGCTGCTCGACATCCGGCGGGAGGTCGTCGTGCTCCCGGGTCAATGCGTCCACGGCCTTGACGATCACCTCGGCCTGGTCCGGGTTGATCCGGCCGCACCCAGGGCACGTCGGGTGGCGTCGTACCGCTCGTCCAGGGCCTCCGCCAACCGCGCCGCCGCGCTGCACCGCACCCGCGTCTGCCGGGTCTCGTGCGCGAGCCACGCGGCCGTCGATGTTGCGCCGGAGGCGGCACCGACCTCGTTGCGGACTGCTGCGGTCAGCACCCTCAGGTCGAGCTCGGACAGCCGCGACTTCAATCGCTCCAGCAGCAGCAACGCCTCGGCCTGCTCGGCCGCGGTCATCGACCACGCCGGCTCCTCACCCAGCCGTGAGAATGCGCCATCCACCGCACGAGCGAAGGCCAACACTCGGTGCGGCGGCAGGCCCGCCCCACCGTTGCCGTCGCTGGAGCCGCCGACAGCCGCGCCACAACCCGCAAGGGCTGTCGCCGGGGTCTCCGATGCTGCGCACGTGGTCATGTCACAACGTTCGCACCGGACCACCCATCGATCGAACACCAGTTCGAGACAGGTGGACACCTCGCCACCCAGCCCCCGTTGTGGACGGAACCTGGCGTGGCCGTGTCGCCGACGTTCGCGCGATCCAGCTCAGCGTTGACCGCTACGCGTGCTCAGCGATGCCCCGAACGTCTTTCAGGGTCGGACCAGGGTGTTGCCCGATGTGCTACGCCGGTCGCGGAGCGCACAGTGGAGGTGTCGGGGAAAGGCCCTGACCACCAACAAGAGGAAGTGCAGCAGCCGTGAGCAACATCCAGCAGAACTTCGCCCAGCAGGGTCTGATCCGTCCTCGTGAGGACCGGGTGCTCGGCGGCGTGTGCGCCGGCGTGGGGCGTCGTTTCGGGCTCGATCCGTGGCCAGCCCGCCTCCTGTTCGTCCTGCTGCTCATGGTCATTCCTGGCAGCCAGATCTTGATCTACCCCGTGCTGTGGATCCTGATGCCGGCGGAGGAGTCGCTGCCCGTCCCTGCCCCTCAGGCACCGGCGACGTACTCCGGTTGACCGAGGTTCACGAGCCCCCGGACGTCCTCGGAGCTGCGTCGGGTCGGCGTCGTCTCGCTGGTGGACGACCAGCCGCCGCGGGACCGTCAGGCCGCCTCGTGGGCGTCGGCCTTCTTGGCCGCCTGCACCGCCTCGTGAGGCGGGATGGTGGTGCACAGTCCCTCCACAGGGGAGGGCTCGAAGTACGCCGCACAACACGGGCAGCGGCCATAGGATCTCGCGAACGTTCCCGAACACTGGTTCATGATGTGCCCCCAAAATGTTGTTCCTCACCAGTGAGACGCACCGAGCACCGCGGTATGACGCCGCCCGGCTCGAGTCATCACGCCAGACGAAGGCGCCACTAGAACGGCGGCGGCTGAGGCACCGACGAGGGGCGTGCGAGCGCAAGGCTCCGCTCCCCTGCGTCCGTCGCCCACAAGAGCTGGGCCCTCACGACCGGCAGCTCCGCGTAGCAGGCGGCGGCAGCCAGAGCGGGCTGGAAGTGCTCCTCGTCGGCCCCTTGCAGCTGACCGACACGTTGGTCGCCGATGAAGACGCTGATTCCTTCCGTGGCTCCCGCTGACACGTCGGCCGGTCGCAGCCACGCCTCGCAGTGTGTGAGGAGCTGAGGAGTGCCGTGAGACCCAGCAGCGACGCGCGCCAGCCACTCCTCGGCGTCGTCCGCGATGACGACGGGCACCCATCCGCCGTCGGAGGGCACGTCGAACAGCGCCTCGTCCGGCGGCTCGAGCCGGGATGGTCCGTCCTCGAAGGCGTGGCGGAGCCCACTGACCGCCTCCCGGGTCAGCGCCGTCGCCGTCCGGAACGCCATCAGCCCCGCGCGCAGCTTGCCGAACGGCCCTCGCTCGACCTCCAACAACCCGGCTTGCATCACCACGGCTGCAGGGGACACGTCCAGACCGCGCCGTGAGTACTCGGCAGAGAGCAGCGTCACGAGCTCCGAGCGCGACTTCCCGCCGGCGAGCTTCCGCACGGCATGGACAGCGTCCTGGGTCGCGTCGCGTTCGGTGCGGCGTGCCCGCCGGGTGTCATCCGGTTCGCTGACGGGGGGCGGCGCGAAAGCGTCTACCGGCCACGCCTCCAACGCCGGCGGCACACGGGAACCGGCGGCCACCCACAGGTGCAGCTGCCGTGCGAACCTCCGGTAGTCGCGATCCTGGACCTCGTCCAGGTCCGATGCCAGGAACTCCTCGACCAAGGTGAGCGCCTCGTTCTCACGCCCGGTCGCAGCAAGAAACACAGGCAGCGTCTCGATGACCGCCTCGGGGCAGTCCTCGACGTCCGCCCGCAAAGATGCCTCCAGCTCGTCGACGGTCGCCAACGGGCGGGCAAGGCGGACGGCCTGGTCGAAGACGAGCTGCACCACGTCGGCCAAGAACCTGTCGAGGTCGCTCTCGGAGTCCGGCTTCGTGGCCGCTCGAGACGCGTCCGTGTCCGGGTCACCGGTGAGGACGAGAACGGGCGAGGGTGGCAAGGTCAGCCGTGGCATGAGGGCAGTTGCCCGCGCGTAGGCGACACCTGTGTCGGCTTCGAGAGGCATCGGCGGCGCGGGGTGCGCGAGGGCTGTCACCTCGATGACTGCTTGGAACCCGCCGCCGAGCTCGTAGGTGAAGGTCAACCTGTCAGGGTCGGCGAAGGGGAAACAGTCCCACCCGGCGTCGCGGAGCTCTGCCGTGAGCTTCGCACGGAAAGCTCTCGTGAAGGCGGCGGCATGCACGATTGGCTCCAGTGGTGTGTGACCGGGCAGGCGGCGGAACGTTCGGCTCCACAGCCACCTGCGCCGGTGGGGATTCGCTCGTTGGGATCGGTGGTTTCACCTTGCTGTTGTGGTGAGCAGTGTGCCGCAGCCGAGCCGGTAGGCTCTCGTGATGACACGGTTCGGCTTCCATGCATCCCATGAGCAGATCGAGCCCGGCGCGCTGCTTCGGGCGACGCACGCCGCGGAGCAGGCCGGCTTCACCGCAGCCATGTGCTCCGACCACTTCGCCCCTTGGACCTCGGCGCAGGGCCAGTCCGGGTTCGCGTGGTCCTGGCTCGGCGCAGCGCTCGCGACGACGGACATGCCGTTCGGCGTCGTCACGGCGCCCGGGCAGCGGTACCACCCGGCGGTCCATGCCCAGGCCATCGCGACCCTGGCCTCCATGTTCCCGGGGCGCTTCTGGGCCGCTCTCGGCAGCGGCCAGGCACTGAACGAGCACATCACGGGTGATCCGTGGCCCCGGAAGAGCGAACGCGAGGCGCGACTTCGGGAGTGTGTGGAGATCCTGCGCGCGCTGCTGGCCGGCGAGGAGGTCACCGCGGAGGGACGAGTCGTCGTCGACCGGGCCCGCCTGTGGACGCGGCCGGAGGTCCCCCCGGCGATCCTCGGGGCTGCGGTCACGCCCGCGACGGCGGCCTGGACGGCCGAGTGGGCAGACGGCTTGATCACGG
>DATHVS010000295.1:0-10353 GCA_035461195.1 Nocardioidaceae bacterium
AAGGAGAACGTGATCATCGGAAAGCTGATCCCGGCCGGCACCGGCCTGGAGCGGTACCGCAACATCCGGGTCGAGCCGACCGAGGAGGCGCGTGCGAACGCCTACTCGGTGACCGGCTACGAGAACTACGACTACGACTTCGGCAGCACCGCCGGGGGTCAGGCCGTGGCGCTCGACGACTTCGACTTCGGTTCCTACCAGAACTGACGAAGGCACGCCCGGCACGAACACCGAAGGGCCCCGGACCTCGCACGAGGTTCGGGGCCCTTCGCGTCGACCCGGCTGGTCTGCCGCGGCGGACGAGCCGGGTCGGCGGCTAGCTGTGGGTGCGAGTGCGAGTGCTGGTGCGGGCCTGGAAGGACCCGACCGGGTCGACGACCGGGTTCAGCCGTCGGGCGACCGGGGGTGCGGCGAGGCCGAGCGAGAGTACGACGGCCGCGCCGGTCGTGACGAGCAGGCCGAGCCACGGTGCCGTGGAGGCCCAGTCCATCACCCCGGCGTACTCCGCACCGCGGACGAAGAAGCCGTGGAAGAGGTAGACGACCATGGTCGCGGCGCCCAACCGGGTGAACCAGCCACCCCGCCGGGGAATGACGGCGAGGGCGCTGAGTGCGAGGAGTGTCGCGACGGCGAGCAGACCCAGGCGGATCGCCGCTCCCTCGGCGAAAGAGAAGCCCATCACCTCGTAGCCCGACCGCCAGTAGAGCCACTCGGTCCGCAGGCGCCCGTCGATGAACGCCGCGAGGCCGAAGGCGACGAGCAGGAGGGTGGTGCCGGCGATGCGCGCGCCCCGGGAGCGCAGCATGTCGACGTGCTCACGGCGGGCCACGAGACCGAGCACGAAGAACGGGAGCATCCCGGTGATCCGGCCCACGTCGAGCACATCGCCCGCGAGGAGGCCGCCGAGGACGCTGATCGCCACCGCCACGAGCACCGGGGCGGGAACCGCCTGGAGCAGCGGGGTCGCCAGTCGCCACACCAAGAGGGCGGCGAGGAACCACATCGGCCAGTGCGGCTCCACCCAAAGCTTCTCGATGCCGTTCTCCCCGCCGACCTCGGTCCGGAAGGTCGACATGAGGGCCTCGAAGACGACGTAGGGCACCGCGACGACGGTGACCAGGCGGGCGAGGTTGCGCCGGGACCAGGTGAACGACCGGGAGAGGTAGCCGGTGACCATGACGAACGCCGGCATGTGCCACAGGTAGAGGAAGTCGTAGAACCAGTGCCGCGCCAGGCTGTCGGGCAGCAGGACCCACGCGTGGCCGACCACGACCAGGGTCACCAGAAGCATCTTCGCGTTGTCGAACCACGGGTCGCGTCCCGAGTCGACGCGTTCAGGGCGTCGCGCGGGCGTGCTCGGGCGTGGACGGGTCAGGCTGAGGGTGCTCGACATCGCTCTCGTGGGTCGGAAGGCGGGGCCGGTTGTCTCATGCCCGATCACGGCCCTGCGAAACGTGACGGCGGACATGCATAGACTCCCCGCATGGCTGTGGATGCTGCTCCTCCTGAGCGTCAGCGGGTCGCGGCGTACGCCCTGCTGACCCGCGAAGGCGAGGTACTGCTCACGCAGATGTCCTCGCGCACCAGGATCGAGGGACGGTGGACCCTGCCGGGGGGCGGCATCGACCACGGCGAGGATCCGCGCTCGGCGCTGCGCCGGGAGGTCTACGAGGAGACCGGGCTCCACGTCGAGCCGGGCCGTGTGCTCGACGTGCACGCCACCCACTTCGTGGGAGCGCGGGCCGACGGTCTCGTGGAGAACTACCACGGCATCCACCTGATCTTCGAGGCCGAGGTCGACCCGGCGTCCCAGGAGGTGGAGCCGCACGTGGTGGAGAAGGACGGCTCCACGGCCCGCGCGGCGTGGGTGGCCGTGGAGCAGGCCGCGCGGCTCGACCTGCTCTCGGCGGCGCGGCACGCCCTCGGCCTGCTGGAGGGGCAGCGCCGATGAGTCGGGAGACGGTCTTCACCTACGGGGCCCCCGCCCTGAAGTTCGGGCCCGGTGCGGCCGACGAGGTCGGCTACGACCTCCAGCAGTACGGCGCACGCCGGGTCCTCGTGGTGACCGACCCTGGCGTCGCGGCGGCCGGTCACGCGGATCGTGTGGCGGAGGGAATCGGCTCGTTCGGGGTGGAGGCCGTGGTCGCCGTCCTCGCCCACGTCGAGCCCACGGACGAGAGCCTGCGGAAGGCGATGGACCTCGCCCGTGCCGAGGGCCCGTGGGACGCCTTCGTCGCGGTCGGGGGCGGGTCGGCGATCGACACCGCCAAGGCGGTCAACCTGCTGACCTCCAACGACGGCGACCTCATGGACTACGTCAACCTCCCCGTCGGCAGGGGCCTGGCTCCGACCAGGCCGCTCAAGCCGTTGGTGGCAGTGCCGACGACCACCGGCACCGGCAGCGAGAGCACCACGATCTGCGTCCTCGACGTCCTCGAGCAGAGGGTGAAGACCGGGATCAGCCACCCCCGGCTACGTCCGACCCTCGCAGTGGTGGACCCACGGCTCACCATCACCCAGCCCGCAGGAGTCACCGCGGCCGCAGGCATGGACATCCTCTGCCACGCCCTCGAGAGCTACACCGCTCGTCCGTACGACTCGTTCGAGGCCAAGCGGCCCGAGCAACGGGTGCCCTACTGCGGTGCGAACCCGATCGCCGACATGTGGTCGGAGAAGGCGCTGGCGCTCCTCGCCGGCTCCTTCCGGCGGGCGGTCGAGGACGGGCGAGACGAGGCGGCTCGGGGAGAGATGGCGCTCGCGGCGACGTTCGCCGGACTCGGCTTCGGCAACGCCGGCGTGCACGTACCGCACGCCAACGCCTACCCGGTCGCCGGGCAGGTCCGAGACTTCCACCCTGAGGGCTACCCGACCGACGAACCGATGGTGCCGCACGGCATGGCGGTGGCGCTGACAGCGCCCGAGGCGTTCCGCTTCACGTTCGAGGCGGCGCCGGAGCGGCACGTGCGGGCGGCCGAGCTGCTCGCTCCCGGCTCGGCCCGCCCCGACGACCCGCGCGACCTGCTCCCCGACGTGCTCACCGACCTCATGCGCGAGATCGGCATGCCCAACGGCCTCGGTGCCGTCGGCTACACCGACAACGACGTCGAGGACCTCGTTCAGGGCACGATGAAGCAGCAGCGGCTGCTCGCCACAGCGCCGCGGGAGGTCACCGAGGACGACGCCGCGGCGATCCTGCGCGCGTCGCTGGAGCTGTGGTGAGCGCCCTCACGGCGGCGCTGCGGCGAGAAGGGGTCGCCGAGGTGGACGACTCCTCGCTGACCCGGGCGATGTACTCCACCGACGCCTCGCTCTACCGGGTGGTCCCGCGCGTCGTCGTACGCCCCCGTCACACCGACGAGATCGCGGCAGTGCTCGCCGTCGCCCGCGAGCACCGTGTCCCGCTGACCATGCGCGGAGCCGGTACGTCGATCGCCGGCAACGCCGTGGGCACCGGGGTCGTGGTCGACACGCGGCGCCACCTCGACCGGGTGCTGGAGGTCGACCCGGAGAGCCGGACGGCCCTGGTGGAGCCCGGCGCCGTGCACGCGACCCTCCAACAGGCAGCCCTGGGTCACGGCCTGCGGTTCGGCCCGGACCCCTCGACGCACACCCGCTGCACGGTCGGCGGGATGATCGGCAACAACGCCTGCGGGTCCCGGGCGCTCGGCTACGGTCGCACGGTCGACAACGTGGTGGGGCTCGACGTCCTGACGGGCACGGGGGAGCGGTTCCGTCTCGGGGAGGGCGCGCCGGCTACGGCCTCCGTCCTGACCGACCGGCTGGCTGCCGTGGTGGACGGCGACCTCGCGACGGTCCGCACGGAGTTCGGCAGGTTCGGCCGTCAGGTGTCGGGCTACTCCTTGGAGCACCTCCTGCCCGAGCACGGCCGCAGGGTCGACCGGCTGCTCGTGGGCAGCGAGGGCACTCTCGGCCTGGTCCTGGGGGCACGTGTGTCCCTGGTCGAGGACGCACCTCACCGGGCACTGGCTGTGCTGGGCTACCCCTCGATGGTCGACGCCGCCGACGCCGTGACCGGCCTGCTGCATCACCGGCTCGTCGCCTGCGAGGGTCTCGACCAGCGCATCGTCGACGTCGTGCTCGACCGGCGGGGGAGCGCGGCCGTACCCGCACTGCCTCGCGGCGCGGGCTGGCTGTTCGCCGAGGTGACCGCCACGTCGGAGGGGGAGGCTCGCGCCCTGGCCGAGGCGGTGGCCGTCGACGCCGGCGCGGTCGACCACCGGGTGGTCACCGACCCCGTGGAGCAGCTCGCCCTGTGGCGGATCCGCGAGGACGGGGCGGGGCTGGCAGCACGGAGCCTGGAACGACCGGCGCACGCGGGCTGGGAGGACGCCGCGGTCCCGCCCGAGCGGCTGGGTGACTACCTCCGCGGCTTCGACGCCCTCCTCCGCGGCTACGGCTTCGACGGAGTCCCCTACGGGCACTTCGGGGAGGGCTGTGTCCACGTCCGCATCGACTTCGACCTCGACGGGAGCGGCACCGGGCGGCGCCGGTTCCGCTCCTTCCTCGAGGAGGCGGCTGCGCTCGTGGCGTCGCATGGCGGCACGCTCTCGGGTGAGCACGGTGACGGCCGGGCCCGCTCCGAGCTGCTCCCGGCGATGTACTCCCCGGCGGCCCTCGCTCTCTTCGGCGGGGTGAAGGCCGTCCTCGACCCCGACAACGTGCTGAACCCGGGCGTGCTGGTCGACCCCCGGCCGGTCGACGCGGACCTCAGGCAGGGCCGGCGGCTCCGCGAGCCCCGGACGTCTCTGCGCCTGGTGGAGGATGCGGGCTCGATGGTCGGCGCGGTCCACCGGTGCACCGGCGTGGGGCGCTGCACCGCCGACAACACCGGCACCGGTGGGGTGATGTGTCCCTCCTACGTCGCCACCCGCGAGGAGAAGGACTCCACGCGGGGTCGCGCTCGGGTGCTCCAGGAGATGGTGAACGGCTCCCTCGTCCGCGACGGCTGGCGTTCCCCGGAGGTCCACGAGGCGCTGGACCTCTGTCTGGCGTGCAAGGGCTGCTCGACCGACTGCCCGACCGGGGTGGACATGGCGACGTACAAGGCCGAGGCGCTCCACCAGCGGTACCGTCGTCGGCTGCGACCGCGCAGCCACTACCTGCTCGGCCGGCTGCCCCGGTGGGCGAGGCTCTCGAGCCCTCTCGCCCCGGTGGCGAACCGAGCGCTGCGGTTCCCGGCGGTGCAGCGGCTGGCGAAGGCGACCGCGGGGATCGACCAGCGCCGGAGCATCCCCGGTTTCGCCGGCCGCCGATTCTCTCGGTGGGCCGGTGAGCGGACGCGGGAGGACCGTCCGGACGTGGTGCTGTGGGCCGACTCCTTCACCGAGCACTTCGCGACCGGACCCGGTCAGGCGGCGGTGAACCTGCTCGAGCGTGCCGGCCTCCGGGTGGCGGTCGTGGGTGAGCGGACCTGTTGCGGCCTGACGTGGATCAGCACCGGCCAGCTCGACGCGGCCCGACGGCTCGCCACCCGCACCCTGGACGAGCTGTACCCCTACGTCACGGCGGGCGTGCCGATCGTGGGGCTGGAGCCTTCCTGCCTGGCCGTCCTGCGTGGCGACCTCGTCCAGCTGACCGACGACCCGCGAGCGGGCGAGCTTGCCCGGGGGGTGCGCACGCTCGCTGAGCACCTGGAGTCGATGCCGGGGTGGACGCCGCCCGACCTCACCGGCACCACGGTGGTTGCCCAGCCGCACTGTCATCACGCCTCGGTCCTGGGCTGGGACGCCGACGCGCGCCTGCTCGCCCGGTCAGGCGCCCAGGTGACACGTCTGGGGGGCTGCTGCGGTCTCGCGGGCAACTTCGGGGTCGAGAAGGGCCACTACGAGGTCTCCGTGGCCGTCGCCGAGCACCAGCTGCTACCCGCGGTGCGGGAGGCCGGTCCGGGCACGGTGGTCCTGGCCGACGGCTTCTCCTGCCGCACTCAGCTCGACGACCTGGCCGGGGTGCGGGCGCTTCACATCTCCGAGCTGTTGTTGGGGCCGGACTCGCCGTAGAGCGCGCGGCCGAGCTCGGCCCGAGAGGAGATGCCGAGCTTGCGGTAGGCGTTCGAGAGGTGCCACTCCACGGCCTTGACCGTCACGAAGAGGCGCTGCGCGATCTGCCGGTTGGTCTCCCCACCTGCCGCAAGTGCAACGACCCGGCGCTCACCGGCGGTCAGCGAACTGACCGGGGTGCCGGTGGGACCGGCCGTCACCGACACCCCGGCGCGGACGAGCAGCCGGGAGGCCCGCAGCGCGACCGGGTCGATGCCCTGGGTCCGCCCGTGCTCGAGAGCGCTGCGCAGCATCGCGACGCCCTCCTCCCGCTGCTCCGTGCCGCCGCCGAGAAGCAGGCGGCCGAGGTCGACCTGGGCCCGGGCCCGGTAGTCGGTACAGGCGGCGTGCTCGAAGTGAGCGAGCGCCTCCCGGAGCAGCTCGACGCTGCGGTCCCGCGGTGTCACGTGCGCCAGCGTGCGCAGCGCGAACCCCAGGGCCCGGGGCGCCCCCCACTGCCGAGCGTGGACGACGGCCTCCTCGGCCATCTCGGTCGCCTCCTCCCGCCGGCGGAGCGCCGTCAGCGACCACGCGGAGAGCTCACGCCACTCCACGATCGAGGCGTTGTCGGGGTGCGCTCCCATGAGCCGCGCGGCCTTGCGGTAGTCGTGGAGGGCCCGCTCGTGGTCGCCGTGGACTGCGCGGATCAGCCCTGCCACGGCGAGAGGCTGGGCGGACACGAACTGACCCCGCTCGGCCGCCGCGCGCAGCGCCGGCTCGAGGGCGCGGGCCTCCTCGTGCCGTCCGAGGCCGAGCCGGGTGAGCGCGGCGCCCGCCACGGCCGGCTCGGCGAAGTCGGTCCAGCCCTCCTCGCGACGCTCGAGCGCGGACTGGAACTCCACCGCAGCCTCACGCAGGCGTCCCTGCCGGTAGTGGACCAGGCCCCGGCAGTACGACGCCGTGGCAAAGCCGAGCACCGATCCGCGACGGTGGGCGTCCTCCACGGCCGCCCCGAGCGCGGTGAGGTTCTCCTCGTAGGCGTCGGCCCAGGAGAGCACGGCGGAGGCGACGTAGAAGCCGATACCCTCGGAGCTCTCCTCCTCGAGCAGCGCGCCGTCGCCCAGAGCGCGGAGTGCGAGGTCCACGGCTCGGTCACGGTCACGTGCGCGGACGGCGAGATCCGACGCGGCGAGCGCGAACAACAGTCGGTCGCAGGGACCGTCCTCCGCGGCGGGCTGCCTCGTGGCCTCGGTCACGGCGTTGACGATCTCCGCCCTGGCCCCGTCGTACAGCGCTCGGGTAAGGCCCATGCGCACGAGAATCTCCCGCATCTGCGGGGAGGAGCTGTCATGGCCCGCCTCGGTGAGGCTGGTGACCGCACGGTGGTAGGTCGCGGACGCCTCGAGACGCTCGCCCAGCGTCATCTGGACGTCACCGACGTCGGCGAGCAGGCGGGCGCGATCCGCGGGGTCGTCGGCGCGGTCCAGGGCCCGGCCCCACAGGTCGAAGGCCTCGTCCCGGTGACCGGCGTGGAGGTGGGCCGAGGCAGCGAGAGCGAGGAGCCCTGGGTCGGTGTCCTCGGGCCGGGTCTCGCCGACGGCGCGAAGCAGTTGGCGCGCGGCCACGTCCGAGGCGCCCGCACGGAGCGACTCCTCCCCGACGGCGCGAAGCAGCTCGACGACGGCACGGTCCTCGTCGGGAAGGGTGTGCACGAGGTGGCTGGCCACCACCTGCTGGGAGCAGCCCTTCTTGCCCAGGTACACCGCGGCCGACCGGTGCAGCTCCGAGCGTTCCGAGGGCGTCAGGGTCGAGAGGATGGCCTCAGCGACCAGCGGGTGTGCGGGCCGGGCGCGCCACATGCCGAGGGTGAGGATCCCCGCGTGGGTGAGCATCTCGAGCGGGTCGGCGAGACCGGCGACGCTGCGGCCGGTGAGGTCGGCGAGCGCGTCGAGCGCCGCCTCGTCGCCGAGGACGGCCGTGGCGCGCGCCACACCGACCGCCTCGGGAGCGAGTCGGCTCAACCGTTCGCGCACCGAGTCCACGACGCTCCGAGGGGGGACGGCCGGGGTCCCGGAACGGATCAGCTCCGCGAGCAGGTAGGGCACCCCGCCGGTCAGGCGGTGCAGCTCCTGGGCGGAGACACCCCGCAGTCCATCGGTCTCCTCCATCTGCCGTCGGGCAGCCTCGACTCCGAGGACCGACAGGGGAGCAGGTTCGAGGGCGGTGGCCCGCGCCGCGAGCCGGTCGACGATGTCGGGGGCGAGAGTGGGCTCTCCCGAGCGCAGCGCCAGCACGAGCGCGACCGGCATGAGGTGCAGCCGCGCCGACAGGAGGTCCAGCAGCTGGAGCGAGCCGACGTCGACCCACTGCACGTCGTCGACCACCACGAGGAGGGGCTGGTGCTCGGCCAGGCTCTCGACGACCCAGGTCAGGGCGTAGTCGAGGCCCGCGAGGTTCCAGACGCGGTGAGCAGAGGTCGACGCCTCGAGGGCCTCGGCGAGGTCGGCGGCCGGCCCGTCGAAAGGCGGTGTACCCGGGCTCGTCGACCGGACCAGGGGCCCCAGCCAGTCGCGCACCACCCCGTGCGACAGGCCGGTGGAGACCGGGGTAGGACACGAGCTCAGCACCTTGAAGCCGGCTGCTCTCGCGAGCTTCTGGGTATGAGCGACGAGGGCCGACTTGCCGATGCCGGCCGGTCCCGCGAACAGCACCGAGCGACCCGCACCCGCCACCGCGGCGTCGAGCATGTCCTGCGCCGCCGACATCTCGGCGTTGCGTTCAATGAGGCCCCCCATGAGTAGTATCGTCAGTCAACGGCCCCCTCTGGGTCTCGGAAACCGGGCCAATTCGGACGAACGGACCATCCCCGCCCACCGAACGGGTGGTGTACGGGGGTCTGGTGGAGGTGCAGCCCTCCCGTTTTGACCGCGCTCCGGCGAACCGGTAATCTTTTTCAGCGTGCCTGGGTCGACCCAGGCCATCGCGTGTGCTCCGAATCGGAACCGACGCCCACCGGCACGACATGGGCAGGTTCGATCGGGAGCCACGTGGCTGCGATCGCAGCGTTCGACCGAAGCGCTCCTTTGCCGCGGAGATTTCTGCGGTGAGCCGTGGGACAGGCGACACGCCCGACCGCGGGGGAGGGTCCGGGAGGACAAGGGCTCCGGCCCACGCAGCGACCAGCACAGCTTGACCTAGACAGCATCACCGAAGAGGAAAGAGAACCGCGCGGTGCCCACCATCCAGCAGTTGGTCCGTAAGGGCCGCCAGGACAAGGTGTCGAAGAACAAGACGCCCGCTCTGAAGGGTTCGCCCCAGCGACGTGGCGTGTGCACGCGTGTCTACACGACCACCCCCAAGAAGCCGAACTCCGCTCTCCGGAAGGTCGCCCGTGTGCGCCTCTCCAGCGGGATCGAGGTCACGGCCTACATCCCGGGTGTGGGCCACAACCTGCAGGAGCACTCGATCGTGCTCGTGCGCGGTGGTCGTGTGAAGGACCTTCCCGGTGTCCGCTACAAGATCATCCGCGGTTCGCTCGACACCCAGGGTGTGAAGAACCGCAAGCAGGCTCGCAGCCGCTACGGCGCGAAGAAGGAGAAGAGCTAATGCCGCGCAAGGGTCCCGCCCCGAAGCGCCCGGTCGTCGTCGACCCGGTCTACGGCAGCCCGATCGTCACGCAGCTGGTCAGCAAGGTGCTGCAGGACGGCAAGAAGCAGGTTGCCCAGCGCATCGTCTACACCGCCCTCGAGGGGTGCCGTGAGAAGACCGGCACCGACCCGGTGGTGACGCTCAAGCGCGCGCTCGACAACGTCAAGCCGGCCCTCGAGGTCCGCAGCCGCCGTGTCGGTGGCGCCACCTACCAGGTCCCGGTCGAGGTCCGCGCCAGCCGCTCCACAACCCTCGCGCTGCGCTGGCTGGTCGGCTACGCCCAGGCACGTCGTGAGAAGACGATGGCCGAGCGCCTCATGAACGAGATCCTCGACGCCTCCAACGGCCTCGGTGCGGCAGTGAAGCGCCGTGAGGACACCCACAAGATGGCCGAGTCCAACAAGGCCTTCGCGCACTACCGCTGGTGACCCGGAGGTACGCCGCCGGTGGGTCCCACAAGGACTGCCCCGGCCGGCGTACTCCTCATCAACGCTGTAACCCACCTGACCCCAGCACCAGACTCCGAGGGAACTGACACAAGTGGCCGTCGACATCACCACGGACCTCGACAAGGTCCGCAACATCGGCATCATGGCGCACATCGACGCCGGCAAGACCACCACCACCGAGCGGATCCTGTTCTACACCGGCATCACCTACAAGATCGGTGAGGTCCACGAGGGCGGCGCCGTCATGGACTGGATGGAGC
>DATHVS010000296.1:0-5893 GCA_035461195.1 Nocardioidaceae bacterium
CCTCGGCACGGCGGGCGAGAAGTCCTACCGGTCGGGGTGGGCCGACGTTGCCGCGACCGCGCCGGAGGTCGTCGTGTGCGCCCCCTGCGGCTACGGCCTCGAGGAGTCGGCGGCGCTTGCCCAGAAGGTCGTGGCAGCCGGTCACCTTCCAGAGGCCGTGCCCGTGTGGGCGGTGGACGCCAACGCCTCCTTCGCTCGCCCGGGACCGCGCCTGGTGGACGGGGTCGAGGCGCTCGCCGCGATCCTGCACGAGGACGTGCTCGGAGCGCCCCCTGGGTCGATGGCACGTCGCATCCGCTGAGGGCTGGGCCCCCCGGTCGACGACCGGGTCAACCGCGCCTACTCGTCCACGAGCAGGCCGGGAACAGACAGCTTCGCGGCCGCGTCGCGCACCGCGGCGAACGGCATCCCGGAGATCTCGCTGATCTCGAGCAGGGACGTGCTGCCGTCGGCGTAGGCGAGGGTCCACAGCATCGCCATCACCTCGTCGTCGGCGCTCCTGCCTCCGACGGTGGGGTAGAGCCCGCGCTTGCCGAGCTGCGGCTCGCCGTAGGGGCTGGTGTTGCGCAGGACCCGATCGTTCTCCAGCACGTCGACGATCTCGAGCAGCGCGCGGAGGGAACCGACGAGCTGGTCGGGGGTGACGAAGTCCAGGTCGTCGGCCGAGGTGTGGTACTCCGGATACTCCCCGTGCGGCGTACGCGAGAGCCTGCCGACCGGCAGGTCGAACCCGAGGGAGTTGTACTGGCGCTCGTCGTACCCGTACGGGGAGTAGCCGCGGACCTCCCCGCCGTCGCGCAGCACCACGTGGCTCGCCGCCCGGTCCACCGTGCGGTCGCCGCGCCGGGTCTGCTTGTACACCAGCGCCCCCGGGCCGCCGAGGCCGGTGAGGACCAGGCCGTGCCGGATCCGCGGCCACACCTCGGGGTTGCGGCTCAGCCAGGTGATCGACCCGATCGTGCCCGGGGCGAACAGGAACCGGTAAGTGTAGCGGCGTCTGTCCAGCGACCCGAGCAGCCGGGCCAGCTCGGTGGCCACGACGAGTCCCGAGAGGTTGTCGTTGGCGAGCGAGGGGTGGCACAGGTGGGCGCTGAGGATCACCTCGTCCGAGCTCTCACCGGGCACGACCAGCTCGCCGTACGTGAGCTCTCCGGGCTCGAGGGTGGTGTCGACCACCACCTCGAACGGACCCTCGTCGAGCCGCTCGAGCTCGTTGTGGGCGAGACAGAAGCCCCAGGTGCGGTGGTAATAGGTGGTGCGGTACGGAATCAGGTCGGGCCGGTCCGGGAGCGTGTGCAGGTGCGGCCGGAGCTCCTCGAGGGACATCGTCTCGCGCACCGGGGTGCTGTAGCTGACGAGGTGCAGGTTGTGCCGCCGGAAGTCGATCACGCGCTCGCCGTGCCGGTCTGCCACGTAGGCGTCGCGGACGTTCCACTCGTCGTTGACCGTCCAGTCGAACGCCTGGTGCCCCGACGGCACCGCCTGTCGCTGGAGCGGCACGGCCTTCTCGAGGACGTCCAGCGTCGCGCGCACCCCGTCGCCGGTGATGCTTCGGCAGATGGGATAGAGCTCCTCCATCGTGGCATGCAGGCGGGCGCCGACGTCATGGGCCGAAGCCACGCCCGGCGCCAGCTGACCGATCAGGTCGGCCACGTCCGTGCTCACCCTGCCGCTGCTCACCGGTGCCCGGCCCCCGAGGTCAGGTCGATCCTCACCTTGGACGCCGTGAACGCCTCGGCGTACCGGCACCGGCTCTCCACGCCGCGCAAGCGCATCAGGCCGAGGAAGAACTCGTCGTCCCACCAGTCCCGGTCCAGCTGCGAGGGGAAGGCCGCGTTCAGCAGCTCCACCTTCTGTCGTGCCCGCTCCGGAGCGACGGGGACGTAGTGCGTGGGCCTGGGCAGGTCACCGTCCCACTTGGGGATCTCGTAGTGCAGCACCAGGCTGTCCCGCCAGACAGTGGTCACCAGCTTTCCGAGGAGCCGGTGGTCCTGGTGCGCGTCGTCGGGTCGTGGGGCGAGGACGACGTCGGGCCGGTGGGCCCGCCCCACCTCCTCGAGAGCCTCCTTGACCTCGTTCCAGTGGGCGGGGAGCCGTCCGTCCGGCAGCCCGAGGACCTGTACGTCGGCCCCGGGGAAGAACCTGGGCAGGGACTCCTGTCCCTCCTTCTTCCGCCGACCCTCGCCGGTGAGGACCACACCGGCCACCGCGGCCTCGGGCCGGCGCGAGAGCTCGAGCAGCAGTCCTCCGCAGCCGATCTCGATGTCGTCGGGGTGCGCGCCGAGGCACAGCACCTCGAGAGGGCCGTCGGCAGGCATCAGGTCGATCATCTCTGGCTCGTCCCCGACGTCGGCTCCGTCACCGGTCCTCGCCCGAGCGCCGCGGCAGCGGGATCTCCGGCGGCAGGCCGGCGCCGGCCCCACCGGCAGCCACACCGGCGGGGGCTCGCTCGGTGGGCCCGTCGACGGGCCGGTCGAGCCACAGAGCCCACGGACGGATGCCCTTGTGGTACTGGTCCTCGAGTGCGGTCCGCTCCTTGAGGGTGTCCATCGGCGCCCAGAAGCCGTCGTAGGGCACCGCGTAGAGCTTGTCGTCCCGAGCCGCCCGGACGCAGCCGTCCATGACCAGGTCCTCGCCCTCGTTGAGGTAGTCGAAGATCCCCTGGCGGAGGACGAAGTAGCCGCCGTTGATGCGCATGGACATGTCGGCGACCGCAGTGAGCCCGGTGACCCGGTTGCCCTCCACCATGTTCACGACGTGGAAGGAGTCCTGGGGCTTGACCGCCAGCATGCAGCCCACCGCGTCGGTCTCGACGAAGTCGTCGACGATCTCGTTCATCGGGGCGTCGGTCAGCACGTCCCCGTAGTTGGCCAGGAAGACCTCGTCGCCCTCCAGGTAGGGTCGCACCCGGCGCAGCCGCTCCCCGATGGCGGAGTTGAGACCGGTGTCGATGAACGTGATCGACCAGTTGCTGATGTCCGTGCCCAGCATGTCGATGTGCTGGCCGCCCTTGGTGAGCACGAAGTCGTTCGACCCGGTCTCGCGGTAGTTGAGGAAGTAGTCCTTCACCGCGTGCGCTCCGTAGCCGAGGCAGAGGATGAACTCGTTGTGGCCGAAGTGCGCGTAGTAGCGCATCACGTGCCAGAGGACCGGACGAGTGCCGATCGGCATCATCGGCTTGGGTAGGGACTCCGACCCGGAACGCATCCGCATCCCGAACCCTCCACAGAACAGAACCACCTTCATCGCGACGGGCCTCTCAGTCGGTTCAGAGAACTTCGAGCTCCGGGAGGGCGACGACGAGCCGGCCGCCCCACTCCCGGACATAGGTCAGCTGCTGGGAGATCTCCTTGCGGAGGTTCCACGGCATGATCAGGACGAAGTCGGGCTCGACCTCGGCGATCTTCTCGACAGGGTGGATCGGGATGTGTGTCCCGGGCAGGAACTTTCCGTGCTTGAACGGGTTGCGGTCGACGGTGAAGGAGATCAGGTCAGACCGGATGCCGCAGTAGTTCAGCAGGGTGTTGCCCTTGCCCGGCGCCCCGTAGCCGGCGACGACCGCCCCTGCCCTCTTGCACTCGAAGAGGAACTCCATCAGGTCGCTGCGCGCCTTCATGACCTTGGGAGCGAAACCGTCGTACCCCTCCAGCGTGTGCAGCCCTGCCCGCTCCTCGTCGGCGAGCACCTCGGCGACCGCGGCCGACGGCTGCACGCTCCGCTCGATGGGGGTCGACCAGGTCCGCAACGAACCGCCGTGCGTCGGCAGCTCCTCGACGTCCACGACGCTCAGACCCGCCGTGGCAAGGACGCGCTGGGTCGTGAGCAAGCTCAGGTACTGGTAGTGCTCGTGGTAGATCGTGTCGAACTCGTTGCCCTCGATCAGCTTCAGCAGGTGCGGGATCTCGATCACGACGTGGCCGTCGTCGGCGAGCAACGCGCGCATCCCCTTGCTGAAGTCGACGATGTCGGGCACGTGACCGAACACGTTGTCGGCGACGACCAGGTCGGCCTTCCCGTGCTCGTGCGCCACCTTCGCACCGGTCTCCTCCCCGAGGAACAACACCTCGGTCGGGACGCCCCGCTCGATGGCCGCCTCCGCGACGTTGGCCGCCGGCTCGACGCCCAGGCAGGGGATGCCCCTGCTCACGCAGTGCTGGAGAAGGTAGCCGTCGTTGCTGGCGACCTCGACGACGAAGGACTCCGCCCCCAGGCCGAGCCGCTCCTGCGCGGTCTCCACGAAGGTCTCCGCGTGCTTGACCCAGGAGTCGCTGTAGGAGGAGAAGTACGCGTAGTGGGTGAAGATGTCCTCGGCCGGGATGTACGCCGGAAGCTGCACGAGCAGGCACTGTGGACACACCCTCACGTGCAAGGGGTAGAACATCTCGCCCGTGTCGATCTCCTCGCCGGTCAGGTAGTTCTCGCACGGCGGTGACATGCCGAGGTCGACGAAGGTGTGGGTCAGCTCCGCCGAGCACAGTCGACACAACGGCACAGTCTTCATGGATCCCCCCACGGGTTCTTCTGATTCGGGTCCGATGCTTTGTCATGCTGGCACGCAGGAGAATCGGGGAGACCGGTTTCCGGTTTGTACGAAAAGCCCCCGGTCCTCCCCTGTTGACCGCTTCTCGACACGGCAGGGGGCCGCATGGACTTCAGCGAGACGACCATCCCGGGAGTGTTGGTTCTCACCACCTCGGCACATCGTGACGAGCGCGGGTTCTTCGCCCGGACCTATGACGCAGAAGTCGCCTCCCAGGCGGGAATCAGGCCGGATTCGTTCGTCCAGGACTCCCTCTCCCGGTCCGGGCGGGGCGTCCTTCGTGGGCTCCACATCCGCACCGGCCTCGGGGAGGCGAAGCTGGTGCGCTGCTCGTCCGGGGCGATCTTCGACGTGGTCGTCGACCTCCGGCCCGATTCACCAACTTTCGGTACGTGGGAGTCCTTCGACCTCGACGGGGACGCGCAGACGTCGGTCTACATCCCACCCGGCTGCGCGCACGGCTTCCAGGCGTTGACCGAGCCGGCCGACACCTCCTACCGGATCGACCGCGCCCACGACCCGAGCGAGGACCTGACCATCGCCCACGACGACCCCCAGCTAGCCATCCCGTGGCCGCTGCCGGTCACGCTGATGTCGGCCAAGGACGCAGAAGCAAGGCCGCTCTCGGAGCTCGGTGAGCAGCTCACCCGGATCAGGCCCGCCTCGGGTCAGCCCCGGGCGAGGTAGGAGAGCAGGTCCTGGCGGGTGACCACGCCCACGGGCTTGCCGTCCTCCTGCACCAGCAGGGCGTCGGCTCCCTCGAGGGCACCCACGGCCGCGGCGACCGGCTCGTTGGAGCCGATGGATGGAAGCGGCTCGCCCATGTGGTGCTCCACGAGGTCGGAGAGCTTCGCCTTCCCGGCGTACAGCGCGTCGAGGAGGGCGCGCTCGGACACGGACCCGGCCACCTCGGCAGCGACGATCGGCGGCTCGGCGCGGACCACGGGCATCTGCGAGACGCCGTACTCCCGAAGGATCGCGATCGCCTCGGAGATCGTCTCGTGGGGGTGGGTGTGCACGAGCGCGGGCAGCGAGCCGTCCTTGCCGCGGAGCACCTCGCCGACGGTCTGCACACCGGCGGGCGGCAGGAAGCCGTACTGACCGAGCCACTCGTCGTTGAAGACCTTCGTCAGATAGCCCCGACCGGAGTCGGGCAGCAGCACCACGATCACCGCGTCCTCGCCGCCGGGCTCCTGGCTGAGCTCGTGGGCGAGCTGGATGGCGGCGAAGGCGGCCATGCCCGAGGACCCGCCGACCAGCAGGGACTCCTCACGGGCGAGCCGCCGGGTCATCGCGAACGAGTCGGCGTCGGAGACCTCGATGACCCGGTCGGCGATCGACGCGTCGTAGGTG